>JBILLF010000005.1:0-65037 GCA_044376225.1 Patescibacteria group bacterium | reverse complement strand
GCCTGCGCCTGTTTCCGAGTCTGTCGAAGTAGCCGCGCCAGCGGCGGTCGAGGCGCAACAGCCGGCAATTCCGGCCGGTCCGGCCGTTGGAGCTGTAATCGACCTGAGCGAAGCAAAGAAAAAAGAAGCGGCCGACAAGGCTGCCAAGGCAGGCGAAGCCAAGGCCGGCAAGGACTACGAGCCAGCCCCGATCAGACCAAAGGTTGAGCCTGCAGCTCCTGTTGCCGAAGTCCCAGCTGCTGAAGCACCAGCAGCGGAAGGCGGCGAAGGTGGATCTGAGGAATCCGACGAGAAGAAGGGCAAGCGCCGTCGCAAGGGTGTGGTCGAAGTGCAGTACAATCCGAGCGGAACTACGCAGCTGCGCGGTCTCACAGTTGTTGGAAAGATCGATCTTGCGCCCAAGGCGCCACCTCGTCCGAAGCGTGATGAGCGCCGCCCATCAGAACAACGTGACGGACGCCGCGGTGCTATCGGTGATGCACTGGTAGCACGTGGACGGGGTCCCGCGGGCACGGGCGCAGCCCCGGCAGGCGCTGATGGTGCTCGCCGTCGTGACTTTGGGCCACCAGCCCCATCTTCGGCAGCCAAAAAGGCTGACGACAAGAAAAAGAAGAAAACACCCGCAAAGGGTATGCGTAGTCAGGTGTCTGACTCGGATGTCGAACGCGCAATCCGTCAGACACTCTCGGGCATGGAACTCGCCCCAGCAGGCGGACGTGCCAAGCTGCGTATGCGTAAGCGTCTGGAGCGCGAGGAGAAGGAAGCCATCCGTCAGGAAGAGCTCGCCCGCGAGAGCTCAACTCTGCGTTTGTCGGAGTTTGTGACCACGGCCGACCTTGCGAACATGATGCGCGTGACGGCTTCTGACATCATTATGAAGTGTATGGGTCTGGGTCTGATGGTATCCATCAACCAGCGCCTTGACAAAGACACGATCACGCTGATCGCTTCCGACTACGGATTCGAAGTCTCTTTCCTTGATGAGCAGGCCGAGCAGGAAGAGATTGAGATCGAAGACGCACCGGAAACACTGCAGCCGCGGTCGCCGATCGTTACGATCATGGGTCACGTTGACCATGGTAAGACGTCGCTTCTCGATTATATCCGCAATGCCAACGTGGTGGCCGGTGAAGCCGGCGGCATCACGCAGCACATCGGCGCTTATCGCGTGGAGCTGCCGAACGGACGCAACATTTCGTTCCTCGACACGCCGGGTCACGAAGCCTTTACGGCTATGCGTGCTCGTGGTGCGCAGGTCACGGACATCGTGGTTCTGGTGGTTGCCGCTGACGATAGCGTGATGCCTCAAACGATCGAGGCTATCTCCCACTCGCAGGCAGCTGGTGTGCCGATCGTTGTTGCAATCAATAAGGTGGACCGTCCGGAGGCTAATCCGGATCGCATTCGCCAGCAACTCGCCGACCATGGTGTGCTCGTAGAAGACTGGGGCGGAAAGTACCAGTGCGTTGAGATCTCTGCCAAGTCGGGACTCAACATTCCGACGCTGCTCGAGAAGATCCTTCTTGAAGCAGATATTCTTGAGCTCAAGGCCAATCCTGATAGAAATGCCCGTGCTACGGTCATTGAAGCACACATCGATAAGGGGCGCGGTAACGTCGTCACCGTGATCGTCCAGAAGGGCACCCTCAACGTGGGCGACATCTTCGTCTGCGGTCAGTTTGCCGGACGCGTGCGCGCTATGTTCGACGAACGTGGTCACCGGCTTGACTCGGCTGGACCGTCGATGCCAGCTCAGGTGACTGGATTTGACGGACTCCCGAACGCCGGGGATGTACTGCTGGAAATGGAGACCGATGCCGAGGCCCGCGACGTTGCCACTCGCCGTCAGCAGCTGCGCCGCGAGCAGCAGTTCCGCGGAATGCGTCACCTTACGCTCGACGATATTTCTGCACAGATCCAGCAAGGGGGCGTCAAGGAGCTCCGGCTTATCGTCCGTGCTGACGTGTCTGGATCGGTTGAAGCTCTTGCCGACTCGCTGCAGAAGCTTTCGACGCCAGAGGTCAAAGTGCGGATCCTCTATCGCGGTGTGGGTGCGATCTCTGAAAGCGACATCATGCTCGCGTCGGCTTCCGATGCCATCGTCGTCGGCTTCCAAGTCAACGTGCCCCCTGCCACCCGCAAGCTCGCCGAAAGCGAAAGCGTTGAGATCCGTCTGTACTCGATCATTTACGACTGTATCAACGAAGTGCAGCTGGCCCTCGAAGGGATGCTTACGCCGGACATCAAGGAAGAGATCACCTCTACCGTTGAGATCCGTGCCATCTTCAAGATCAGCCGACTCGGGACGATCGCCGGCTGCTACGTGCAGAACGGTAAGATCACCCGTAATGACAAGGTCCGCGTTTTGCGCGACGGATTCGAGATCTACAAGGGTACGCTCACCTCTCTCAAGCGCGTCAAGGACGATGTGCGCGAGGTTGATACCGGCTACGAGTGCGGTATTGGTATCCAGGGCTTCAATGACCTTGAGGTAGGCGATATCATTGAAAGCTACAAGACCATTGAAGTGAAACGGAAGCTGTCGTAGTCGTGTCGATCCGTACAGAGCGCGTGGCCGGCGAAATCCAAAAGGCCCTGGCAAGCCCCCTGAGGTCGATCGCCGAGGAACTTTCCGCAGGATTCATCTCCGTGACGGAGGTGCGCCTGTCGGCAGACCTTCAGCTGGCACGTGTGTACCTGAGTGTGTTCGGAGGTAAGGGAATCACCCCTGCCGAAGTACTCGATCAGATCGATAAGCACTACATGGGACGTGTGCGTCATCACCTCGCTACGTCGCTCAGACTTCGCTACACTCCGCAATTGCAGTTCTTCATTGACGACTCGCTCGACCGTGCCCAGCGCATCGAGGCGATCCTAGACCGGGTAAGGCCGGTCGATGAAGCTCATCACGATGACACAGCAACGAATGAATGATCGAATGACGCTTGATCGTTCGACCTGTGCGACGATCGAGCAGTGGTTGGAAACGGCACGAACGGACGGGGCAATCGCGCTCATTGACAAGGAAGAAACCTGGACGTCGTTTGACTGCGTGGCAAAGATTCGCAATCTCACCCGCGTCAAACGCGTTGGACATGCCGGAACACTGGATCCACTTGCCACGGGGCTCCTGGTCCTGTGCTTCGGCAAGGCAACAAAGGATATCGAATCGCTGCAGGAAGGTGTCAAGACCTACGAGGTCGTGATCCGTCTGGGTGGTGATTCGACGACCGATGATCGTGCCGGCGAATGCACAGAGCGCATCGTTGAACCGATAGCGACCGATGCCATAGTTGAGGCGTTGATGTCCTTCACGGGCACCATCGAGCAAACACCGCCGGCGTACAGCGCCGTCAGGCACCAGGGAAGACGTCAGTATGACCTTGCCCGCAAGGGTATTGAGTTTATACCCAAGATCCGGCAGATCACAGTTCATGAGATCCGTGACGTGTCGGTCACATGGCCTGATGTACGCTGTACGATCACATGCTCGCGCGGTACCTACATCCGCTCGATTGCCCGGGATCTGGGTCAGAAGTTAGGTTGTGGCGGATACATCTGGACACTACGCCGCACATCAAGCGGCAAGCATCATGTCGAGCATGCGCTGCGCATTGATGAATTGCGCCAGCTGCTTCAACCGCAGGAGGTGGCATGACGATCGTGCGCTACGGAACCGATGCCATGCCGTTTCAGAAGTCCACTGCCATCACAGTGGGGACGTTCGACGGTGTCCACCTTGGACATGTCGGCATTCTGGAGCTGATGCAGCGTGTTAGTGCCGAGCATAACGAGCGTATTGTGGTGGTGACCTTTGATCCGCACCCGCAAATCGTCCTTGCACGCGAAGGCCGCGAGCCGCTTCGACTTCTGACGGATATCGACGAACGCTGTGAGCTGCTTGCCAGAAATGGTGTGGATATGACGGTCATCATCCCATTCACGCGGGAATTCGCCTCCACCGAAGCTGCCAACTTCGTAACGTCCGTTATCGTACGGGACATTGGGGTACAACACTTCTTCATTGGTCACGATCATGTGTTTGGAAAGGATCGTGGCGGCAATGAAGAGCTGTTGCAGCGTCTTGCTCCCGAGTGTGGATTCACTGTGGAGCCCATACCGCCCCTTGCCTTCGATGGTGTGGTGGTAAGCAGCACCAAGGTTCGACAGGCTCTGCAACGAGGTGAGATCGCGGAGGCAACCCGCATGCTTGGACGCCTGTACTCGGTTAGGGGGCTTGTCGTGCAGGGAGACGGACGCGGACGCCAGATCGGCATACCAACGGCAAACATTCGTCCGGCTGGCGAGCATAAGCTCCTACCCGGAAATGGCGTGTACGTTGTGGCTGCTGAGATCAACGGAACGCCGCAGCTTGGAATGGCCAACATCGGCGTGCGACCAACGTTCACCGATGACACACAATCAACCCTCGAGGTGCATTTCCTGGACCTCAATGAGGATCTCTACGGACGCACACTGGACGTGCAGTTCATCGATAAGATTCGCGACGAACGGCGCTTTGCATCGCTCGAAGAGTTTCTCGAACAACTTCAACAAGACAGAAATCAAACAACAACCTATCAACATCACTTAAGGGAATGGAGGACGAAATGATCTCCAAGGAACGTAAAGCTGAGGTCGTCGCTCAATTCGGCGGCGGATCCTCAAACACCGGTAAGCCGGAAGTGCAGATCGCACTGCTGACCGAGCACATCAAGGCTCTTTCGGCTCACTGCGAACAGCATCGCAAGGACCACCACTCACGTCGCGGTCTGATCATGCTCGTGGCAAAGCGCAAGAATCTTCTGGGCTACCTGCAGAAGAACAACATCCAGCGCTACCGCGAGATCCTGGCACAGCTCGGGCTGCGCAAGTAAACGTTGCTATCAACCGAGGCGGCGATCATCTTCACGGTGTTCGCCGCCCATCTTTGACTCTTTTTTATGGCATCGTGGCACTCTTTGTCAGGGGGCTCAACCCTCAGCCCCCTGACAAGGAGTGATAGCTGACCGCGGTGCCGTGACAACCCACAACATGGGTTGACATTCAACCACATATGGAGTGCACTATGCACACGGTCAAAAAGATCATCAACGGCAAGGAACTGTCCATCGAGACAGGCCGCTTTGCCAAGCTCTCTGCCGGTTCGGTGATGGTCACCTACGGCGAAACAATGGTGCTGGTTGCGGCGAACGCGAGCGCAGAGCCGAAGCCAGACATCGACTTCCTTCCTCTTACCTGCGAATACCGCGAAAAGCTGGCTTCGTCGGGCAAGATTCCTGGCGGTTTCTTCCGTCGTGAGGGTCGTCCAACAACCACCGAGACGCTCACCTCGCGTCTGCTCGATCGTCCACTGCGTCCGCTCTTCCCGAAGGAATGGCGCAATGACACGCAGGTGATCGCCACGGTGTACTCGTACGACATGGAGAACGAGCCGGATGTGCTGGCCGCCATCGGCGCCTCTGCGGCGCTGATGATCAGCGACATCCCGTTCAAGGGGCCGATCGCCGAAGTTCGCGTCGGACGCGTCAACGGTGAGTTTATCATCAATCCAACGCGTTCACAGATCGAGGAATCAGATCTTGAGATCATGGTTGCCGGTTCCGACTCATCCATCGTGATGGTCGAAGGATCGAGCAAGGAGATCTCCGAGGACGAGTTCATCGCCGCGATGGAGTTCGCCCATAATTGGATCCGTGAGATCAACGCCATGCAGCGTGAGCTGATGGGAATGCTCGACATCAAGAAGCGCGAAGTTGTTCCGTCCGAAACACCGGCCGAACTCCTTGCCGCTGTCGAGTCCGCCATTGCCGAGCGCATCCGCACGCAGATCCGTATCGAGTCATCGAAGGAACAGCGCAGCGCATTCCGCTCAGAGGTGAAGAGCCTCGCTACGGCGGCAGCCAATGCCGTTGTTGAAGCAAATCCGGATACCTATACCGGAATCAATGTTGGCAAGATGCTCGGCGGCATCGTCAAGAAGATCGAAGCACGTGAAATGCGCGAAATGATCCTGGCCGAAGGACGCCGTCTTGACGGACGTTCAACGACGCAGATCCGCCCGATCGCCGTAGAGACCGGTGTGCTTCCGCGCACGCACGGTTCGGCGCTGTTCACGCGTGGTGAAACGCAGTCGCTCACGACTGTAACCTTGGGTACGAAGAAGGATCAGCAGCTCATCGACGGCCTGCTGCCGACGTATGACATTCGCTACATGCTGCACTACAACTTCCCGCCATTCTCGACAGGAGAGACCGGACGCTTCGGCTTCACCAGCCGTCGTGAGACGGGCCACGGCGACCTTGCCGAGCGTTCACTCAAGCACTTCATTCCTGACGAGACAGAGTTCCCATACACCATCCGCGTGGTGTCGGACATTCTCGAGTCGAATGGCTCGTCGTCAATGGCAACGGTCTGTGCCGGCTCTCTGGCCCTATTCCATGCGGGCGTGCCGTTCAAGAAGGCCGTTGCTGGTATCGCCATGGGTCTGATCATGGAAGACAACCGCGTTGCCGTGCTCAGCGACATTCTTGGCGACGAAGACTTCCTCGGTGACATGGACTTCAAGGTCACGGGTACCTACGAGGGCATCACGGCCTGCCAGATGGACATCAAGATCGAAGGTCTGTCGGTAGACATTATGCGCACGGCTCTGCAGCAGGCACGTGACGGACGTCTGCATATCCTCGGCATCATGAATGCGCACATGGCGCAACCAAACGCCGAACTGTCACCGTATGCTCCAAAGCTCACAACCATCCAGATTCCGGTCGAGTCCATCGGCGCGGTTATCGGACCTGGCGGCGAAATGATCCGCAGCATCGTCAAGGAGACGGGTGCGGAGATCAACATCGAAGACGATGGAACGGTGACGATCGCAGCGATCGACCAGGCGAGCGCCGATGCCGCCATCGCGCGTATTCGTGACATCACGCGCCCGATCGAACTCGACTCGGTCATCAAGGGCAGGGTCAAGGAAGTTCGTGAGGGTCTGGGTGCCTTTGTTGAGCTGAAGCCAAAGAAGGAAGGGCTTCTTCACATCTCGCAGATCGACCACCGTCGCGTGGAGAACGTTTCGGACGTTCTCAAGGTGGGCGATATCATCGAAGTGAAGGTCATCGAAGTGCAGCCGGACGGTAAGATCCGTCTCTCGCGCAAGGCCCTTCTCCCGCTGCCAGAAGGTATGGAGCCGTATGAGGATCGTCCACGTCCACCACGCGATCGTGATCGCGGCGGAGATCGTGGCGGTGATCGTTATGGTCGTGGCGGAGACCGCGGCGGACGCGGCGGAGATCGTGGTGGAGACCGCGGTGGTCGCGGTGGTTATGGCGGCGGCCGTGGCGGAGATCGGGATCGCGGACCACGCGACGACAGAGGCCCGCGTCACAACGACGACGCTCCGCGTCATGATGCACCACGTGAGGAACGTCCACCGCGCGACGAGTCAAAGGGTGGCGGTGACGACTTCTTCGTCGGCTGATCCACGATCATCAACCAGTTGACATTTCAAGGGGCGATGCACGACACACGATGCATCGCCCCTTTCTGCTTCTCGTATTTTCGCGGAGCTTTTGCAGCATGGACATCACCCTTCTCATATCGAACCTGACCAATCCCACGTTGCTGTTCTTTCTTCTCGGCATTCTGGCCGTACGTCTGAAGAGCGACCTGGAGATTCCGGCAACTACCGCCAAGTTCATCAGTCTGTATCTGTTGTTCTCGATCGGCTTCAAAGGCGGGCAGGAGCTGGCGCACAGCGCAATCACGTCGGAGATTGTCTGGTCGTGCATTGCCGGTCTAGTGATCGCATCAGCCATTCCACTCTATGCCTTCCATTTGTTGCGTCGGTGGCTGTCGGTATATGATGCCGGCGCCATTGCCGCTTCCTTTGGTTCGGTAAGTGCTGTTACCTTCGTTGCTGCCTCGTCGTATCTCGAAGCCCAGGGCATGACCTTTGGCGGACATATGGTGGCCGTGATGGCCCTCATGGAATCTCCGGCCATCATTGTGGGTGTCATTCTGGTGACCATCTACGATCACGAAAGCCGACAGTCCGTGCGCTTTGGCGAGGTTGTCCACCACGCCTTCACCAATGGCAGTGTGCTGATGATCACGGGCAGCCTCATCATCGGCATCATCTCTGACGAGAAGGCCGCAATGGGTATCAAGCCGTTCACCACGGACATCTTCAAGGGCTTTCTGGCGATCTTCCTTCTTGAGATGGGGCTTATCACGGGCAACCGACTGAAGTCATTCCGAGAGCATGGTTGGTCGGCCATTGCCACAGGCATTCTCCTTCCCGTCATCAATGGCTGCGTTGTGGCCTATGCCAGCCAGCTTGTAACCCACGATGCCGGCAACCGCTTCATGTTCGCCGTCTTGGCCGCCAGTGCCAGCTACATAGCCGTCCCCGCTGCCATGCGCCTGGCAGTCCCCAAGGCCGACCCCGGACTCTACATCCCAATGGCTCTGGGCGTAACCTTCCCGTTCAATATCACTCTCGGAATGCCGCTGTATCAGGCGATTGTTACGAGTTACTAGAGACGAGAGACAAGAGACGAGAGACGAGTTACGTCATTCCGCGAGGTCCTTCGGCCCTCCGGGCCTCAGGATGACGCACGCTTTCGCTTTTGTAGCAACATCTGAAATCGCCGCGCGTAGCGCGCGGCGATTTGCTTGTTCCCCCAAAGAAATGCGCGGTGCGTCATCCTGAGGAGCCGAAGGCGACGAAGGACCTCGCGGGGATGACGAAGATGGATCCGGGCCTACGCCGTGATGACGGGCCTACGCCGTGATGACTCCGCCATACCGTAACTTGATCCATTGTAGTTACATCGTGTCAAAGGCTGGTTGACCATGAACGAGATCAAATGTCCGCACTGTGGGAAGGCATTTACGATCGATGAAGCGGGCTATGCCGATATCCTAAAGCAGGTGCATGATTCCGAGTTCGAGAAGGAGATTCATGCTCGACTTGAGTTGGCTGAGAATGATAAGCGAACGGCCATCGAACTTGCCGAAGCAAGACTTAGAGCCCAACTGGAGCGAGAGGCATCGGTAAAGGATGCCGAGATCCAGCGGCTTACCTCTGCTTCACAGTTGGCCCAGCAGCAGTTGCAGCAGGAGATTCAAAGTACCGCAGCAGCCAAAGAGCAGGAGATCCGTGATCTGAAAGCCAAGCTCGAGAACCGTGATACCGTGCAGCAGTTGGCCATCACTCAAGCGGTCGAAAAAGCAGAGCGGGAACGCAATGAAATGAAGGCCTCCCTTGAGAGACTGGAATTGCAGCGACAGCTGGAGGAAAAGGGGCTTAAAGAACGGTATGAGGCGCAGATCAAGGATCGCGATGAGCAGATCGAACGCATGCGCGATATGAAGGCCAAGCTCTCGACGAAGATGCTGGGTGAGACACTCGAACAACACTGTGAGATCTCCTTCAATAGCATTCGCGCGGCAGCGTTTCCGAATGCCTATTTCGAGAAGGATAATGATGCCCGAACCGGAAGCAAGGGCGACTTCATCTTCCGTGAATCTGATCAACACGGCAACGAGATAGTGTCGATCATGTTCGAAATGAAGAATGAAGCGGATACCACGGCAACCAAGAAGAGGAACGACGATTTCCTGAAGGAGCTTGACAAGGATCGCGCCGAGAAAAACTGCGAGTATGCCGTGCTGGTGTCACTCCTCGAACCAGATAACGAACTGTATAACGCCGGCATCGTGGACGTCTCGCATCGTCACTCAAAGATGTACGTTGTTCGCCCACAGTTCTTCATCCCCATCATCACTCTTCTGCGCAATGCATCGATGAAGACCCTGCAGTACAAAGCCGAACTGGCACTGGTCAAGGCGCAGAATATCGACATCACGACGTTCGAAGAAGACCTTGAAGCATTCAAGACTACCTTCGGCAAGAACTACGATCTGGCCTCACGTCGCTTTCAGACCGCCATCGATGAGATCGATAAGTCTATCGATCACCTGCAAAAGACCAAGGAAGCACTCCTCGGAGCCGACCGAAACCTGCGTCTGGCCAACGACAAGGCCCAGGAAGTGACCATCAAGAAGCTTACAAAGAACAACCCCACGATGAAGGCCAAGTTCGAAGGGCTAGGGGGCGAGTGACATTGTAGTTTTGCCGCATGAACGCATTCATCTTCGCAACAGTCGTGCTTCTTTCCGTTAGCTGGGCCTCTGCTCAGCCCCTTACCTATCCGACAACGCGCCGAGTTGATGTGCGCGATACCATTCACGGGACGGTGGTGATCGACCCATATCGATGGCTCGAGAATGACCGTGACCCGGAGGTGGAGCAGTGGGTGGAGAAGCAGGCCGCTGTTTCTGAGGCATTTCTTGGCACAATTCCATATCGCGCCAAACTGCTCGATCGGCTTGATGAGGTTAACACCTTTGAGCGGCGTTCAGCGCCCTGGCACAGGGCGGGGATGACGTTCTTCTATCGCAATGATGGACGGCAGAATCATTCGGTGCTGTGCATGCAGCGCGATGGGTCATCTGAGATCGAGGTGTTGCTTGACCCCAATACATTCAGTGCTGATGGTACAGTGACGCTCGCGTTTGCCACCGAAAGCAAAGACGGCCGCTATCTCGCCTTCGGTAAATCGGAAGGGGGCTCGGACTGGCGTGACATTTACATCATGGACATTGCCACACGGAAAATCCTTCCCGATGTTTTGCGTTTTGTGAAAAACTCGGGCGTGAGCTGGCATGAGAACGGGTTCTACTATTCGCGCTATGATTCCTCGTCATCTGCGTCAAAGTCTTTAGTGCAGCGCAATTCTCAGCAATATGTCATGTACCATAGGCTGGGCACCATGCAGAACCAAGACGAGCTGGTTTATACCGATGCCTCTAATCCCGAGCAGTTCGTTGGATGTTACATACTTGAAGATTCACCCTATCTGATCCGGACCGTTCGCAATGGAAATCAGGATGGCAACGACGTATACATTCGCCCCCTAGATGCGTCGCTGAGTGAATGGAGAAAGATCTATTCAAATGCATCGGCGTCGTTCTATCCACGGTATGATCACCGTGGAGTCCTCTATGGTGTATGCACAGATGGGTCGCCTAATGGACGCGTCGTGCGAATTGCTGACCCCCTTGGTGCGGCAGATATGGAGACCGTTGTCGCCGAGCGGAGCATCGTCCTTGATGAATTGTCCTTTGGTGGCGGACGCATGTTCCTCACCTATATGTCGGATGTCCATCACGTTGTTGAAGTAGCCAACCTTGACGGAAACAAGCTATCCGACGTTCAGCTTCCTGGCATTGGATCTGTCTCTGGTTTCGATGGCAGGACCAGTGATACATCTGTATACTTCACGTTTACATCGTACACCACACCAACAACGATCTATCGTTATGATGTTGCTACTGGCGCAGTCGATACGTGGCAAAGCATCCAAGCTCCGTTCGATCCATCTTCATTCAGCACCGAGCAAGTCTTTGTGAAGAGTAAAGACGGAACGCGTATCCCGATGACCCTTCTGCGCAAGAAGGGTGTGAGCGGTCCACGTCCAACAATACTCTACGGTTACGGTGGCTTCAACATCTCTATCACGCCCAGCTTCAACGTCAACTACATTCCTTGGCTTGAGCAGGGTTGCGTGATTGCTATAGCTAACCTCCGGGGAGGGGGCGAGTATGGTGAAGATTGGCACAAGGCTGGGATGCGACTCAACAAGCAAAATGTTTTTAACGATGCGATCGCTTGCGCCGAATGGCTAATCGGCAACGCTGTAACAACACGGGATGCACTCGCTTTGAATGGGCGCTCCAACGGGGGGCTACTGGTCGGAGCAGTGATCAATCAGCGCCCAGACCTCTTTCGTGTTGCGATCCCTGAGGTCGGCGTTATGGACATGCTTCGATTCCATCGTTTTACGATCGGCTGGAACTGGCAGGCTGACTATGGTGAGATCAGCAAGCCTGACGAGTTCAAGGCGTTGTATGCCTACTCGCCATATCACAATCTCCGCGCCGGCGTCGAATATCCATCGACAATGGTGATGACGGCAGATCATGACGACCGCGTGGTGCCGGCGCACAGCTTCAAGTACGCAGCTCAGCTACAAAGCCTCTACACGGGGCAGCGCCCCATGCTTCTTCGCGTCAAACTCCGCTCCGGTCATGGAGATGTCAATCGCCGCAAACTCCTTGAGGGTGTGGCCGACAAGTACACGTTCATGTGGCACGAGATGGGGTTTGTGCCGAAGACAAGTGACAAGTGACAAGTGACAAGTGACAAGTGACGAGTGACAAGTGACGAGTGACAAGTGACAAGTGACAAGTGACGTCGTCATCCGCGCGAAAGCGGGACCCACCCGTCATCCCGGCGAACCCCGTCGGGCGAGACTGCGTCTCGCCCGTACATCGAAAACCCAAAACCCCAACACCTAAATCATGGAACAAAAGACGAAAAGGATTGAGGAGCTCGATGTTCTTCGGGGTGTAGCCTTGTGTGGCATCTTTCTTGTGAACATGGTCGACTTCAGCGGCTCGGCACTGCGGGCCGGGACGTTTGCTGCGCGCGGCTCGGCAATCGATCAGGTTGTTGACCTGGCAATAGCCTGTTTTGCGCTGACGAAGTTCTATCTGCTTTTCAGCTTTCTCTTCGGCGTTGGCTTTGCCGTCCAGATGCAGCGCATGGAAGAGTCGGGACGTCCATTTGTACGATTGTACCTGCAGCGGCTGGGTGTTTTGCTGTTGATTGGCATTGCGCATTCGATCCTGCTCTGGGATGGCGATATTCTGCGACTCTATGCGCTGGCCGGCGTTCTGTTGATGATGGTGCGAAAACTTCCCACGAGAGCGCTCCTTGCAACAGCCGGGGGAATAGCTCTTGCGGGAACTGTCTACTTCAGCTTTGTCCCACTCGAGGATGCCAGCACGCTGATGTCAACAGCGAGCATTTCGGCATACTCGTCCGGCACATACACCGAATTGGTCCAGCTTCGTGCCTCAGAACGATCCATCATTGACATCCAGATCCCGATGGTCTTTACCATGTTTCTGCTCGGTCTGGTTGTAGGACGTGAGAAGATCCTCTCCAACATCAGCATTCATGAGACCTTTCTTCGTCGCGCTTGGAAGGTGACACTGCCCCTCGGCATTCTCGGCTCCATTGCCATGCTAGTAGGGTACTCCGCGCAAGAACCGTTTCTCGTAAGTCTCAGCACGCATGTAGGCGCTCCGCTACTGAGTTTCTCCTACGTAGCACTGATACTCCTCAACGCCCGACGTCTACAGGTGTTTGCGCATGCCGGAAGGATGGCACTGACAAACTATCTCATGCACTCGGTGGTTGCTACAACGCTGTTCTACGGATACGGATTTGGACTATACGATAAGCTCTCGGCAACGGAGTCAACTCTCCTCGCACTGGTCATTCTTGCCGCACAGATCGCGCTGAGTAAGCTGTGGCTTTCCCGCCACCGAATGGGTCCAATGGAGTGGCTTTGGCGCAAAACAGCAGGCGTCGACAGGTGATGCTGCGGATGTACTTCCCCGTCGGGCGAGACTGCGTCTCGCCCCTACAACGAAAACCCAAAACCCAAAACCCAAAACCCAAAACCCAAAACCTGTAACCTGACATGCTCCGTCGTTCCTTCCTTGCCACGTCCATTGGTGTTGCTGCCCTTGCCAGGGAGCTGCCGAGGGCGCTTGCTGCTGCAGGTGATGCAGAGCCCCTTGTCATCTCAACGTGGGACCATGGCATTGCGGCCAATGCGGCGGCGCTGAAGACGCTTGCCTCGGGTGGGAGCGTTGTCGATGCCGTCGAACACGGCGTGATGGTGACCGAGGCCGATCCGACGAATCTGAGTGTGGGGCTTAGCGGCTTGCCGGATCGTGATGGCATTGTGACGCTAGATGCATGCATCATGGCTGGCGATGGCCGTGCCGGCTCGGCCTGCTTCCTGCAGGGCATCAAGCATCCGGTCTCGCTGGCACGAATGGTGATGGACACAACGCCGCATGTGATGATCGTGGGCGCTGGTGCTGAACGCTTTGCCCGCGAGAACGGAATGAAGCAACTGCCCAATGACCTCTCGAAGGCAGCACGCAAGGCCTGGCAGGAATGGGTAAAGGAGAAGAATTACAAGCCCGTGATCAACATCGAGAACCACGATACCATTGGGCTCCTTGCGCGTGATTCGCGTGGACGTATGGCAGGAGCGTGCACTACCAGCGGACTCGCCTACAAGATCCATGGACGCGTGGGCGACTCGCCGATCATAGGTGCGGGATTGTTCGTTGACGATGAGGTAGGGGGCGCCACTTGCACTGGTCTTGGCGAGTCCGTGATCCGCACGAGTGCATCAACCGTGGCCGTTGAACGTATGCGCTACGGCGCTACGCCCCAGGAGGCATGCGAAGAGGCCATTCGTCGCATCGTCAAGAAACACCCGAACTGGAAGGAGTTTCAAGTGGGCATCCTAGCTGTCGACAAGGATGGTCGGCATGGCGCCTACGCTCTGCAGAAGGGCTTCACCTACGCTCTGAATCGGGAGCTCAAAACTGCAGAAGCATATTCGTGAGTGCCCCCATGCGTTCCCTCATCATCGGTGCCACGGGACTTGTGGGCACCGAACTCACGAAGCTTCTTGTTGATGATAAACGGTTCACCACCATCAATGTGCTGACGCGTCGGCCCCTTGAGATAACGGATCCCACGGGACGTGTTAGGAACGTCGTGAAGGACTTCGATGCTCTTGACGGATCCGAGGATGTATACGACGTGGACGTGGTGTTCAGCGCCATGGGATCCACGATCAAGACTGCGGGGAGTCCCGAGCGATATCGACTCTTCGACTACGAATACCCGATGCGTGTTGCCCGGTTCGCCCGAGAGCATGGTGCCAAGCACTGGATCATGGTCAGCTCCATCGGCATCAAACCCAACTCCCGGTTCCTCTACATCCAGGTTAAGCACGACCTCGAGCGGGACATGCAGGCTTTGGGCTTTGAACGCCTGACCATCCTGCGTCCGTCATTCATCGTTGGTGACCGACGCGAGGAGCGCATCGGAGAGCGCATCGGTATCTGGTTTGCCCAGACTTTTGCGTTTCTCATCCCTCGAGCCTACCGGGCGGTTCATGGAAGGGCCATCGCGGCAACTATGATCCGGAGTGCAACGGATGGTACAACACGTCCGATCGAGAGCATTGCCAACGAGCTCATACGTCTGTAGCCCCCTGCAAAACAAGACAGTTAGCATCGCTCCATTGATTTTGTGAGCGATCGCTCATAATTTTGTGAGATATCCCTCACAAATCATGTATAGACGTCCGCAATCATACGAACTTGAACGACGGCTCGCTGAGCCTCGCCGGTTCATGCAGATCATCCTCGGTCCGCGACAGGTTGGCAAGACCACGCTCGTGCGGCAAGCTCTTGACGGGTGTGATAAGCCGACGTTTTCGATCTCCGCCGACGACTTGGAGATCACTGGTCGTGAGTGGTTGATCGAGAAGTGGAAGCGTGCGCGCTCTATCGCTAGTGAATTTGGCAGCTGCGTGCTGTCTGTGGATGAGATCCAGAGGGTGCCCGACTGGAGTTCGATCGTCAAGCGTCTGTGGGATGAAGACACCGCCTCTGGATGTCGTGTGCAGGTGGTGCTTACGGGTTCATCAACAACGCTCATCCGAAAGGGGATATCCGAGAGTTTGGCCGGTCGGTTCGAAGTGCTGCGTGCCGGACACTGGTCATGGCCCGAGATGCGGGATGCCTTTGGTGTGTTGTTTTATGAGTATCTCATTGTTGGTGGGTATCCGGGTCCGATGGAATTCCGTTCAACGCCGGATCGCTGGCGGGACTACATGCAGCAGTCCATCATTGAGAGCACTTTGGCCCTTGATGTTCTGTCACTTGAGCGGATTGACAAGCCGGCCCTACTTCGAAACCTGTTCATTCTCGGAACAAGCATGTCGACACAGATCGTGTCGCTTCAAAAGCTGCTCGGTCAGCTACAAGATTCTGGAAACGCAGCAACGATTGCACAGTACCTTTCGCTTCTTTCTGATAGCGGTCTGTTGACCGGAATCGAAAAGTACACTGCCACGGCGTTGCGTTCCCGCGCCGCGAGCCCAAAGCTCATCAGTACAGCACCGGCATTGCTCTCTGCCATCCTCGGGCTGTCTGGTTCGGCAGAGTCCATCGACCCTGCGCTGCGCGGACAGATCGTTGAGTCTGCCGTTGGTTCGCATCTTCTCGGTTTGACGCGGGGAACAACAACGTTTGTCAAGTATTGGCGAGAAGGCAACGCCGAGGTGGATTTCGTCCTTCAGAGTCCACGTCAGCTGGTACTTATCGAGGTAAAGAGCGGAGACAGCCGAAGGGCATACCGAGGAGCTGAGCAGTTTCGGAAGATGCACGGCGATGCGCGACTGATCGTTGTTGGCGGCGACGGCATGCGGCTCGACGTGTTCCTTGGTATGACCCTTGACCAAATCCTCCAATAGCCCATCTTCCGTAGTATTGATCAACTATCATCATCGAATCATAGTCTGCAGGAGTGGTCCATGAAACGCCTTGCCATTGTCGCCGCCGTCATGCTGATGCAGGCAATGCGGCTTCATGCTCAGCCATTCGTCGATCAGACCTACAAGGTCCGATCAGTTAAAGATGTGTTCTATGGAGTAGCGCCGCGTTTCGATGTCGGCGTGGACTCGCTGAAGATGAACATCTTCATGCCTACCAACGATAACGCAACCAAGCGTCCGTTGGTGGTGTGGATTCATGGCGGCGGGTTCATTCAGGGGAACCGTTCGGACTTCAACTCGCTGGCTGAAACATGGGCTAAGCGCGGATACACGGCGGTGACCATTTCCTATCGACTCGGCATACACGGCTCCCTGCTCGATCCACCCTTTGCCTACGATGAGTCCGAGGCCATTCGTGCCTGTTATCGTGGTATCCAGGATGTTCGGGGCGGATTACGCTTTCTCGTCAAGAACGCCTCCATGTATGGGATCGACACCTCGCGATGCATCATCGGTGGCGCCAGTGCCGGATCCATCATCGCTTTGCATACGGCCTTCTTTGACCCGCAGGATGAGATTCCACCAGCCGCCGGTAAGATCACTGATGTCGTGCGTCTTGTTGGCACGTTCACACGTCCGGCCCTCGGATCTCCTGATGGCGAACTTCATCGGGATGTGCGCACACCGAGCATCAAGAGCGTGCTGAATCTCTTCGGGGCGTTGTTCGATCTGAAGTACCTCGGCGGCGCACCTATTGTACCGGTGTTTAGTTATCACCAGTTGGAGGATCCTGTTGTCCCTTGTGGTGTGAATAGGGCCTATCACGGACTCGGCGTCGTATCGTCAAACTATCCCTACGTGCACGGAACCTGTGCCATCGAACAGGAGCTAAAGAAGATGGGTGTGCCCGACGCGGATCATTCCGCCATCCTATATCAAGGGGCTGCCCACGATGTCCATGATCCGACGGGCGTTGACCGGGCAGCGGCACTTTATGTAGCCGATAGGGTCTCAGCAACAACGGGAGTCGATAACGACGAACCCAACGCCAATGACATCAGTGGTGCGTGGACATTGTACACGCTCGAAGGACGTGTTGTCACCCAAGACGTAGACTATGCGCACATCCAGTCTCTGCCCGATGGAGTGTATGGTGCACGTCAGGGAGATACACATCGGATGTTCCTTCTCAGTGGCGGAAGAGTTGCCGTAGCGAAGTAACTGACATTCGTCATGGACAGTGTGGTGCTCCATCGGATAGCTTCGATGTAGAATAACACTACCGGAGTTCATGATGTTTAACGTCGCACAAAGCCCCCTGATCGAAGATCTTTTTTCGATCACTTCCAAGCCGTGTCTCAGCCTGTACCTTCCCACGCATCGCACGCAGCCAGAACGTCGCGACGATCAGACGCGCTACCGTCAGCTTGTTCGGCATCTTAACGATTCGCTCAAGATGGCTTACACGGCCGATGAGGCCGATACACTCCTGATGCCATTTCGTCAGCTAGAGCGTGACGACACCTTTTGGAAAACCAGGCGGCAGGGCGTTGCGATCTTTCGGGCACCGGGTGTCTTCATCACGCAGCATCTCGACCGCTCCGTGCCGGAACTCGCCGTTGTGGCCGAGAATTTCCATGTCAAGCCGCTGTTTCGACTCTTGCAGACGCTTGAGGACTATCATGTGCTGTGCTTGACGAGGGAATCGGCGCAGTTGTTCGTGGGTAATCGTGACGGGTTGGAAGAGGTGCTGTTTCCCACCGGACCTCTGCTGCTGATCAATGAGATCCTTGGCGATGAGTTGAGCGACCCCGGCTTTAGTAATTCCAATTCCGGCGGGACACCGCGTATCGTTCCTCATACAACCATCGAGGACGAGGTCGACAAGGACACGGAGCGCTTCTTCCGACAGGTTGATCGCATCGTCATGGAGATCGCATCGCGTCCAACGGGCTTACCCCTTATCGTGGCAAGTCTTACCGAACAGGCTGCGCTGTTTCATCGGATCAGCCACAATCCTCGACTCGTTCAGGAGAGTATCATCGTCAATCCATTCGGTGTCGAGCTTCGTGAACTTGTTGATCGGGCATGGCAGGCGATGAAGCCTCACAGCATCGCTGAGAGTAGGACACTGATCGAGGCCTACGAAGAGGCGGCAGGTCATGCCGAGGGAATCGATGGGATCTTCGCTATCGCTCATGCAGCTGCTGAAGGTCGCATCGATACACTGTTCGTTGAGGACTCTCGAGAACTGCCCGGGAAGATCGACGAACTTTCTGGTACCGTGGTCTTCGATGACCTGCTCGTTCCCGATGTCAACGACCTGCTCGACGATATCGCTCGTATCGTGCTCCGTCACGGCGGAACGGTGATTGTTCTTCCTTCTGAAGTAATGCCTACCAGCAGCGGCGCGGCGGCCATCTTGCGCTATTGAACGAGGAATTCGTGCGGAGAATTTCCCGTAGATTCCCCGCATGAAAATCCACCTCTTCGCACTCCTCGTCATCGGGAGCACCGTTGTGGGGTTTGCACAACGGACTGTCGGCTTGATCAGCTACGACGCATCAAAGTCGTATCGGGGCTACACATTGTTTGCTCCCATCACGTCCACTACCACCTATCTGATCGATAACGACGGTCAGGTTGTTAAGTCCTGGCAAAGCGGGTACGGCCCTGGTCAGGCCGTCATGTTGCTTGAAGACGGCTCATTGCTGCGTACTGCAAATCCTCCCTCACAGTCAATGCAAGGGGGCGGTGCTGGCGGAATGGTCGAGCTCTATGACTGGTCAGGAACAAAGGTCTGGTCGTATACGCACCTTACTCCAACAGCGCGACAGCATCATGATGTGGAGATCTTACCCAACGGTAACATCCTGCTACTCGTGTGGGAGAGTCATACGCGTGACGAAGCCTTCGCCGCCGGACGTCTGACCTCTCGTTTGACGGAGAATGCCCTTTGGTCGGAACGAGTCATCGAAGTGCGCCGTACAGGTCCGAATTCCGGTGAAGTTGTCTGGTCCTGGTCATCATGGGATCACATGATCCAGGATGTCGATCCAGCCAAGCCCAACTATGCCGTGGTGGCTGACAACCCCAACCGTATCGATATCAATGCCGGTGGTACCCGCTCGGATTGGCTTCATGCGAACTCCGTTCGATACAACGCGATGCGAGACGAGGTGATGATCAGTATCCATAATCTGCACGAGATCTGGATCATCTCTCGAAAGACCGGAGACATTGTGTATCGGTACGGAAACCCTCTGAACTACAAGTCCGGCACGCAGCAGGATCAGGTGTGTTTTGGTCAGCATGATGCGCGCTGGCTTGCCCCTGACAACCGAAGAGTGATGATCTTTAATAACGGTACCGGTAGAAAAGACACCCCGGGATCGTCGGTCGATGAAATCGAGTTACCCATCGGGCCTGATGGAACATACCTGCGTGAGGCCAAGAAGGCCTTTGCCCCTTCCAAGCCTGCGGTAGTCTACCCCAAGACCCTCTCCCTCCAGTTCTATGCAGCGAATATCAGCGGTGCGACCAGGCTACCCAATGGTAACACGCTTTCCTGCCTTGGTCCCTCGGGCACGTTTGTCGAGTCCACGCCCGATTTTCAAGAGGTCTGGCGTTACGTTAGCCCCGTGACGAACACTGGCATCACACCACAGGGACAGACGCCCCGTAACAACATGGTCTTCAAGATCTACCGCTATGGCCCGGACTATCCGGCATTTGCTGGGAAGACCCTCACGCCGAGAGGCCGTCTCGAGGATGGCCCCCTGTCGGTGTCCTCATCCTATGATGGCAAGGGGCTTTCCTGCCAGCTCGACATCCTCCAGTCGCGCCTTGTGTTACAGGTGGACGTCGACCGGCACGTCACCATCGACGCGTACGATCTACAGGGACGTCTGCTCGGACGGGTGGCCGACGAGGAACTTCCTGCCGGCACGCACGTGCGCTCGGTTCCAGCAGGCACGTATGTGGTGACCACGCGCTGACGCGTCACGTTTCTCCTCCTTGGATGCACATAGCGGTGAAACACACATGTGTATGACCACCATCGAAGGAAACGTCCCATGGACCAGCGCGACGCACACCGGCACGAAACGTACATTGAACAACTCTATGCCGTCTGGGAGTTCGAGGAAATGCTCGCCGAGGAGCAGTATCGCATCGAAGTGCTCCTCTCGGCATGTCAGGAGCGCGGAGACAGCGACGGCGTGAACTTTCTTCGCCAGCAACTGCGGGAGATGCGCATCGAGCAGGAGCATTTCGTGCGAACCTCGCTGGATGATCTCCACCGGTCCTTCCTGGCCGGCAGGTTTGCCGGAATGTAACGTCCGACAACGCGTGTAAAATCCTTCGTAACGTCATACGCTGTATGAACTTCCGTTCATTCAGCAATGAAACGTTTGGTTTGGCGTCCTCTGCCGGGCGGTGGTATATTTACCGCGCTTCTATTCGAAAACGCCTGACCCCTTCGAGCACGCATGCCTTGTCCGCCATACCGCCATTTCGTAGTCCTATGCACCGCGGCCATTCTCGTCGCCGGGATAGCTCGAGCGGGTGGTTTGGATGTTCTTCGAGACGTTCGCTCAGACGGCGCACTGGCTCCCTCGGCATCGATCCCTGATTCCGCCCGCAACAGGCCAGTCTTTCCAGATGAGTTCAGTGAGCTCGATGAAGACGACACGTCCAAGGTGCGCATGGATCCGGTGGTCACGACGCAAATGGAGCGTGCCCGGCAGCGGTATCTCGGCGCACTGACGCTGATCGAAAGGGCCGATACATCGAAGGCTGCTGAGGAGTTCGAATCAGCCATCGCGCTGCTTAACGACCTCGCTACGTATCCAGAGATCGAGTCCAATGCTGACTTCACGGACCTCGTGCAGGCTGTGATCGAGGACTATGAGACGTACGTCAAGAGTATCGACAATCTTAATCCGAACACGTCGATCTTCATTCTCCGCGACCGTCTGTTCGAAGAGGCCGATTCCCGCCAGACATCCGTTGAGACGGTAACACCGGCCGCGATCACGGGGCTGATCGATCTACCGCAAACGACTATCCCGCTGACCTTCAACGAATACGTTCAGCCCCAGCTCTCGTTTATGGCCGAGGGTCGTGGACGTCGGTTTATGAAGACCTGGATCGAGCGCACTGGACGCTGGTTCCCAACGCTGAAGCGTATCGCCAAGGAAGAGCAGATGCCCGAGGAGATCGTTCACCTGGCTATGATGGAGTCCGCCCTGAACCCAGAGGCCGTCTCCCGTGCCAAGGCCGTTGGGATGTGGCAGTTCATGCGGGCTACGGGCGAGGAGTATGACCTCAACGTCAACTACTGGATGGATGAGCGGCGCGATCCCGAGAAGGCCACGCGGGCATCGATGCGATTTCTGAAGGATCTCTACAATGACCTTGGTGACTGGCACCTAGCTCTTGCCGCATACAACTGCGGTGCAGGCGGAGTGCGCCGTGCTATTCGCAAGTCTGGACTAGAGAAACCAAACTTCTGGCAGATCCGCGAGTTTCTTCCAAAGGAAACACGCGAGTATGTGCCACTCTACATCGCTACCACGCTGATCACCATGAACCGCGATAAATACGGGTTCCCGGATGATTCATTGAAGTTTCATGCTCCGTATGATTACGAAACGGTCACCATCAACGAACCCGTCAGTCTAGCGGCTCTCGCCAAGTGTGCATCGCTGTCGGTTGACTCTATTCGGGCGTTGAATACAGAGCTGGTGCGTGGCTGTACGCCTCCACAGGGGCAGTACAAGTTGAAGCTTTATCCAGGGATGGGTGAAGACTTCTTGCGCCGCTATGCTGCGCTTGGTGATGACGAAAAGCAGGTGTATCTCAAGCATACCGTTACTCGCGGTGAGACCCTAGCCAGCATCAGTGCCGCCTACGGCGTTTCGCTCGTTGAACTCTCGGAGATCAATGGCATCACCGGGTATCGTACGCGACTCAAGGCAGGCGCCGTTCTGCGCGTGCCAGTGCGCAGCGTCAGTGCCGCCGTATCGTCGGATCTGGCTCGCACCGCGGCTTCAGCAGAGTCGAAGTCAGGGGGCGACACATCTGTGGGCTCTGCTCCGCCATCGGCAAACGCACCGGCGACCTCCGATAACCGATCACGCGGCATGCGCGAGGGCGTAGCAGCCGTTTATGTGGTTGAGCGGGGCGATAACCTTTCGGCCATCTCCAGCAAATTCAACGTCCGGATCGCCGATCTCCGAAACTGGAATAACATTCCGTACGATCGGGATGCACTGCGCGTTGGCGACACCTTGGTGGTCGGTACCCCATCGGGTGTCCAAAAGAAACGCCCCGTCGAAGAACCTGCTTCGGCGGTTGAGCAGCTGCCTCGAGTGCGTACGCAACGTCATACGGTTAAGCGCGGTGAGAACCTCAAGAACATCGCCTCTCGCTACCAGATGACCGTTGTCCGGCTTGCTGAACTCAATCACATCAAGCGCACGGCCCGGGTAAAGCCCGGTACGATACTTCTTGTCGAAGCACCCCGTCGTCGCACGCCAGTGCAGGAACCTGCTACGGCGTCAGCCAAGCGTCCCAAGTCCTACCGTGTACGCAAGGGTGATACGCTGGCGGGTATTGCCGACAAGTTCAGTCTGACCGTGGCCGAGATTCGCCGCAAGAACCCGTCGTTGCGCAACGGCTCTCTGCTGCGGGCCGGTCAGATCGTACGGCTCAACTAGCCCCTTTACGAACCGCGAATGCCCGTATCTTTGCCGCAATGCATGCCATCATTCCGGTAGCCGGCATCGGTACGCGCCTACGCCCGTTTACGCATTCACTTCCCAAAGTGCTTGTGAACGTAGCCGGCAAACCGATCCTAGGTCACATTCTCGACTCACTCGTTGAGCAGGGTATCACCGAGGCCACGATCATCACGGGTTATAAGGGTGATCTGGTCGAAGATTATGTCCGTTCGACATACTCGCTCGATGTGAGGTTTGTTCAGCAGGACGAGATGCTTGGTCTTGGTCACGCGATCTGGACCGCCCGTGAATCACTGGGTGAAGAGCCGGTGTTGATCATTCTCGGTGATACGGTGTTTGACGTTGACCTTTCGGTACTGGCCACACGTCAGTTCTCCTCTCTCGGCGTCAAGCACGTCGATGATCCGCGCCGCTTCGGCGTGGTGATCGAGGAAGGGGGCTTTGTCACACGTCTCGTCGAGAAACCCGAGACGATTGTTTCGACGATGGCCATTGTGGGGTTGTATTACATCCACCATCCTTCACGTCTGCGGCTCGCCCTTGAACGGCTGATCGCTGAGAATATCCGAACCAAGGACGAGTACCAGCTGACAGATGCATTGCAGATCATGGTCGATGCCGGTGAAAAGTTTACCACCTTTCCCGTTGATGGATGGTACGACTGCGGCAAGCCCGAAACACTGTTGCAGACCAACCGTTTTCTGCTGACGCAGCGTAATGAGATTCCGTCGGCACCCGTGGGGTGCGTGCTGATCCCTCCAGTACACGTTGACCCGTCGGCGATCGTTGAGCATTCCGTCATCGGGCCGTATGCATCGATCTCAAAGGGCTGTGTGGTGCGTAACAGCATCATCCGCGACAGTATCATCAGCGACAATGCGTCGGTAGCCGACATTTCTCTGGACCAATCGATCATCGGTGAGAATGCCGAAGTAACAGGACGTTTCTCCTCGATCAACATAGGTGACGGAAGCATTGTACGACTGTCCCAGTAAACTCTTTTCCTTTTGACCATTCTACACCACAACCGCTGCGACCGATGAAGTACATCTTTACCTCAGAATCTGTTTCCGAAGGACATCCCGACAAGGTCTGTGATCAGGTGTCCGATGCCGTGCTCGATGAAGTGCTGGCCAACGATCCGACTGGTCGCGTTGCCTGTGAGTGCTTTGCCACGACGGGTATGATCGTCGTTGGTGGCGAGATCACAACGACGCACTACATCGACCTTCCGGAGCTTGTGCGCGGGGTGATCCGCGAGATCGGATATGACCGCGGCGAATACCGCTTTGAAGCTGACTCGTGTTCGGTCATTAACGTGATCAACCGCCAGTCACCCGATATTGCCCAGGGCGTCGACACGGGCGGAGCTGGTGACCAGGGAATGATGTTCGGATATGCCTGCACGGAAACAGCTGAGCTCATGCCGGCGGCGATCCACTACTCGCACCAGCTCGTCAAGCGTCTTGCCGATATCCGCAAGAACACCCCGCACCTGATGCCCTACCTGCGTCCGGATGCCAAGGCCCAAGTCTCGGTGGTCTATGGCGACAACGGCGAGGTCGTTGCCGTCGATACGATCGTGGTCTCCACGCAACATGACCCAATGGCCAATGCACAGAGTCGCATTCATGACGACGTTGTCGAAAATGTCGTCAGAGCCGTGGTTCCCGAGCATCTGATTACCTCTGAGACGAAGTTCCACGTTAATCCTACCGGGAAGTTTGAGATCGGCGGACCTCACGGTGATACGGGGCTTACCGGACGCAAGATCATCGTTGACACCTATGGTGGCAAGGCTCCTCACGGCGGTGGTGCTTTCTCGGGCAAGGATCCGACGAAGGTGGACCGCTCTGCAGCCTATGCAGCGCGTCACCTGGCCAAGAACATCGTAGCTGCCGGGATTGCCCGCGAGTGTACGATCCAGCTTGCGTACGCTATTGGCGTGGCCCAGCCGGTTTCGATCAACGCAGACCTTCACGGCACTTCGCAGATTGATCCGCGCCAGCTAGAAAAGTTTATCGTTGAGAATATTGACTTGACGCCAGCCGGCATTATCACTCGCCTAAATCTGCGTCGGCCGATCTACCGGGCATCAGCTGCCTACGGACATTTTGGCCGTCATGAGTTCCCGTGGGAACATCTGGACCTTGTTTCGGCGTTTACTGAGGCCTTCGCGTAAGGCTGTTCGGCCGGACGGTTTTTTCACACAGACATCCATACACCTCACCACAACAATGGCAACTACAACCACCAAAAAGACACTGCCAAAGTCCGCCACGAATGGCGTGGCCACCAATGGCGTGCATAAGAACGGTACGGCAAAGAAGACGGCTGGACCTCTCGATCGCTTGATGAAGGCCCCGGCCCGTGTGGCTAAGGGTAGCATCGCTCATAAGCCCCTTTCCTATGCCGTTGCCGACATGGCATTGGCCGAGTGGGGGCGCAAGGAGATCCTGCTGGCCGAAGCCGAGATGCCGGGCCTGATGGCCCTGCGTGAAGAGTTCAAGGGCAAGAAGCCCCTGAAGGGGGCCCGTATCGCCGGTTGTCTTCACATGACCATTCAGACGGCCGTTCTGATCGAGACCCTCATCGACCTCGGCGCTGAAGTCACGTGGTCAAGCTGCAATATCTTCTCAACGCAGGATCACGCTGCCGCAGCTATCGCGAAGGCCGGCGTACAGGTCTTCGCTTGGAAGGGTATGAATGAAGAAGAATTCGATTGGTGCATCGAGCAGACGCTGTTCTTCGGTAAAGACCGCAAGCCCCTCAACATGATCCTCGATGATGGCGGTGACCTGACGAACATGGTTCTGGACAAGTACCCTGAACTCGTTGGTGAGATTCGCGGTATCTCCGAAGAGACCACAACGGGCGTTCTTCGACTGTATGAGCGCATGAAGAACGGCACGCTGCCGCTTCCGGCCATCAACGTCAATGACTCAGTTACCAAGAGTAAGTTCGACAACAAGTACGGATGTAAGGAGTCGCTGGTCGATGCCATTCGCCGCGCCACCGACATCATGCTTGCCGGTAAGGTTGCTGTTGTTGCCGGCTACGGAGACGTTGGCAAGGGCTCAGCAGCTTCCCTTCAGGGGGCTGGCGTGCGCGTCATCGTCACGGAGATCGATCCGATCTGCGCCCTGCAGGCAGCTATGGACGGCTTCGAGGTCAAGCGTATGATCGATGCTGTCAAAGAAGCGGACATCGTCGTTACGGCAACTGGCAACTGCGACATCATCACCGATAAGCACTTCAAGGCCATGAAGGACAAGGCCATTGTCTGTAACATCGGTCACTTCGACAATGAGATCGACATGGCTTGGCTGAATAAGAACCACGGCAAGAGCAAGGTCGAGATTAAGCCCCAGGTTGATCTCTACACGATCGGTAAGCGCCAGATCATTGTTCTGGCCGAAGGTCGCTTGGTAAACCTCGGTTGTGCCATGGGTCACCCATCGTTCGTGATGTCGAACTCGTTCACCAACCAGACTCTTGCCCAGCTTGAGCTCTGGAAGAACTCGAAGAACTACGAGAACAAAGTATCGGTCCTACCGAAGAAGCTCGACGAGAAGGTGGCGCGCTTGCACCTGAAGAAGATCAACGTCCAGCTTGAAGTCCTCAATGAAAAGCAGGCCAAGTACATTGGCGTGGAAGTCAAAGGACCGTACAAGCCTGAGTACTACCGGTACTAAGAACCTTCCGGCGATATTTTCCGTAAAAAAAGCCGTCCCGCAGGGACGGCTTTTTCATTTTCCGGGAACTTGGAGCGGTTGTTATGGATTATCGCCCGTATCAGCGACATACGTCATGTAGTCACTGTTCCCGACCCCGCATGAGTGCAGACATGCGGGGTCTTCTTTTTAGCGTCAGATGTCGAGGTTCTTCACGTACTGGGCATTGCGCTCAATGAACTCGCGTCGCGGTTCGACGGCCTCGCCCATAAGAGTTTCGAAGACATGCATCGCCTCGGCAGCATTCTCGATGCTCACACGCAGCAGAGTGCGCGTTTCGGGGTTCATGGTGGTGGCCCAGAGTTGTTCCGGGTTCATCTCCCCAAGCCCCTTGAAGCGACTGATCACAATACCGTCGGCTGTGGCCCCTTCCTCAATGGGGGCCTCCGCAGCAGTCTCCTCGGGGAGTCCGGCTTCGGCGCTCTTGGCGGCCTTACGTTCAGCCTTTTCCTTGCGGATTCGGGAAATGGCCTCATCGCGCTCGGCATCGTTGTAGGCATACACCTCGGTCTTGCCCTTCTTGAGCTTGTAGAGAGGGGGCTGAGCGATGTACAGACGTCCGTCGTTGATCAGATCCGGCATGTGCTTCCAGAACAAGGTCAGAAGCAGAGTGCGGATGTGCGACCCGTCAACATCGGCATCGGCCATGAGAATGATCTTGCCGTAACGGGCCTTGGCTACATCAAAGTCGTCGCCGAAGCCGGCCCCAATAGCGGTGAAGATCGTCCGAACTTCTTCGTTCTCCAGCACCTTGGTAAGACGTGCCTTGTGGACGTTGAGGATCTTGCCCTTTAGGGGCAAGATGGCCTGGAATCGACGGTCGCGGCCTTGCTTTGCCGAGCCACCTGCTGAGTCACCCTCGACGAGGAAGATCTCGGTATCCTCTGGTGTACGAAGCGAACAGTCGGCCAGTTTGCCTGGAAGCGAGCCGCTCTCGAGAGCACCCTTGCGTCGGATTAGGTCCTTGGCCTTGCGGGCAGCAGCCCGAGCCTCGGCGGCCTGCGTAGCCTTTTCAATAATGTGCTTGGCGGCGCTCGGCGTGGCATCGAGGTACTTGGAGAGTTCTTCGTTGATGATCGAGCGCACAATTCCCTCGGTCTCACCGTTACCAAGCTTGGTCTTTGTCTGACCCTCGAACTGGGGCTCGGCAACCTTGACGGAGACGACGGCTGTGAGGCCCTCACGGAAGTCCTCCCCTGTTAGGTTGATGTCCTTCTTCGTCATGTTGTTTGCCGCCGCATACGCATTCAGCGTGCGCGTCAGAGCGCTGCGGAAGCCCGATACGTGGGTGCCGCCTTCAACAGTGTTGATGTTGTTGACGTAGGATAGCAGGTTCTCGCTGTAGCCGGAGTTGTATTCAAAGCAAACGTCCACGACTGTCTCGACGCCGGACTCGTTCGCTACCACACCGCTCATCAGGATCGGCTTTGTGATGGCCGTGGCATTGGTATCCAGGTGGCGCACGAAGTCCACCAGACCACCCCGATAGGCAAAGACATCCTTCTTGCCATCGCGCTCGTCCTCAAGCGTGATCGTCACATCCGGATTCAGAAATGCCAACTCGCGCAGCCGCTCCGATACCTTTTCGTAGCGGAACTCCACTGTGCGAAAGATGGTGTCATCGGGATAGAAGCGGACCGTTGTACCCGTGCGATTGGACGTGCCAACCTCTTCGACTGGACCCTGCGGAACGCCGATGCTGTAGGTCTGTTCATACTTCTTGCCCTCACGTTCTACGGTGACAAGCATCTTGGTCGAGAGGGCATTCACACAACTGACGCCCACACCGTGCAAGCCCCCTGACACTTTGTAGGTGTTCTTGTCGAACTTGCCACCGGCGTGAAGGGTACACATAACCACTTCGAGCGTTGAGATCTTCTTCACCGGGTGCGGTCCAACCGGAATACCCCGGCCATCGTCGGCAACCGAGCAGGACCCGTCGGCATTGAGCGTGATCAAGATGTTCTTGCAGTACCCGGCCAGGGCTTCATCGATCGAGTTGTCGACCACTTCCTGGATGAGGTGATGAAGACCGCGCTCACCGACATCACCGATGTACATGGCCGGACGTTTGCGGACGGCCTCAAGGCCTTCGAGGACCTTGATGCTATCCTCGGTGTATCCGGGTTGAAGGGGTTGTTGATTGGCGTCTGACATGGAGTTCTCCTAGGTTTCGATGTATTCAGCGGATGATGATCTCGCGGACGAGTTCTTTACCCGCACGGTGGTTGATGGAACGGCGCAGTTCATCGCGGCGCAGAGACAGTTCGTGACGCCACGAGGCCTCAGGCACGTGCACTCGCAGCACGCCGTTGTCGAATGATCGGATCTGGGTGCGTGCGGCAAGTCCTTTGCCGACCACTTCCTCCCAATACCCGGGAAGACGTGAGCGGTCGAGCTCGCCTTCGAGATGCCGCGATGTGATGAAAGACTTGAGCAGGTCAGACAGTTGGATCATGCGGCCTCCCTCGCTTCGGAGCGCTCAGAGGACATGACCCGTCCGGAGGCGATCGTGGACATCTGCGTGCTGACGGACCGCCCGAGCTGCCGCTCTACCGAGTCGAGCACGCCTCGCACCTGGGAGCCGTCGGTTGTCGTGACGAAGCACTGCATGTTCAGACCCACTACGTGGTCCAGCACACGTCGGCACCGGTCAGCATCAAGTTCGCTGAACACGTCATCCAGCAGGACAACCGGACGCTCGTTGCTGACCTCGTGAAGGATCTCTGATTCAGCGATCTTCAGTGCAACAAGCAGGGATTTGTGCTGACCCTGCGAAGCCGTCTCGCGAACAAGTCCGCCGTTGATGAACAGCGCGACATCATCTTTTTGAGGTCCGAAGAGCGACGACTGGCGCCCGATCTCGCGGGCGTGCAGGGAGCGAGCGATAGAACGATAGGCCTCGGCCACATCGGCGGCCGAAAGAAGATTGGTCTCTGGTAAATGGTCCTGTACATCAGGACGGTAGATCACATCGATCTCCTCCAAGCCCCCTGTCACCGCCGCGTAGGCCGCGCGCACGCGATCCGTTAGGTCAGCAAGAAAGCGGGCTCGACGTTCGACCAGCTCCGCACCGACCACGATAAACTGCTCGGTCCAGACATCCAGGTCCTGCCGCGAGGCACGGCCTTCGGCCAGGGCTGTAAGGACGGCATTACGGTGCTTGAACAGGCGACGGTGTTCGAAGAGAAGCTCCGTGACGCGTCGGCTTGATTGGGCCATGACGGCATCAACGAACGAGCGTCGCTCGGACGGCGCTCCAAAGGTGATACCCTTGTGGTCCGGACTCAACACCACGACCGGCATTTCCCCGATGATGTCACGGGGCGAGCACGACGTCTGGGTGGAGGTTGTGATGCGCTTGCGCACGCCGTGGCGCAATGTTACGCCCACCGTGTAGGGGACGCCCAGGTCACGTTCGGCGGTAACATTGGCCGAGCAGCTGTCCTGTCCATGAGCGATCAGTGCCGGGTCGGGCACGGGAACAAAGCTCCGGGCGATGGCACACAGACTCAGGGCTTCCAGGATTGATGTCTTTCCGGAGCCGTTACCTCCGGTCAGGATGTTCACTCCCGGCACGAAGGACAGTTCCGACTGCTCATGATTTCGAATGTTGTGCAGATGAATGCTGCGGATGACCACATCAATGTCCGTCAGATCTTCACGGGCATGACGAGCATGAGGAGCGAATCATCTCCGGCCGCAGGGGTGATCAGCACGGCACGTACCGGCGAAGAGAACGTCATCTTGACGTTGAGGTCCGGGTCATCATCCGTTGTGATGTTCTTGATTGCTTCTTCGAGATATCGATAGTTGAAACCAACTTCATAGTCACTTGCCGAGAACTCGCATGGGATATTCTCCGTGCCCTTGCTGCCGGAGTCCTCATCTTCCGAATGCACGGACATTGACGATGGTTCAATGCGGAAACGGACGTGCTTGGTATTCGTGTTAGCAAAGAGCGAGACGCGCTTGATGGCGCTCAGAACTTCGCGTTGGTGAACGATGAGCGTTTTGTCGTTGTCGGCTGGGATCACGTTCTGATACGGTGGGTACTTCTCGTCGATGATACGTGTGGTAATTGTCATCGAACCGATTGAGAAGCGGGCGTGCGTGCGCGATATCTCCATCGTGACGTCGCTTTCAATGCGTCGCAGAAGCTCCACAGAGCGTGACGGGACGATGGCCTCGAGTCCGTCCGGAAAGGTCTCATCACCGGCACCGACGATCACCCGCGACAGGCGGAATCCGTCCGTGGCAACCGCCGTGACGCTGTCAGACCGAAACTGGAAGAACACACCGGTCATGCTTGGCCGATATTCTTCAGTCGAAACGGCAAACACCGTCTTGTTGGCCATGCGCATGACGTCTTCCTTGCGCAGTGTTGCCTGCTGGGCCTCTGGAAATGGCGGAATGCTTGGAAACTCATCGGCATCAAGTGCCTTCATTTCGTACGAGCCTGTAGGCGTGCGAAGCGATACCAATTGATTCCGTTCATTGGCTGTGACCTCCACAGAACCTGAAGAACCAAGCTCCTTGACAAGGTCATTGAATTGCCGTGCCGGGATCAGGAGAGCACCGTCGCGTTCGCCCACAACGACCGTTGTCAGGGAGATTGAGATCTCCTGATCGGTGGCCGTGAACGTGAGCTCGCTTCCGCTGAGCTCGGCCAGCAGATGCTCCAGGACAGGCATGGTGCTCTTGACGGGGATGGCAGGGAGGACCTTCTGAAGGGCCTTTTGCAGGTCCGTCAGCGCTACGGTAAACTTCATGGTGGATTCCGAAAGAAGATCGCGCCGAGAGGCTCGAAAGTGCTAGTTTTGACGGGCGAATCTACGAACCTCCAGAGGACCAGACAACGCAGAAATGTTCAGAATCTTAACACCTTACGGCTACGACAACGCCTTTCCGATGCTCGGTCTGAGCCTAGTGCTGCTGGCCCTGTCTTTTGGCTTTTTCGACGGTATCCTGAGCGTTCTTGCGGGCCTTCTCGGCACGGTTCTCGGCGTGTTCACAATGTGGTTCTTCCGGGATGCTGAACGCCCCTTGCTCAAGCAGGCCGAAGCGGACCCCCGACTGGTGATGGCGCCATCCGATGGACAAGTCGTGAACGTCATTCCGCATGATCACGACCCTCTGCTGGGCGGCCCGGCTGTGCAGATCAGCATCTTTCTTTCGCCGGTGAACCTGCATGTTAACCGCTACCCGGCCTCTGGTGTGGTCGAATCGGTTGAGTACATCCCGGGTAAGTATCTGATGGCCTTCAATCCGAAATCGAGCTCCGAAAACGAGCGTTCTGTGTTTGTTCTGCGCACCGCTCATGGTCGCATTGCCTACCAGCAGATCACGGGATTTCTTGCGCGACGCATCGTCTATGACACGAAGCCAGCCGATGAGGTGCGCGTTGGAGACCGTTTTGGAATGATGAAGTTTGGCTCGCGCATGGACGTCATCGTCCCCGCCGGAAGTCAGATCATGGTCCGTCCGGGTGACCGCGTAGTCAGTGCGCGCCACATCCTTGCCATCCTCGATGACGCCTCCGGCGGTTCATGATGCGTGTTACCCGCTCGGTCATTCCCAATCTGTTCACGCTGGCTAACCTGTTCTGCGGTATTGCAGCCATTATTGCGGCGTTCGAGCAGCGCGTGGGCGAGGCTGTTGCTCTGATCATCACGGCTGGGGTGTTCGACATGCTGGACGGGTTGGTGGCCCGGCTGACCAATAGCACATCGGAGTTCGGTGTCGAACTCGATTCGCTCTGCGATGCGGTCTCCTTTGGTGTTGCTCCATCCATCCTCCTCTACGTATCGTATCCAACGTCATGGCAGCACACGCAGTGGACGATGGTCATTGCCGCTCTGCCGGCGCTGGCCGGTGTGCTGCGTTTGGCCCGCTTCAATGTGCAATTGACGAGCATGGAGGACAAACTCTACTTCCGGGGCATGCCGATCCCGGCCGGAGCCTTTACGATCCTTTCCTACATTGCTATCTGGCACCAGCAGGTGCCTGAGCAATGGCATGCGCATGCACTGGCTGCCGTTAGTGCGATCACGGCGCTGGCCATGGTCAGCACCATCAAGTACGACAACCTTCCACGGCCGTCAATGCGGGCGTTCCGCCAGCGGCCCCTCGTGTTTTCCGTATTTTTCGTCGGCACTATTCTGTGCATCGTCACCAAGCTCGCGGCGATGTTTCCGTTTATGATGCTCTACCTCATCGGGGGTGCGCTGCGTCACGCGTTCGTCTTTGTTCGCGACCGCAGCGACCGTGACGATTCGATCGATGAGGGCGATCCCGATCCGTTCACCATGTAATCTCACTGCGAGTTGATCCGAACCATGAAGACCTACACCGCAAACATCACCGTTACACTCCGTAAGGCCATTCTTGATGTGCAGGGCAAGGCCGTCGAGCAGGCCCTTCACTCGCTGCACATGCCCTCACTGGGCAATGTTCGCATCGGAAAGCACATCGAGCTCTCCGTTTCGGCCGTTGATGAAGAGTCAGCATCAGCCAGCGTGCGTCAGGCCTGTGACAAGCTGCTGACGAACCCGGTGATGGAGGACTATCAGTTCACCCTCACTGAACTTGCCGCAGCGGAGGCCGCATGAAGGTCGGTGTTGTAACCTTCCCCGGCTCGAACTGCGATGCTGATGCCCGCTATGGGGCGTCCCTCGTAGGGGCAACGGTCCATGCACTCTGGCACAAGGACACCGAGCTTCCAACGGGTCTGGATGTGGTGATCCTGCCGGGCGGGTTCTCGTACGGTGATTACCTGCGAACAGGCGCAATTGCGCGATTCTCACCGATCATGAACGAGGTTGTCCGCTTTGCCAATGCCGGCGGACTGGTCTTCGGTATCTGTAACGGTTTCCAGATCCTGTGCGAATCAGGCCTTCTACCCGGCGCTCTCATTCGTAATCGTAACCTGAGCTTTGTCTGTAAGGACGTTCATTTGCGCGTGGAGAATCTCGACACGCCGTTCTCTAACACCTGCCACTCCGGTCAGATCCTACGTATTCCCGTGGCCCACGGGGAAGGACGCTACACCGCATCCGAAGAGGTGATCAGGGGGCTTGAGGATGCCGGTCAGGTCCTCTACCGCTATGTCACACCGGATGGTCAGGTTACCGATGAGGCCAACCCCAACGGCAGCCTTTCTAACATCGCGGGCATCACGAATGCGTCCCGAAATGTGATGGGGCTGATGCCGCACCCAGAGAGGGCCTGTGAGCCCCTTCTCGGATCGGCCGACGGCATGACGGTCTTCCGTAGTCTGCTGCGCCACTGCAATGCCGAAGTGGCGTAAGTTTGTCCTCTTGACGAACCATAAGAATCATCTCTCCAGGAGAATCCGATGGGAAGATTAGGCCCACTCGAGATCGCAATTATCGTCCTCGTCCTGCTTCTGCTCTTCGGCGGACGCAAGATCCCCGAACTGATGCGTGGCCTGGGCTCCGGAATGAAGGAGTTTAAGAAAGCCGCTTCGGGCGAGACCGACGATCAATCCACACCTCCCAATCAGACGAAGTAAGCACCGACGACGCAATGTTTGACGTTGGTGGCGCCGAGTTGATCGTCATTGTTCTGGCGGTCCTTCTGCTTTTCGGACCTAAGAGCCTGCCTCAGTTTGCCCAGCAGCTGGGCAAGGGGCTGCGACAGTTCCGCAAGGCGCAGGAGGACCTTACCCAGCAGATCCGCGACATCTCAGCTGACGCGGCCGTGCGCGAGGCGCTGGATATGACCCCGACCAGCGTGATCCGTCCGCCGAGCGGCGGCATACCCGTCTCACGTGGAGGCGCTGAGGCGCTCACTGCCGAACAGGACGCTCCTTCTGATCAATCATCCGAGGGTCCGGCACCGGATGCCGGCCCCGACGCTTCACTCTCATCCTCACCAGACAAATCCGAACCATCACCGACAGCATGACGTATTCCAGCGACAGATCAGCATTCATTAGCGGTACCTCAGGCGCTGCCGAACGTTGCGCAGAAGTCCTCGAGGTCATCAAGCACCGTGCTGATCTCGGAGCATTTCTGCACGTCGATGAAGAAGGCGCCAAAGCAGCCGCTGCCGAGAGCGATGAGCGTTTCGCTGCCGGCCTTGGACGTCCGCTTGAGGGACTGATCGTTGCTGTCAAGGACAATATCTCGGTGTCGGGTCAGCCCCTTACCTGCGCCTCACGCATGCTTTCGGGATTCCGTCCGCTCTACAACGCCACCGTCGTAGAACGCCTTAAGGACGCCGGTGCCGTCATCATCGGTAAGACCAATATGGACGAGTTTGCCATGGGCTCGTCGAATGAGACCTCAGCCTTTGGTCCGGTGCGCAACTCCTTTGATCAAGAGCGCGTTCCGGGCGGTTCCTCCGGCGGGTCTGCCGTTGCCGTAGCAGCCGGCATGTGCCACGTGGCATTGGGCTCGGATACGGGCGGATCTATCCGGCAGCCAGCAGCATTCTGTGGCGTCTATGGACTGAAACCAACCTACGGGCGGGTATCACGTCACGGACTCGTGGCCTTTGCGTCCTCGCTCGATCAGATCGGGATCTTTTCCCAGACCGTAGAGGACATGCAGGAGGTCTTTAGCGTGATCTCTGGTCCGGACCCGATGGATTCGACCTCTGCTCGTGAGGTTCCTACCGTGCCAGCTCTTTCGGACCGACCACGCATCGCCGCCCTTCCGCTGAGTCAGCTCGACGGCTGTGCCGACGAGGTCATTGCCGCCTATCGCGAGTTCCGTGAGCGCCTCGTTGCCGCCGGAGCCAGCATAGAGGATGTCGAACTTCCGCACTCACAGCTCTGGATCCCGACCTATTTCATTCTAGCCACCGCGGAAGCATCAAGTAACCTTGCCCGCTTTGACGGCGTCCGTTACGGTCTGCGCGCTGATGCTGACGACGGGGATATCACCACTGCGAGTCGCTCCGAGGGCTTCGGTCCAGAGGTGCAGCGCCGTATTATGCTCGGAACATTCGCCCTATCAAAGGGCTATGGTGAGGCCTATTATACCCGTGCTCAGCAGGCTCGCATGCTCGTCCGCCAGGCCTACGACCGTGTGTTTGAGACGTACGATGCCTTTGCACTGCCGACAACGCCAACAACGGCGTTCCGACTGGGTGAGAAGAGTGATCCGGTCAGCATGTGGCTGAGTGATTACTTCACAGTGTCGGCCAATATCGCTGGCATCCCGGCCCTGAGCCTACCGTTCGGAAGCGATAGCAAGGGGCTTCCCATCGGTATGCAACTGCAGGGACCGATGTTCAGTGACGAGCGCCTTATGGAGCTTGCCGCGCGCCTGGCAGGGTAATGGTCGGTATGCAGGTGATCGTCACCGGCACCTGAATTCGTTCGGAGATGCTTTCCTTGACCGGACAGGTGATAACGGCCCGTTCGACGATGGCCAGCTCTGCATCGGTCAGCTCCAACGGTATGTGAATGTGCACTGTCAGACGCCCAACGCGTCGGATGGGGTCAGCAACCATCTCCTTTTTGACCGTTACCTCGGTCCCACGCACGTCCCAGCCCCGTGCATTCGCCGTCAGGCCCACATAGGTGAGCATGCAGGATCCCAGCGCCGTAGCTAGCAGGTCAGTGGGCGAAAAACTCTCACCTTTACCATGGTTGTCGATGGGGGCATCCGTGATTAGCCCCGTTCCTGAAGGACCATGTGTAGCGCGGGTCCGAAGATCACCGTCGTATGTCAGGGAAATCTCAACCATCGTTTACAGCCTTTGGTGTGGTTCATCTTCCGTAAATTCGCGCTCTCTTTACCACAGGACAAGCAAGCATGAGCGTACTGGTCAATAAAAATTCCAAGATCATCGTCCAGGGCATCACCGGCGGGGAGGGCACATTCCACACCTCGCAGATGCTGGCCTACGGCACGAACGTCGTCGGCGGTGTGACGCCCGGCAAGGGCGGTACAATGTACACCGGAAAGGGTGATGATACATTCACGCATCCCGTTCCCGTGTTCAACACCGTTTCCGAAGCCCGCGCGGCAACCGGTTGTGATGTGTCGATCATCTTCGTTCCGGCTCCGATGGCGGCCGATGCGATTCTTGAGTCGATCTCAGCCGGCATGGACGTGGTCGTCTGCATCACCGAAGGGATCCCGGTCAATGACATGATCCCTGTTCAGGCCGCACTGCAGCGTTCACAAACGCGCTTGATCGGACCGAACTGTCCTGGCATCATCACGCCGGGCGAGTGTAAGATCGGCATCATGCCGGGCTTCATCTTCACACCGGGTGGACCGGTGGGCCTGGTGAGTCGCTCCGGTACACTTACCTATGAAGCTGTGCGCCAGCTTTCGGATGTGGGTCTTGGACAGACGACTTGCATCGGCATTGGCGGAGACCCAATCATCGGCACACGGTTTATCGATGCTATTAAGCTCTTCAACGAGGATCCCGAGACCAAAGCCATTGTGATGATCGGTGAGATCGGCGGTAACGCCGAGGAAGAAGCCGCCGAGTACATCAAGAAGCACGTCAAGAAGCCTGTTGTTGGTTTCATCGCCGGTCAGACCGCCCCTCCAGGACGCCGCATGGGTCATGCCGGCGCCATCATCTCAGGGGGCAAGGGCACAGCCGCCGATAAGATGGCCACCATGCGCGACTGCGGTATCCACGTGGTCGAATCCCCAGCCTCGATCGGCATCACGATGAAGAAGGTGCTGGAGGGACAGAAGCCGAAGAAGAAGAAGTGACGAGAGACAGTTAATCGATTTATTAGCCCCGGGCCTTGGCCCGGGGTACAAGAGACGAGAGACGAGTGACGAGTGACAGTTAATCGATTTATTAGCCCCGGGCCTTGGCCCGGGGTACGAGAGACGAGAGACGCGCTATCATCGACCCAAAACCCAAAACCCAAAACCTGTAACCTACAACCAGACACCTGACATGGAACGTACCCTTTGCATCCTTAAGCCGGACGCTGTCCGCAACCAGAACATTGGCAACATCGTAGCGATGATCCAAGCAGCGGGATTCCGCGTGCTTGGCATGAAGCTCACGCGCATCTCGGCCGACGTTGCCGGTGAGTTTTACGCCGTACACAAAGAGCGCCCGTTTTACGGTGAGCTGGTCAACTTTATGTCGAGCGGTGCCATAGTGCCGATCGCCCTGGAGAAGGAAAACGCCATCGCTGACTGGCGTACGCTCATCGGCGCAACGGATCCAGCTGAAGCCGCTGAGGGCACCATCCGCAAGGCCTACGCCACCAGCAAGGGTGAGAACGCCGTTCACGGATCGGACAGTGTAGAGAACGGACTGCGTGAGGTTGCGTTCTTCTTTGCTGAGAGCGAGCTGATCAACAACGGATAATCCTATACACGCCACGCAGCTGTGGCGCGTCATGACCGAAGCACTGGCCGGGGGAGGAGAGATCCGCCCCCGCGCCGTTTTTGTCGAATTGCCGTAGATTCACGCCATGCCAACAATACGTACGTCGTTCCGCATCATCATGGTTACCGCCGTTGTGCTCGGTTTCCTGCAGGCTGCGGCGCATGCACAGACGAAGACGTCGGCACAGCCCCCTGTCTTCAAGGAGTACCGGCTACAGGCAGCGTACCGCGCCGGTGTGGCCCAGAGTTACGAAGTCAGCGAGAAAACGTCGATCGAGCGCATTCACAGCGATTCTTCGCGCCGGAACTATCAGCGCGACGTGCTGACCTATATGACGGTGCGATGCGTCGAGAATGTCGACAACGTTTCCCGCTTGGTGGTCACAGCAGATTCGATCATCTATAAGTTTACGGCCGGACCGTCCATCATTTCCTATGATTCGCAGAAGGATCTGGCACCGAAGGCATTTCCGGACCTGAATAACTATCTCGGAACGCTCAACCGCTCGTTCGAGATCACGTATTCACCGTACGGTGAGATCACCAAGATCTCCGGTGAGCAGGTGGATTTCTGGAAGGACTACATCCAACAGAATGTCTCGGACCTCGACACGCTCATCTCGACCATATGGCTGCAGTCGCTCTCAAACGAAAACCTGGCGCATCTTGGCGACATCCAAAAGCGTATCGTGCCGGGGACGAAGAAGATCATGGATTCGTCGTGGAAGCATCCGCTTGCCTACCGCGTTGACGGCGTCGTCTATGAAGGCAAAGCGCGGTCAACATTCAAATCCTATGAAGGGGGCGTCTTTTCGATCGCCACGCAAGATAGTCTGCCGGTGCGTACAAGCTGGCCCGTACATGTCCTCGAGATACCCGATCTCGTTACCTGTCTCGATGGGCAGGCAGTGGTCAATAGTACACTTCTGCTTTCGACGGCGGGGATCCTCAACGGACTCGAAGCCGAGATCAAAGCCCGTTTCCGGGGACAGGTCGGCAAGGAAATATTCACTCAAAGCGTCACCTCCACACAGTCGTGGAAGCTCATCAAGCAGTATCAGTGGTAAGACGCCATGTGGCCCGTGCCATCCTGCTCAGCATCATGCTGACGGGACTCGTCGGCTGCTCTCCTGACGAAGGAGATCTCTCTACCTCGGACAAAGAACTGGCACTTGCCGATACGGCCCGTGCCGTGCGTCAATCTCCGGCCAAGGCGGGCATCAAGATGCTCCAGGTCCGCTACCGCAATGGAGAAGTGTTCCGGTACCGAGCAATTCAGGAATCCGAGGGCGGTCCCGATACGGCCCGTACGACGTCGAAGAGTACACACTACTACACCCGGATAGTCCGCTCAACGCGTTCCGACGGCTCGTACGAGACGGTGCTGAGATTCGACTCCATCACCGTGTCCGGGACCATTCGCAATATGCGCACCGGTGCAACGCTCATGGAGCAGTCATACCGATCATCAGATACCACGGCTGTCAATCGCAAGCGGTTCCCCCAGTTCTCGTCTCTGATCGGCGAGGAAGTATTGGTCTATATTTCACCCGACGGACGTGTTCAGCAGGTTGGTGATGTTTCGCCAATCGTTCGGAAGATCGCCCTGGCTTCTAGTCAGCCCATGCCCCCTGCCGCTCTCGAGCAGGTGGCCGCGCAACTCAAGAACGGGATCTATGCAGCCTTTACGCTCCAGGAGTTTGTGCCGTTTCCGAAGCAACCGATCGACTCGTCCGGGACTTGGGTGAACGAACAGCAGAGCCCCCTGAGTGAGATCTTTACGGTCCTGACGCGGGCGACATATTCCATCGACCGCGTGTATGATCTTAAGGGGCGTCGCATCGGCGCGGTTACGGCCAATGTCGTTGGCAGTGTCCGTGCGATACCATTGCCAAAGAACTCGCCCCTCTCAATTTCACTGCAGACATCGCAGATCACCGGATCGTCAAGTGCAGTGATGGATGTCGATCGTGGTTTTACAGTGTCGAAGAAGAATCAGATCACAATGTCCATGACGGCGCGCGTTGGCCTTCCGCAAGGTGGACAGCAAACCGTTACCCAATCACAGACCTCGCGCTACGAAGTCGAACTACTTCCCTGATCTCCAATGGCCAAGAAGAAGGTAGAGCTACGAAAGGTATTCCTGCCAAGCGATTCAATCGCATTCATCGCCATAGGCGTGGGGCTGGTGATCGCCGTGGTGGCTCCGGGAGATAATCTTGCCGTGCGTCTGATCGGCATCTGTATTGCAATCCTCGGCGGTGTGGCTCTGTTCATGATGGTTTCGCCACGGCTGACCGATCTACAGATAATCACACCGGTGCGGCCATCCGCAACGCCGGATATTACCTCGCGAACAACGCAGGACGCCAAGAAGCGCACGCAGACGTTCGATCCAGAGGCGTATCGTGAATCCTTCGGGCAGACGGAGGGCGAAGAACAGCCGTTCTTCGACGAAAACCAGACTGCTCTGTTCGAGGAGGTCGCGCAGCGTGCGGCTGGTGAGGTGAATATAGAACCGCCGGTCCAGAACATTGAGCTGATCTCAGAAGGTGAATCCAGCGTACGTATTGTCGGCACGCGCAAGAGCACGGGTCCATCCGTCCCGACACTCGTCAGTGAAACCCGCCAGGCCGCGCGCAGAGCACAGCTGCAGGAAATGACCGAGAAACGTTCAGGGGCTTCAACGCCGTCTGTGCCTGTGTTTGAGGGTGAGGTCACGCAGGAGATCCAGCTGTCGGAGGATGTGATCATCCGGCCGGCACGCACGACGACCGTTGCTCCGCAGGAGCCCGTGGTAACGTCAGCCGAGACCAGCGATACGCCGTTAAGTCACGATGTGCCGACGAAAGAGACGTCGCATGCACCGACTGATACGGTGGACGAACCCGCCGCTGAATCACCTTTGGAAGTTGTGCAGGGGACTGATACATCTACTGCCGACGATGCCGATGAGGACCTTGGCGATGCTTTCGAGGTGCCGGTCGATGTCCAGGAGTCAGTGGCGATGCCTGCTACAGTCGGGCAGACCTCACGGCGGTCCCCGGCGGTTTCGCTTTCGACCTTTGTCAACGACACTGCCGATGAGGACATGGCCTCACAGGAGCCGCGTCGTGAGTTTGATTATCTCCTGAACCGTGTGCTGATGGTGATCCGCTCGGCCACCAACGCCCGCACGGCTGCCTTCCTGTGGGTCAACTCGGAGCGTCAACAGCTTGTGGTCGAAGCCAAGATCACCGAAGCGGAGGCCGAGTTCACTGAGCAACGTAAACTGCCGATGGGGATGGACGCACTTAGCCAGATTGCCCGCGAGGGACGTCCCGAGATCATCACGCAGATAAGTGCCGCGGCCGAGATGGAGTTGCTGCCGTATTACGACCGTCCAGCGGGTACGATCTCGTTCATCGGTGTACCTGTGTATTATGGTGGCAATGTAGTGGGTATTCTCTGCGCCGACTCACAGGTAGAAGATGCCTATTCGGATATCACGGTAGGCTTCTTCGGGCAGTTCACAAAGCTCATTTCCGGACTCGTTTCGTCGTACACGTCCAAGTATGACCTGATGCTGGCATCGTCAAAGCTCGAGGCTCTCGAACAGCTGCGCGGTGCTATAGGAGAAACATCGGTCTCGATCCAGAGCGTAACGCGCGCCCTGTTCGGTACCGTCATCCAAAACATGGACGTCAGCCGTATCGGACTTGTTAGTTACGATGCCGGCTCGGGTGGATGGTCTATGACCGATGCGCGTTCGGCCATGGATGACAATTACCGTTCACTCGTTGGCAGCCCGATTGATGTTCACCAGAGCGCGGTCGGTTCCTGCATCACGTCGGCATCAACCGTCATCTTGTCGCAGGACCTAGATGGACTCCGCGTCGTTGATGGAGAGCCCCCTGTCGAGTTTGGACAGTTTGTCGCGGTTGCTCTGCGTACTTCGAAGGAGTGCTTCGGGGCTCTGTATCTCGAAAACCTCGAGGCTACGCTTTCCTCCCAGGACATTGCCCTTGCCGAAGCTCTCGCCGAACACGTAGCCACGATCTTCGAACAGCTGCATCAGACCCAGTCATTGAAGGGGGCGGCCCTTTTGGATCACGCTACGGGTGTGCTCAACACCAATGGTTTCGAGATGCGCGTCCGCGAGGAGTTTGCCCGGTCAATCGACTACAACATTCCGCTTACGGTTTGCATGTTGCAACTCGACCCATCACGGGCAACTCCCGAGCAGCGAATGCATGCGATGTTGCATGTTCTACGGCTGGTTAAGGAACAACTACGTGACTACGATGTGGTGGCACGTATGGACGAAGAGCAGATCGCTCTGGCTCTGATCGGATACAAGCTGCAGGAAGCACAGAACTGGACCGAGACGATGCGCCGTGAAGTGGCCAGTACGCCGGTGGAGATCGCCGGCAAGCGTCTGGCATTTACCACATCGATTGGAATCGCCCAGGCAGAGCCACGGGATACGTGGGACGATCTGATCGCTCATGCACAGGCAGCCGTCGAGGTGAGCCTCCGTACTGGTAACAAGGTGACGGTCTTTGCCTAACGCCCTGACGGGCAGCACATTAGTCGTTGTCGGTTTCCGCCGTTGAAAATCGGACCGTGACGGGACAGTGATCACTCACGCCTGAGACTTCACGCGCATCGAGAAATGACCGCATGTCAATGACGGCCTCGCTCCCGGCAACGAATCGCTGCTGCGCTGATTGCGAGACCACCACATGGTCGATCACGTACCAGTTTGGGTTCTTGCAGGAACGAAGAGCGCCCGTGAGAAACGTCAACTCCTTACTGGCGATGAGAGGTCCAAGGGTGGCATTCTCACGTCGACCCGGAAAGTCGTTAAGGTCGCCCACGATCATCACGTCCGTTTCGGTGCCGCTGCGCACAACGGAGTCTGCCCACGAGCGAATCCGCGCGGACTGCTTTCCACGGATGCGGCGTGACTCTTCGCGAAGTTCGTCGGTACTGTCAGCACGGGATGTGCTCTTGAGATGCACAACCATCATCATCCAATCGAATGCATCCTTACGGCACGACAGTATGAGGCCGGGACGCAGTCGATCGACTCCCATATTCAGATCGGTGAGCACGCCAACCTGGCGCACGGAAAGCCCCTTGCGATAGATCACGCCAACGTTCTGCTTGATCCCGGCATCGGCGATAAAGCCCGTGAATTCAGGAAGGTGGCGCAGTACACGCTCGAGTGCGGCGGTGTTTTCGATTTCCTGCAGGCCAAGCACGTCCGCTTGACTGCGATCAATGACATCTGCAATGCGACGGTAATCATCGTCGGTGCGGGACTTCATGTCCTCGACACCATCACCAAGCCACTCGATGTTGAATGTACCCACGGTTACTTGGTCCGGGTAGGCCAGGCGCGAGGAATGACAGGCCGTCAGGGCCAGCGCCAAGGGGGCCAGCAGAACACACGCAGCGTGCTGAAGGCGACCCATCACTTGCCTGTCAGGACAGCCTTGGCCACGTATCCGGCGACTTGAGGGTTCTCCTTCAAGCGTCGGGTAGAATAGCCATACCAGTCATCACCAAATGGCACGTAGATCCGGACGCGATGTCCGCCTTTGATCAGTGTATCTCGGCGGTCTTCGCGCACACCAAGCAGCATCTGGAACTCAACGTTATCGCCATTTGGTCGCAGCTGCTTGACTTGCCGTTCGGCATCAACGATCAGCTGTTCGTCGTGCGTGGCGATGTGCGTGCGCGACGGAGATGACAGCAGTATCGTGAGGAGCTTGCGATAGTTCGAACGGATACCGTCAGGGTCCTTGATAGCCACAGACGCATCTTCGACGTAGATGCCCTTGCAGAGACGAACCGATGGAGCGTAGTCGAGAAGCGAACGAATATCTGCCTCGGACCGGTGCAGATATGCCTGAATCACGACACCCACATTGTCAAAGCCGTCATTACGAAGACGACGGTAGAAGTCGAGGGTGATGTCCGTGTACGGCGTGTTCTCCATGTCCATTCGGACAAAGAGTCCCAAGGACTTGGCCTTCTCGACCAGTGACCGCAGATTTCCGTAAGCAAAGTCACGATCGATGTCGAGCCCCAGCGACGTCAGCTTGACGCTGAGGTACGAGTCGAGTCCGTTATCCCGGATCGCATCGATCACCCTTGCCTGCGAGGCTGTCTCGGAGGTCGCGCGCTCACGCGAAGAGACAAACTCGCCCAACACATCAATTGTCGAGCAGGCCCCTTGCCGCATTAGATCCTGCGTTACACGCACGGCATCTGAGAGCCGGTCGCCGGCAATGTACCGTTGAGCCACAGCTTTGACGATGCGCTTTGGAATGATGGGCAGAGTTGCTACGACCAGCGAATTGAAGAGACTCACAACGTGCCCTCGATTTACCGAACGATCATCAGTGGTGTCGACGTCTGCATTGCACCTGAACGGATTGCTAGGCGATAGGCTCCGACCGCAACATTGCTCAGCGGAAGGGTGATGGTTTGCGTGCCGCTCACAAGACGCTCTGTAGAACGCAGCACGATCTCACTGCCGTCGGTAGCGATCAGCACAAACGATGACTCGACGTCCTTGTCCGAACCGACCACACACGTCACAGATGTGGACGCAGGATTTGGATGGACGGATGTGATTGTGAACGGGGCTCGCATTTCGGATTCTTCATCTACAGAAACCGGCTTTGCACAGGTGTCGATCACCAGATTGTCGCGTGTGGCCAGAACGTTGCTCTCCGATGCAGCATCAATGACGCGTAGCTTGACCTTTGTTCCCGGAGGTACATTGTTCATGTTGATGTTGGTGCTGAAGACCTGCCACACAGAAAGGTCGATCGTTGACTGCTGTGTTGCTGTTCTCCAATTCGTGCCGTTATCTGTGCTGTACTGAATACGAGCGCTCTCAACAAAGTCCGACGTCCAGCGGTACTGGTTGGGCTGGTTCTTGCACAGTTTGGCGTTCTCTTCCGGAATGTCCAGCACAAACCGAGGCGCTCCGATAGAGAACTCACCTGATGACGATGGCGTTGAAGGAGCACTCAGGGCCGTGACACGAATGCGAGCGTTTGATGTTGCCGTTGCCGGAACGGTCCAATTGAACGTTGCGGCATTCAGCGAGGCAGCCAGCGTCTCAAATGTTGTTCCGTCCGATGCGAACTCCACCTTGACGTTGGTGATGCCCTGGGCACGTGTCCAGCGGATCTGGTATGTCGATCCCGAGCCAAGGCGCTCCCCACCCTTCGGTGCTGTAAGCACAACGGGCACGGAAAGACGGTACTTTGCCAGAGATGTGTCGTTCACGTTCGGGTCTGATGCATCTTCGATGCGAACCCAGAACTCCGGACTGAGGTTCGATGGAACAGTCCACGTAAAAAGCTCATCGGCTGCGTTGAGAGGACCGGCGATCTTGGTCCAAGGACCGCTAACGGCCGGACCCCACAGGAGATTAACCTGGGCGATGCGATTCGACTTCCAGCGAATGGTCATTTTCTCATCTGGCTGATACGAATCCGTACCACGTGGCTCGGTGAGTTGCACCAGCGGACGTGTGATAAGGGGCACGCATGGTGATGCTTTGATCCACCCACGCATGCGTTCAGAAACGCGAGGGCCAAAGGTCAGAGGAGTGCGGTTACCGTTGACAAGGTGGCAGTAACTCATGATCGTGCCAGGAATCACGCGACGTAGCGATTGATCGGCAAAACAGCCGTCGGTCTGGTCGATCTGGGGTGCAAGCTGACACGTATCAACCGGCGGACTCCAATAGCAGTTGTGTGTGTGGGGCGAGCCAACGTTGTGACCCATTTCGTGAGCGGCAACGAAGACGTCCCAGACAAATGCATTGCTGGTGTTCGGATTGCCCGGAATATCTGTTGCAGTTAGGTAGACAGTGCTTACTCCATAGCCGCCTCTGAACTTCTTGTTACAGAGCTGGTCGAGGAAGGCAATTCCACCGACGAATGAGCCCCCTACCGGGCGGATCAGAGCATACAGGTGGGCCACCGTACGATCGACGTTGTTCATACGCTTTGACCAGTCGCTGGAGAATTCCTCAAGGAGATCACCAGGTGAACGGCCGTCGTAATAGTATCCGGACGGTTCATCAACCGTGAACTTTTCGAAATATGCCATGTAGAGATAGGCGTTGAGATCCTGCTCATAAACCTGGGCCATAGCACTGATGACCTTGATGAAATACTGCACGATCTGCTCATCGGTCTGACCACGGCGCTTCATCACGCTGTCGATGTCTTCGCGCAGAACAACAGCCATCTTGAATTCACGCAGGTCATCGGCCTGAGTGTTCTCAGCCCCTTTACCGACAACAGGGAGCGACATCTTGCGGCGTATTGCGTCATCATCAACCGGCAGACTCTCGTTGCCGCAGATAAAGCGCGACAGCGGATCGACGCCGAACATGGCGGCTTCTTCGCCGATGATATGGGGCGTTGCGGTTGCCGATTGAGCCGAGGAAAAATCACGGCCGATGATCACACGGTGTCCGTCGCGCTCTTGGATAAAGCCCGTAACATCTGCATCGGAGTAGTGCAGAGAAACCATCGTCTCAGGGTCACCGTTGATCGTTCCCTTGTACGACACCACGGGACGCACCTTCATGCGCACCTTGCCCTGCTTGGTATGCGTGTAGATCTCGGTGTTGGCATCCACCACCGTACGCGTACGTTCGAGCTTGAGCGTTATGCCATCGGTACCCGGAATCGGGAAGTTTGCCAGTTCGATGCGCTGTGGCTGCGGTTCGAACAATGCCCGTGCCGTGGCATGGGACAGAGCCGTGGTGCGGAGGTTAGCAGTGGTCTGCGCAGAGGCGTCCTGTTTCTCGACCTGAACGGGCACAAACAGCGTGCGCGTATCAATGCGTACCTGAGCGAAGGCAGACGTGGCCAGAATCAGACCGGTAACGACACCAATGAACCGGTGTAAACGAAAACGTACCATGGGTGTTCCCTGCGGATCGTTTTGGTGGTGAAAATGATGGTCCCAAAGATACGGAATGACGCCAAGGGGTTACCGCCATTTCAGGGGGCTAAAGGCGGTGCTCTACCTCGGTTACGATGTCGCGGTGGATGGCATCACGATCGCGGTAACCATCGACAACGACGAAACGTTTCGGGTCGGACGCGGCTATGGCCAAATATCCGTCACGTACTCGATTGAAAAACTCGCTGCCGGCGCGTTCCATCCGGTCAGGCTCGGCTGCCCCTTCGGCAAACTGCATGCGCTGCTGTGCCTGTTCATATCGGACGTCGATGAAGAAAGTGAGTGAGGGCATCACACCGCGGGTGGCGATGCGACTGATCTCAGCAACGTGGTCAAGGTTCAGCCCCCTGCCGTAGCCTTGATATGCCGTCGTACTATCAACGTATCGATCGCAGAGAATGATCGAGCCGGCAGTCTGGGCGGGCTCGATGACCTTTTCGACGAGCTGCGTGCGGGCGGCACTGAAAAGTAGGAGTTCTGCCGTTGGGGTTATTGACTGTTTCGTGCTGAGTAGGATCTCGCGGATCGACTCTGACAGAAGTGTCGCTCCTGGCTCGCGGATAACCATCACGCCGGAGCCGCGCGCTTCAAACCACTCGCGTAGCATGGTCAGCTGGGTGCTCTTGCCGCTGCCGTCTATACCCTCAAACGAAATGAACACGATCAGTCTCCCTGGTTCGACTCCGGACCGATCATGACGACGCATTCGCCCTTGATCGATCCCCGTTGCGAACATACATCATGGACCTGCTGAGCGGTGCCTCGAATGTACTCTTCGAACTTCTTGCTGATTTCCCGACCCACAACAACATCACGTTGGGCTGCACCCGCGCTAACGATCTCCTCGAGGAGTGCTTGCAGGCGATAGGGGGATTCGTACAGAACAACGGTTGCGTTGGCTGACAGTAGCTCGTGCAGGGTTGCGCTGCGGCCCTTTTTTTGCGGCAGAAAACCGGCAAAGAGAATGCGGTCCGTTGGAAGTCCCGAGGCAGCCACAGCTGTTACTCCGGCCGAGGCTCCAGGGAGGGCTGAAACCGGTAATCCGGCCTCGATACAGGCACGTACGGCCCGATAGCCGGGATCACTGATGCCTGGCATACCGGCATCGCTGACCAAGGCTACCTTCTGGCCAGCGCGGATGCGACTGACGATCTCCTGGGCCCGCTCACGTTCGTTGTGTTCGTGATAGCTCAGAAGCGGCTTTGGTGGCACATCATACTTTTTAAGCAGGGGTCCTGTGGTGCGTGTGTCTTCGCAGACGATCACATCGGCCTGACGTAGTGTCTTCACTGCCCGCAGCGTCATATCCTCGAGGTTGCCGATCGGTGTTGGCACAAGCCATAGGATGCCTCCGGAAGCGGCAGGGGGCTCGGCAGTCCGCCCAGGTTCGGGTTCCGATACAGCACGCTGTGCGGCAAAGAAGTCTGAGAGAATTGCCGAGCACTCCTGCTCAAGGATGCCTGTTCGGACAACGGCGGAATGGTTTAGTCGGGGGTCGTCAACGATTTCGAAAACGCTCCGGCAGGCGCCCGTCTTGGGATCAGCCGCGCCAAAGACAACCGTTGGGATGCGGGCTAAAACGATCGCACCGGCGCACATTGCACACGGCTCAAGCGTGACGTAGAGCGTGCACTCTGTGAGAAACTTCTCGCCAACCGTCTGCACGGCATCTTCGATCGCTACGATCTCAGCGTGGCGTGTGGGGTCGCCCCTTCGCTGAATCTGGTTGTTGCCGCGTCCGACGATCTCCTCACCACGAATGATGACGCACCCAACCGGCACATCACCTTCGGCTGCTGCTGCGGCGGCCAGTTCAAGGGCCTGCCGCATGAACATTTCATGACGGCGAACGGTCTCGGACATCGTCAGCGACCGTCTCGGGCGGCTTCGTACTGCTGTGTGAAGCCAGGATCGACATAGCGAAGGTCGGCCCAAACGGGGGAGTTCTTGTTGCCCCGAAACAGTCCGGCAAGCTCGTTCTGCTTGGCCTCGAAAAAGGCCTGCAGCATAACGCTGCGGTTGGAGAGTTTGTTGCGCTTGAATTCAGCAATGTCATGGATAACGGCTTCGAGGGCCGTCAGACCGGCAGCCTTGTCTGTGGCATAGGTATCGATGGCATCGTGATAGTCATAGATAAGCCGACGCAGACCCTGGTAGCGGATGTCCATGAATTCCGACACCAAGGACATTCGCGTGAACTCGCCGGGCTGATACATGGTGCTGAACTGCGAGACGCCGCGGGCGTTTCCGTTCTGAGCGATCTGCTGAGCGATCTTATAGGCGGGCGTGCCACCAACGTCCTCGTACGTATCCATGTCGAGGCCGATGGCCATGAGCATGTAGAAGTCCACAACGCTGGCAAAGTCATCATAGCGGAGAGTCTGATAGACCAGTGTGGGCGTCATTGACCAATCGAACGACCATTCCTGATCGAAGATGCGAAGGAGCCCAGAACCGGTTCCGGGCTGCCCGTTGACAAGACGCTTGCTGACGATGGCCAGGCGCGCACTGACGCGGTTGCCGTTCCGTGCACGGATGTAGATCGTGATGTCCACTGGGATCTTCTCGCCGTCCCAGTCCTTGTCGAGATACCGGTTGTTGTTGATGTATCCCTCCACATCGCGGGCCATGTTCACAAGGTCCTGGCGCTGATCCAGCGTCAGCGTCTGCATATCAACCGCAACGGTTGCCTGGATTTCCTGCGCCCGAAGTGTCACGCAAACCGCGCACAGCGACACGAGGATGAAAAACGAACGTTGAAAGGGACGCATTGTGTCAATTCTCCACGATTGGATACCGGCGAATCTACGCACCACATGCCTGACGTTGGCCGGGGCTTTTCTGGTGCATGCGAGCCTGAAGTGTCAGCCTTTGATGCTACCTAGTGTGACCTCGCAGGATGTGCTCTCTCCATGGGAAGCCATGGCCAGCCCCCTGACGGAGATCAACGGTGAGTTTGCGGTGGTAGCCACACCACGGCCCTTGGGACTGAGCGGCCTATCCGAGGCCTGCCTCGTGCTTGGCCTACCGTCGGCCCGCATGGCGGGTGCCCTCTCCGCAAAGAGCACATCGTCGATCTCTATGATCGCTCCGGAACTGCGCTATCAGTTTCTGCCGATGGATGGTTATGGGATGGGGCTTCGGGTCCGCTCGGAATGGATGATCATCCGCGGATTTGATGACCGTGCATCGCTGTACATCGACATGAGCGCATCGATGCGAATGGCTGAGTGGACGCTAGCCGTAGGGCTTGATCGGGCTATCGACCTTGGAGAGATCAAGGGTCCAACGCTGAGAATGGGGCTTTCCCATGATGTTGACTCCGTCGCGATGATGGTCGATGTGGTCATCGCCTGGAACCGGCCACCCTCGCTGCGCATCGCCTCGCTGATCGATCTGACGCCGCGCGTACCCCTGCGATTGGCATTGAAGACCAGCCCGATCACGATCGAGTGTGCCGTGCGAATACCGGTTGCCACGACGACGGACCTGCTCGTGGATCTACGGCACTCCGATCCACTCGGAGCCGCCACAACGCTCACGTTCATTATGGATTTGCCGTGAAGCGGCTGCTCACTGAGTGGGTGGCGTTCCTATTGATCTGTCTGCCAACAGTTGCCGCACAGGAGATCGACCCCGATACGCTGCAGGACGTAGAGTCCCAACGACGCTTCGACGTGTTGATGCTTGATGCGCTACCGGGCAGCTCGGCTGCGGTGCGCGCCGAACGCGGCGTTGCGCCGGCTGCGGCTCGGCTTCTGCTTGAACACCCGAACTACCGTCTCGGCTATGTCGGCACGACAGCCTCTCCCGAGCGCTGGTGGACGCTACTGGGTGACACGACATGGATGGTGGCTGCTGGAGACATCGTGATTCAGCGTGGACTGGGAACGCTTACCTCGGCTGCCCGCGGCATGGGTCGATCAAGGCTTTCGCCACTTTCCAGTATAGCGCGCCGCACGGCATCGTCGGCCTTGCAGAGCCCCTTTCGCGCCGGGTTAGGGGGCCTGCGTGGATGCGGTGCGTCGGCGCATGTAGATTCAATCGTACGTCTGCATGCAGCCTGGGGAATCGATATGGAACGTCCTGGTGTACAAATGGCCATGATCGCTGCTGACGTGCGAAGTTCAGGCGTCACCGCATCGGCAACGTTGTTTGGCAGCTATGAAGATTCGGGAATGACTCTGAGCGGCTCTATCTCAGCATCGGGGATGGTCGGCAGTGTGGGAGTTGCTGCTGAGCTGGCTGTTGATCCAGTGGGGCGCGCGGCCGTGCAATGTCTCGGGGCGTATGCCAGTGGTCCGACATCGGTTTCGCTGGTGTTCTGGAATGCGCATGCTCAGGCTGAGCTGGCACTAGGATCCTTGCTGGCTTCACCACGTCGTGCCACCAATTCGTGGGGAGGGGATCTGCGTATGCGAATCTCGCAGCGGGGTGTGGCAACGGTCCGCCTTGCCCTTTCTCTATCAGGCACACATGGCCGGACCTGGTTGTTGCCGTTGGCCTCTCGTACGATCGATGTCATCGGTGACGTCGAGCAGCGCGTTACAGACCGTCTGCATATCGAATGGCGCGTGCGGCATCGTCGTGATGAGGATGGCGCATCTGGAGATGTGCGCCGCCAGAACGATCGTCTGCTGTGGCAGCTACGCCTTCGCGTGCGACGCATCGTGCACGACCGGCTGGAGGTGCGATGCAATGCCGATCTGCGGCTGCTCCAGCGGCAGACATCAGATGTCTATCTGAATGGCACGCTCGGATGGGTCGAAGCACGCTGGAAGGTTAGCCCCATTACCGTGCTGCGGTTTCGGACCAGCGTGTTTGCCTCGGATGAGGTTGACGTAGCGCCAATGATGGTGGAGTATGCAGCACGGGGCTTGCAGACACTCGTGTCGGCCAACGGCTACGGACGTCGCGTGGGCATGGGTATCGAGTGGCAGCTGACGCCTATCATGTGCGTTGCCCTGCAGGCGGCGGTTGAAACACGCCTGCGGCCAGGTGAGCATCAAACAGTGGGCGATCTGCGCGCCAGTATTGTCATTCACGCCCGCCGAGACGATGTTCTCAGGAGCGTGGTTTCACCAGAAGACGATACGCCTCCGCCTCGTGAATGAAGTGCTGCGCGATGGCAAGGGAAAAGGGATTGGTATGCTCCAGCCGCTCGGGATGCCACTGCACAGCCAGCAGAAACGGCTTGCCGCCAAGTGTGGCATCACCCCATTCAAAAGCTTCGATGATCCCGTCCGCCGAGACCACTGATGGTGTAAAGAGCGGGGCAAGGTGCTCCACACCCTGGTGATGCGCCGAGTTTACACTGCCGTCCATGGTGCGACAGATGCGGCGGAGTATGGAGCCGGGCTCAATCTCCACCGGGTGCATAGCATCAGCCCCGTCAACCTGACGGTGTTCGGTGGATGATGGACGCTCCGTCGGAAGGTCTGCATAAAGCGTGCCGCCGTAGGCAACGTTCAGAATCTGCGCTCCACGGCAAATGCCAAGAACGGGCATGCGAAGATCACGGGCGCGCTCGATCAGCGCTATCTCGCGTTCATCACGCTCGGCATCGATCACCTGACACAGTGTACGCCGGTGCTCGGCATCATAGCGGGAAGGATCGACATCGGGTCCTCCACTGAGCACCAGTGCGTCGCAGTCACCAAGGCTGTTTGATGCCTCGGCGGCGCTGAGCGAATGCATGTCAACAACAGTGACGCGCTCGTCGGCGGCCTGAAGCCACGGTGCATAGCGTTCATACGACGGGCTACCGCTGGCGCGGGAGATGGCGATCTTCACGGAGTGATCCTCGGTAGGAGAGCTGAAAGAAACGACGATGACGAATGAACCTGCATCTTCAGGTCTAACACGCTAAGCTGAACTTCAGCCCCGTGTTCCTTGAGCAAGGGGGCTAGCTTGACGTGATCCTTCGACGTGGTGATGACCTGAGCTGAATGACGCGCTGCTGCCTGCGTTATGGAGCTCGCGTTGAAGGCCGTGTAGCGATGATGGTCGGCGTAGGTGATCTCTTCGACCACATGATAGCCGCGATCTCGCAGTGCGGTATGAAACCGATCTGGCCTGGCAATACCGCTGACGGCAACAACGGGAATCTCTGTTGACGCTCCGCAGGTGAACAAACGTTCCAGGGAAAACAATTGCGCTGTGGAGCGGAGATGCGGCTCAATCTCTGATGGCAGAACGTCCCCGCTCAGCAGAACCACATCGGCACGACCAAGAGATGAAAGGGGCTCGCGCAGACGTCCGGCCGGCAGCAGGCGACCCGTTATAGTTTCACGATCAACGATCACAATGTCCACATCACGATGCAGAGCGCGATGCTGAAAGCCGTCATCGACGATGATGACGTCGCAGGGAAGGTGGCCAGCGGCATACGCGGCGGCCTCGACCTTGTCTGAGCTGACCACAACCGGTACGTCCAGTGTGGAGGCATGCAGGAATGCCTCGTCGCCCGCTTGGGTTACGTCGGCCACGAGCCCCTTACCGTCGTGCACCACCAAAAGCCCGCGGGAACGACGCTTGTAACCACGCATCACGATCGCCGGACGACGTCCGGCATCCCGCAGCAGATGCACCAGCATCTGTGTGACGGGAGTCTTCCCAGTTCCGCCGGCCGAGATGTTGCCCACGCTAATCACCGGACGATCCACGGGAACGATCGGAAGTTGATGAAGGTCATACCGCCGGTTACGGCGCGCAACCGCCATTCCATAGAGGCGCGAGAGCAGCTCTAGCATGTGACGGCTCCGAGCCGGTGCATGCGCTCATCCATCAGGCGGATTTGCTCTTCGGTACCGTGTTCATCGATTCCCTGCGGGATATACACCGGTTCAGACAGATGCATCGTGATGCGGGCAAAGGGAAGGGGCACTTGGAACTTGTCCCAGGAGCGTGCGAACGTGACCTTGGGCGTGGATCGCACACGTACGTGCACGATCGGTACGCCGGAGCGCTGTGCTGTGATCACCGCGCCCGGTTTAGACACATGGGCCGGGCCGCGAGGTCCGTCAGGAGTGATCAGGATGATGTTCTCCGGGGCCAGCGCCACGAGCTGTTCCAGGGCCTGCTTGCCCCCTCTCGACGACGAACCCTCGACGATGACGTGTCCCCAGTCACGCAAAAGCTGCTGCAGAATTTTGCCGTCATTGCTTGGGCTGACCAGGACGATCGAGTGCAGAGGACCGAATGTTGCCAGAACGGGTAGCATCTCTCCATGCCAGAAAGCGATCACGCACGGTCCGGTGGGGATGTCGCCTTCCACGCGAATGCGCCACGAGCGCGCCAGCAGGCGCACGAGAGCGGAAAATGCCCGGGCTTTCATCGGAGCCTACCCTTGATGGTCGCATGAATGATATCAGCCGCCCGCGCACTGGCACCGGAGGATGACAGGAGTCGCCGGACGTCGTTCATGGAGTCTGTTAACTCTGCTCGACGACGTGTATTGCTCGACAGCTCGATGATCTCACGTGCAAGGTTCGTTGGCGTCGCATCATGTTGGATGTATTCGTGAACCACATTACGCTGCAAGAGAAGATTCATGAGCGTGATGGACGAAACATCGATGAGATGCTTGCTGAGGTGATAGCTGAGTGTTGATGTGCGGTAAAACGTGCCGTAGGGAAGTCCTCGAAGAGTTGCCTCAAGCGTTGATGTGCCAGCCTTGATCATTCCTGCCCACGCCGAATTCATCGCGCTACTGCTATCGTCGACGATGCGCGCTCCAGCATCGGCCAGTGGTTGCAGCAGGCGGGCGGACATTCCTGGCGCACGAGGGATGGCGAAGGCCATGTCCCCGTGTGAACGCCGCAGTTCGGCGATTGTCCGAACAAGAAGCGGAACGTGTCGCTTTAGCTCCTGTGTGCGCGAGCCGGGCATCAGAACGATCGGAGCATCGGCACGCCGCTGTTCCGGCTCGGGCAGAATCTCCATCAGCGGATGTCCCACATACTCGGCATCAATGCCATAACGAGAAAAGAACTCCACTTCGAAGGGAAACACCACCAGAAGCCGATCCACCGAGGCAGCAAGGGTCGAAGCCCTGCCCCGTCCCCAGGCCCAAAGCTGGGGGGCGATGTACCAGATCACCGGTACATGCGGGCTGCGCACACGCGCGGCAAGACGGAGATTGAAGCCCGGATAATCAACCGGAATGAAGGCAAGGGGCTTGGTCTTGACGATGTGCGCGCGGCAGGTTTCAAGGAGGCTGGTGAAGTAGCGGTATCGTTTGGCAACCTCCACAAATCCGGAAACCGCAAGGTCGCTCATCGATGCAAGCGAATGCAACCCCTGCATTTCCATGGCGGGTCCGCCGAAACCCTCAAACACCACATCCGGTATGAGAAGCCGCAGGCGCTGCATCAAGCGGGCTGCATGGGCATCGCCCGAGGGCTCGCCGGCCGTGATAAAGATGCGTGGAGGAGCTGACGGTGACATGGAGTCGTGTGGCAGGGGGTGGGCTTCAAAAATCGCTATATTTCGCGTCGTTCTTGGGGCTTTCTCCTATGAAGCACATCATCCATCTGTTCGTTCTTACTCTCCTGGCCACATCCGTGTATGCCGGAGACGCAGCGCGTCTTGTCAGAATGTCCGGTTCGGAATCGACAGTGCTCGAGCCATCAGCCAGAGTTCTTGTTGCTGAAGGTAGCGAGATCCGTCTCGGAATCAACGGTATCGGTCCGGCGAAGTACTACGAGTTTGTGTGGTACAAGGACGGCGTGGCAATCCCCGGAGCAGCGGCATCAGAGCTCGTGGTGAAGAGCGCCCAGGATCTTGCCAGCGGTACCTACACGGCAACGTATAAAACGCCGTGTGCGACACGTCAAACCGCGCCGGTACGTGTTGTCGTAGAGGGGTCGGGTCCTAGTGTCACATCGACATCAGGCATAGCCGGATTCACGCTCGAAGAGATCCATCCGAATCCAGTATCCGAAAAGGCCATCATTCGGTTCTCCCTGCCAGCCCCCTGCAAGGTCCAGCTTCGTGTAGTGGATGTTGTGGGCAACGCCATTGCCACGATCGTCAATGCCGATCTGCCAGCCGGTACGCACATGTCGGAATTCGTCGTAACGGGCTCGGAGATCCCTTCGACGTTGTACTACGTCGTTCTTTCGACGCCGGGCCTGAAGACGTCTCGGCCTATGATGGTGGTCAAGTAGCGACTACCAATCGACCGCCCCGCCGGCCGTGTATCCAAACGTATTTGTGATAGTCACCTTCAGGCGATACGGGGCTTGTTGCGTCACGTCGAGGGCGTCCAGAGCGATGATCGATCGCGCGTGGAACCCGTCCTCGCCGAGTAAGAGCATGGTTGTGGCTGAATCGGCTGATAGACGAAGGGGTTTAGCGCCTGCTACATCGACGTGCACGGAACACAGGTCAGGGATATGATCGACGAAGTCGACCACGAGTACGGGACTGTCACCACGTCGAGCAAGGTATGCCCCCTGATAGACGGGCTTTTCGTCGAGCGCCACGCGCTGCACATCGGATGAAGTGGAAAGGTGACTAGTATGAACGCTTGGAAGTTCCACGACGCGGGCCGCGCGGCGGCGGGACTTGTCCTTGTCGAACCAGTCGATGTTCATGATGTTCTGACTCTTTGCGCTCACAACACCGTCGCCGGTATCGAAGATGTCGTCAATCGAACCGCCGATTACACTCAGTACCTTGCGGACGAGTTCCTGGGCCGCCCCCTTGCTGAGGGTGTTGTTGACGAGATCGACCTTGCCAATCACACTCACGTATTCCACGTCGAGTGGGTGTGCCGACACGCCGAGCCGCCGCAGGTATTCACCACCGTCTTCCGGACGTCGAAGGTCGCGGATGGCCCAGCTGTTGAACGGCACATCGTCCTGTGCCGAGCGTACCGCCGACAAGGCCAGTTCGCACGGCTTACGTACGAGTACATTCCCGTTGCGCGCACAATCGTCGAGGTCTCTGGTGATATTCCAGACCTTGGCCATCGCCGAACCGAGATGGGGCGTTCCAATGGTGATGAGGCGCTTGACGTGATGGTCCGTGTAGCGCTTCACCAGGTAGGCCCGCGCTGCCAGTCCACCCATGCTGTAGCCGACAAGGATCACCCGATCGGCGCCCGTGGTGCGGCGGACCTCGGAGATGCAGGCATCAAGCTCATCGCGCCATGCGTTGATGGAGTCGGACGAGTTAGCAAAGGCCACCGTGAAGAAATCTGCCTGACCAGACCCGGCGATGACCCGCCGGACGTTGCCCTTGCGATCGGCGGCAAGTTCGCCGCCATAGGTCAGCCCAAGGTCCCGACGAAAGTACTCCGTTGCCGTGCCGTGCCACACATCTGCCTTTTGACCCAGACCATGCAACAGGATGATCGGATAGGGTACCTTCATCGATGCGCTCAGACACGTCTGTCGGTACTCGGGAAGGCGCGCCAGGCGCTCTGGCAGCGAGGAGCAGCCGGCGATAACGAGAGTTAGTATGGCTAGAAGAGGGAGGGGGCGTCTCATGATTCAGCCGTGCGCCGCGTAACGCGAACGCGTTCCACACGACGGGGCGACGCAGCCATAATTGTGCAGGAATAGCCATCGATCACCACAACATCGCCGGCAACCGGGATACGTCCGGCACGCATATTGATCAGCCCGCCAAGCGTCTCGTAGTCGTCGCTCTCGGGGAGCGGCTCTGGCAGGAACTCATTAGCCTCGTCGATTCGAATAGCGGCATCGAGTTCGAACGATCCCGACGACTGTTGAGCATGCATCGGAGCCTCGTCATCATACTCATCCTGAATGTTACCAACGAGCTCCTCAATGATATCCTCCAGCGTCAGTAGGCCGGCGGTGCCGCCAAATTCATCCAACACCACGGCCATGTGGACCTTGTCGCGCTGCATGTCGCGCAGAAGTCGCTTGAGCTTCACATCCTCCTGCACATAGTACGGGGCGTGCAAAATGTCCTGCATGATCACCAGATCCCGGTGGTGCATCAGCGTGAGCAGATCCTTGGCATAAATGATCCCGACGATCGTATCGATCGTGCCACGGTACACCGGCAGACGCGAGTACCCCTCAGTCATCACCGTGTCGAGCAGCTCATTGACCGGAGTGTCTATGTCCAGAGCTGAGATCTTTGAACGCGGCACCATCACCTGCGCCGCCGTGGTCTCGGTGAATTCGAAGACGTTGTCGATGAGCTCCTGTTCGGAGAGCTCCAGGGCCCCCTGCTTGGAGGACTCGGCAATGAGGTAGCGGAGTTCTTGTGGCGAATGCACGTCATGCTCGCCGGCGTGTTCAATGCCGGCGATGCCCAGCATCGCGTTGGACATCCAGTTCAGCGCTACCACCACCGGCTTGAAGATGACGTAGAACGCCCGGAGCGGGAACGCTACCGCCAGCGTCACCGCCTCAGAGCGTCGGATCGCATACGTCTTTGGAGCCTGTTCGCCCACGACGATGTGTAACACGGTGATGATGGCAAAGGCGATGATCACCGAAATGGTGTGCAACACTTCGGGTGCAAGCGTGATGTTCAGAGCAAGGGTAGCCTGTGCCACGATGTTTGCCACGACACTTTCGCCGATCCAGCCCAGTCCGAGGGATGCCAACGTAATGCCCAGCTGAGAGGCACTCAGATACGCGTCCAGATGCTCTAGGATGTGCCGTGCAACTCCGGCAAACATGTTGCCTTCGCGGGCGCGCAGCTCGATCTGCGACATCCGTACCTTGACAATGGCAAACTCTGCTGCAACGAAGAACCCGTTGAGCACTACGAAGAACATCGTCAGAGCGATATCACCGATCATAGTCTACAATATACTGCGTCACTGAAGCGACGTGAAGGTGCGCGACGTAATGCGCGCATCAAGATGATGGGAAAAATAGATGCTGATAAACGACTCGATTTCCAGCTGAACCGGCTCGGCTGCGCTCATCCATCGCCCCCTAAGAGAGCCCGACATCAGATCCCACGCAGTCCGCGACAGACGGATACCACCTCCAACCTGGCTGGCCGTCCCATCCGTCACATCGATCATGACCGTCTGCCACGTCTCGGGACAGGGGGTACGCTCAAGACCAAATCCCATGACTTCGGCTAGTCGAAGACGCATGGCAACACTCACGCTGTAAACAAGCTCGGACGCGAGCCCGTCGGCCACATCGAGCGCCTTGCGCAGCAGCTCGAAGATCTCACCATCGGCTTGGTCCAGCTCCTGTGTACGCATCACGAGCTCACACATCAGCAGTCCAGAGCGTAGATGCTCATAGGACTGCTGCAACTGACGGCGCGTGGAGACGCTCTCGGCCTTGCTGACGGTGTGAAGCTCGCGGTTCTTGGTGTGATAGACCTGGCATCGCACATGTCCAAGGGGCTCAAGGGCCGATCCAAGGGCAGATGCCGTGGTGCGGGCCCCCTTAGCAACAAGGCCGATCTTACCCAGCTCACGGCTGTACACCGTCACGATTCGGGAGGTATCCCCAAACCGGCGCGAATGGAGGACGATGGCTTCGGTGCTAACGATCACGACCAGAAGTTACGGCAGTGTCTTGTCAAAAATCCCGTTTGCCATATATTTGCAGTCCATTCCGCAGTAGCTCAGCTGGTTAGAGCATCTGACTGTTAATCAGAGGGTCCGGGGTTCAAGTCCCTGCTGCGGAGCAAAAAACAACGCCGTGATCACGTCCAGTGCTCACGGCGTTGTTCGTTTTTGTTGCTACTTGCCCATTGAACGGAATACTAACTGCCCACCACTCGTGAGAATGGCGGGCCGCTGCTAGTATAGGTCTGTCATTGATCAGTAGCCGAGTTTTGACTTGTGCTGATTCGTCTGACTTCAGCTTCGAAATCACTTTCGAACTCGGCGTCCTGGCGGATTCGATACTTCTCGTAATGGTCCTCTGCAAGACGTTTGGCGACCTCGGCTGAGACGCTACCGGCGTTGGATAGGATGTCGTACTCGTTGAACTGCAGGAATGCGTCAAGCCGCGCACTCCAGTCCGCCATCTTCATGGGAATCTGACGAGCTGCTTGATTTTCAGCGTAATCGAGGTACATCGACACGATGCGCTCAAGCCCCTTGAGCTCGCTCTCAGTTAAGTAGTTCTTTGCGACGCTAACGTCACTCTTGAGGATCTTACCCTTTGGGGCATTCTTCCATGTGGTAAGCCCCATGGATGGTTTATCTGAGTCTGCACGTTCGGCTATAAGCTCTGCAGCGGTCTTCCCCGTAACGGCCCAGTGGAGTTTGTTCTGTACGGTCTTGAAGAACAGTTGTGTCTCCTCAGCGTGTTTATCGTAATCAATGCTGCACAGTTCATAGATGTCGGTGATCTTGAGATAAAACCGACGCTCGCTGGCGCGTATCTCACGAATCCGCTCAAGCAGCTCGTCGAAGTAGTCCTTGCCGAACCGTTTATTGAGCTTCAGTCGTTCATCATCAAGGACAAAACCCTTGATGATGAATTCACGTAGGGTTTGCGTTGCCCAAATCCGAAACTGGGTCGCCTTTGCACTGTTAACCCGGTAGCCAACGGAGATGATAGCGTCGAGGTTGTAGTAACCTATCTCTCTCGAAACCTCACGTTTACCCTCAGTTCGAACAATCCGGATTTTCCGGATAGTTGCCGCTTCGGATAATTCTCCGCTATCAAAGATGTTACGCAAATGCTCGTTGACGGTACGGACATCAACCCCAAACAGCTCTGCCATGCGCCGCTGGTCAAGCCAGAAGCTGTCGGTCTCATAGAGTACCTCTAGCCGTACCGACCCATCAGCAGTGCGGTAGAGGATGATCTCGCTGTTAGGGGTTGCGTCGTCAGGCATCATTCGTCAAGATAGCTACCTATAAAGGCATGGCATAGTACCGATGGGGTAAGGTGTTTACATCAGGAATCGAACAAGGACAATTTGGCTGCACGCATGGTATCAATGAAAACAACAACGGCCCACCACTCGTGCGAATTGGGGGCCGTAGTAATCAATGAGATTCTGTTGATGTCTTCCCACAGTCTCCAATTCACTGAATCCTATCTGCATATCCTTTCTGCATATACCCTACCTGACTCATAGCGCGTTACGACCAGGAATAGTCCGCTGCCGATCTCGTGATAGTGAGATGTTTGGTTTTCGTCATTGATGCTTCTGAGGCGTTGGACGAGCCGTCCCATCAGATCAAAGACGTCCCTCACGATGGCTCTGTCGGCAATAGTGTCCGTGCCTACACTTGTGGAACCATCAATACTGGCAAGCAACCAGTCGACGGTGAGTTTGTTGAGATCTGCAAAGAACTTGTGCTCTGCGTATGCAGCCGCCAGGGTGTTGACGATCTCGCGGGCAACAACTTCGGTTTGATTGAAAATGGCAGGGTAGGCCGAAGGGTTTGAGGTCACGGCCATGGCCACTGAGTCGCTTGTGCGAATTAGGAAGCCCCTTTCATCAAGGTGGCCCCCACGACGCAGATCGGACACCATGGCCCGTGAGTTGTCGACGCTGGCACCGTTGCGCGTGAAGATCTCCGGATATACCGGATACGGACGACGGATGATCGCCTCGGATTTAACGCCGCGTTGACGAAGAAACTCGGCTGCCTCCAAGGCTTCTTGATTTCCAGCCTGACCCACGTTCTCATTGTCGTCGTTCTGTGCCATGAGCCACAGCACAGGAATGTTGACGACAGACATTTGATTCTTCCGACCAGAGGCGCAGTAACTCACGGCGGCCTTCATACCAAGGGCTAAGGCACATGGAATGGAGAATGCGCCACCATTCGACATGCCGACTCCGAAGAGCGGCGTGCTTGAGGTGATTGCACGTCGTGCAATCAATGTGTCGAGGATCGCCCGCAGATTGCCATAGTCAATACTCGCACTCAAGACAGGGGGCGCGACATCCCAGCGAATCTTCCCGTCACCATCGAGATCCTTTTCAGCGGTCGTCTCCTCGCTTTCGGTGATGACGACTCCTAGACCGGCAGCTACGAGGTCCTTGACCAATGCGAAGTTCTCTTGGGCACCGGGCTGCCAGCCCATGGCGCTGCCTCCGGTTCCGTGGTAGAGGAACACGACACCACGCAGCGTTGGTGGCAGAATGTGAAACACACGCTTGGGGCGAGCCACGCCGCGAATCATTTCTTCCGTGATGGTGAAAGCGGGGATCGTGTCGATCTGCGCCACAAGATCGACGTCCGCCTCTGGCATCACAAAGGTCGTATGCCATTCCGAAGGCCGCTCAAGAAGTATGTCCGCCGAAGACGTCCATTTTGTAAACACCTCTCGCTGACCCAATGCACGTGAGAATAGGTGCACCGTGTCACCGGCACGATGCGAGCCCCCTCCCCAGCCGTCGATCACTTTAACCGTATACAGCGGTTGTGATACGGCCAGAGTTGCGCACAGGATGAAGGCAAACACAGGAACTAGACGTGGCATGGAAACTTTCTGCGGAAAGTGCGTCCCCTAGATAATCCATCGCCCTGGATGGTTTAACAACAACATGAGGGATTATTGACACCAACGGCCCACCACTCGTGCGAATGGCGGGCCTAGAGCTTAAGATCGTGGATCAGACGGCACGCTGACTCAATACCCAAGTCCCAGCCGTTGTGCCTCTGCGGTAAGTTCATCAAGCCGTGCCTTGCGAATCTGCTCGTCGGCTTGTTTGTAGGTGATAAGGTCGAGGGCCTTGACCCTTCGGTGTTTGCCGACCTTTCGCGACGGAAGCACTCCGGAATCCAAGAGTCCGATGAGACGCCCCTACTCAATTCTCCACCGAATCTCGGCGCACACCACGGAAGGCAACGACCACAGGAAGTAGTCCGCACACGATAAGCATCATCGCCGATGTAGCCTGTCCTCGCAGACCAATAATCACCGCCAAACTGAAGGATGCAGACGCAACGATGATGGCGATGTATTGGGTGCGAGACAGTCGTGGTTGTCGTGACATATGTCCGTTAATCAGTATCTCTGTTAATCTGTTTGTTCATCGCCTTGCGCATGTCTGCACCTACCTGAACATTGTCTCGCATACAGTGGAAGAATGCGTCTCCGCGCCGTTTGAGATTATACCTCATGTCGTTGCCTAGGCGATTCTAATGTTGTGCCAGAACAATCGAATATCGGAAACTGAATAGTATCTAAACACCAACGGCCCACCACTCGTGTGAATGGCGGGCCGTCGTGCTTGATGAGGTTTTGTCAATACCTGCCCACGGCTTCAGCCGTGGGAGACGAATCAGCTTCTTCCTGCGATCAGATTCAGCGCCGAGCCGGCCTTGAACCAGCCGAGCTGCTGCTCGTTCATGGTGTGCTTCAGGACGATGGTCTCGGAAGAGCCGTCGGCATGGGTGACAACGAGATCGACGTTCTTGCCGGGAGCAAGAGTTGTGATGTCGATGCTCATGCGGTCGTCTTCGCGGATCTTGTCGTAGTCGGCTGCGTTCACAAACGTGAGCGGAAGCATGCCCTGCTTCTTGAGGTTTGTCTCGTGAATACGAGCATAGCTCTTGGTGATGATGACCTTGCCACCGAGGAAGCGAGGCTCCATGGCGGCGTGCTCACGTGATGAGCCTTCACCATAGTTCTCGTCACCAACAACAACCCATGCAGAGCCCCTTGCCTTGTAATCGCGGGCAACCTTTGGGACCTCGTCGTACTGGCCGGTAAAGGTGTTCTTGATGCTGTTGGCGGTGTCGTTCACGTAGTTGATGGCACCAATGAGCATGTTATTGGAGATGTTGTCGAGGTGACCGCGGAAGCGGAGCCATGGACCGGCCATCGAAATGTGGTCGGTGGTGCATTTGCCCTTTGCCTTCATCAGCAGCGGCATGTTCTGATACTCTTCGGGCTTCGGTGCCGTGAAGGGGGCCAGCGCTTGCAGACGAGTACTGTCATCAGCGATGATCACGTTGACTGTTGAGCCGTCGGTTGCAGGAGTGACAAATCCCGCTGCATCAGGAACGAAGCCGTTGTCGGGTAGCTCGTCGCCGGTAGGGGGCTGAAGCATCACCCCGTCGATCGGCTCCTTCATGAAGTTGGTGGTCAGATTTCCTGCCAACACAAAGGCGGCCACGGTCTCGGGTGACGCGACAAAGGCGTGCGTTTCCTTGATGCCGTCATTGCGACCCGTGAAGTTGCGGTTGAACGACGTGATGATCGAGTTCTTGTCGCCCTGCTGCACGTCGTGACGTTTCCACTGTCCAATGCACGGACCGCAGGCGTTGGCCAGCACGACGCCTCCGATAGCTTCCATCTTGTCAAGGATTCCGTCACGCTCGATGGTTGCGCGCACCTGCTCCGAACCCGGCGTGATGGTGAACTCCGACTTGGCCTTCAGGCCATGGTTGGAGGCGAACTCGGCAATGGAGGCCACGCGCGACATGTCCTCGTACGAGGAGTTGGTGCACGAGCCGATGAGGCCCACACGCAGTTCTTCCGGCCAGTTGTTTTCCTTGACGGCCTTCACAAACTCAGAGAGCTCCATCGCGCGGTCCGGTGTGAACGGTCCGTTGATATGGGGCTCCAGGGCGTCGAGATCGATGTGGATCACCTGGTCGTAGTACTTCTCAGGATTGGCTGCCACGTCATCGTCGGCCCGCAGGTGCTCTGCCACGGTGTTGGCCAAGTCGGCAACATCGTTGCGACCCGATGCACGTAGGTAGCGCTCCATCGATGCGTCATATGGGAAGATCGACGTCGTAGCGCCGATCTCGGCACCCATGTTACAGATC
>JBILLF010000096.1:0-6652 GCA_044376225.1 Patescibacteria group bacterium | reverse complement strand
TGGCGTGTACACCGGCATCTGTGCGACCAGCCCCATGAATGATGCATGATACGCCATACGCTACTGAGAGGGCTTCCTCCACGCGCTGTTGCACGGAAACGCCGTTGGTCTGGCGTTGCCAGCCAACGTAGTCGGTTCCGTCGTACTCAATGAGCAGTCGAAGTCGTGGCATCAGACAAAAGTATGGACCTGCCCACTTCCAGCGTGTCCATGCCGCCGGCGTAGGAGAGATGTCCGTGATATCCGCCGATGACCTGCGTCAGCACGTGTACATCGCTGACCATGATGCTGCGCCACGAGCCGATGCCGTGCAGCATGCCGCGCACGACCAGGGCCGAGGCACGCAGCTGCGTGCGGAAGCGCTCGCGAACCTGCGGAGGAACAACACACTGCAGAAAGCCGCTCTCATCTTCAAGGGTCACAAAGAGCATGCCGTTGGCCGTTGGCGGTGCCTGACGCAGAATGACGATCCCAGCCGTAACCACCGTCAGGCGCGCATCGGGCGCAAGCCGGCCAAGAGTTTCGATCGTGCGGATCTCGAGTGATATCATCGACCTTCGGTAGAGCGTCATCGGGTGGATACGGGCAGCCCCCTGCATGATATAGTCGTAGGCAAGGCGTTCCTGGGCCCGCAGCTCGGGCAGGGCGGGGATGTCCTCGGCATGCAGCATCGGCAGGGCAAACAGCGGTTCCTGCACGCTTTTGTGCTGTCGGCTGCGCACCACGCCCACGATCCAGGCGGCACGACGTGAGTCGGCTTCAAGCGGCTGCATGGCTCCGGCCATGGCGATGCACTCCAGCGTATCGCGCGGGATATCGTCGAGACGCACCACAAGATCTTCGACGCTCTCAAAGGGGCCTCTGGCACGTTCCCAGACGATCCTGCGGGCTACGTCTTCGCTGACTGTGCGGATGGCTGTAAGGGGCTTGCGGATGGCGAATCCGCCAGTACCATCGGGTTCAAGATCGTAGCGCATACCCGATCGGGTAACATCACACAGCAGCACCTGTACGCCCCAACGTCGGCACTCCTCTTCGAGCGTCATGAGATTATACATCCCGGGACGGTGCTGCATGAAGGCCGCCATATATGCAGCCGTGTGGTGAGTCTTCAGCCAGGCACTCTGATAGACGATCTTGGCAAATGCCGCTGCATGTGAGCGGCAAAAGCCATAACCGACGAAGTGCGAGACGATCTCATAGACGTGTTCGGCGCATTCGACATCGACGCCGCGTGCACAGGCCCCCTGCACAAAACGATCGCGCATCGATGCCATGAGTTCGCGGTTACGGTTCTTGGATACCAGTGAACGGAAGTCATCGGCATCTTCGAGACTCATCCCCGCAAATCGGTGTGCGATCTCGAGTACCTGTTCCTGAAACAGTACGATGCCGAGCGTATCGGCCAGGATCGGCTCTAGGTCGGGATGAGGGTAGGTCACCGGTTGCTGACCACGTCGGCGGGCGATATACGGGTGGACCATGCCGCCCTGAAGGGGGCCGGGACGGAACAATGCGACCTCGGTAACCAGGTCCGAGAATCGCTCCGGCTGGTGCTTGGCCAGCAGGTGGATCTGACCCTGCGACTCGATCTGAAACACGCCCAGCGTGCGCCCGCTGCGGATCGTCTCGAAGGTCTGCGCATCATCCAGCGGAAGATCGTCGATCTCGGGCGCTGTTCCGCTATGGCGCGTGACCAGTTCCACACACTCGCTGATGCATGCCAGCATTCGCAGGCCCAGAACATCGAACTTGACCAGGCCGAGAGCCTCGACGTCGTCCTTGTCAAACTGCACTACAGCTACGCCATTGGCCGAGCGCTGCACCGGGGTGAGCATCTCAAGGGGCTTGCTCGAGAGGACCATACCACCGGAGTGTTGCCCAAGATGACGGGGGTGATCCAGCAGCAGAGATGCGGCACGGATCAGAATGTCCAGCATGGGCACATTGCCTACCACGGCGGTTAGTTCGCTGCGGTAGGTCTCGACGCTGTTGTTGGTGTATCCCGGCACCGACTTTGACAGTGCACGCACAGTCTCTTCGGGCCAGCCCAGAGCCTTTGCTGCATCACGGATGGCCATGCGTAGTCGGTAGGTGATGATTGTGGCCGTCATCGCCGTTTGGTCCAGTCCGAATCGCTCCTCCATCCAGGCAATGACCTCGCTGCGACGCTCACTGTCAAAGTCAACATCGATGTCCGGCGTGCCTTTCCTTCCGCGATGCAGAAACCGCTCGAATAACAGATGGTGCTCCACCGGACACACTCCCGTGATGCCCAGAACATAGGCCACCACGGAATTGGCAGCCGAGCCCCTTCCGCTACAGCGGATACCGCGAGATCGCGAGTATTCGGTCACCTCACGTACGACGAGAAAGAAGTCCGACAGCTGCAGCTCGGAGATAACGCAAAGCTCGTGCTCCTGAAGCTCTCTTGCGCGCTGCCGGATTGCGTCGCTGCGACGCCTGTAGCGCTGATCAAACTGCGTCAGGCATAGACTACGTAGCACCTGGTCTGCACTGGCCCCGTCGGGCAGACGTGCCGAAGGGGGCGTGATCTGTTCTGGCAGAAGATCGAAGTCACAGGCATCGATGATGCGCCCGACGTTGTCGAAGGCCTCGTCAATGGGAATGATCGCTCGCAACTCCTGTAGCGTGCGCAGGCACTGGCGGTCATTGACGGGACGTAGCGCATGGGGCTCATGGATCGTGATGCCATGGCGGATGCAGACCATCAGATCGTGCACGGCATAATCATCGCGGTGCGCGTAGCGTACGTCCTGAGCCAGCACCACGGGCAGCCCCATACCAGCAGCAAGGTCTGCCACTGTGCGTATACGGCGCATGGCCCACGGGCGGGCGTCGTGACAGATGCCGGTATAGACTGAGAGATTGCCTCTGGCAGACAGGCTGCGCAGAATAGTCCCGACCGCGTGAGTCGGCGCAGAGAGACCATGGACGATCACAATACAGTGTTCGGCAGTAAGGCCGTCGAGACATTCTCCGGCATCGATGTGTGTGAGTTCCAATGGACCGTGTTCGTGCAGCCACGTACTCATGCGGCAGATCGTACGGTAGCCTCCGGCATTACGTGCCAGCACGGAAACATCCACGCTCGACAATGCATCCGGAACGCTCACCCGAATGTCCATCCCGATAAGCCCCTTGAGCCCTAAACGACGGCATGCACGCTGATGTCGTACCGCGGCATAGACTCCGTTCACGTCCGTGATCGCCAGTGCCGTATGACCTAGACTTCGGGCCTGCTCGGCCAGGGCTTCGGGTGAGGATCCACCGTCGAGAAATGAGAAGTGCGATCGTGTATGGAGCGAGCCGAACATGAGCACCTCAGTCGAAAATGCGTGAGAGCATCCATCCACTGAGGTTGCTGTGAAAGATCTCCATTACGCCGCTTGTGGTCATCAGTAGGAGGTAGCTTCGCATTTCGTCACGGCCCCACCAGGGTCCACGCGATGACCAGGCATCGATGACCTTCTCAACGTCATACGTACCGCCTCGCCAGCAGATCATGCTGGGCTGGTTTCGCGTAAGCGAAACATCAATGGGTTCCATGAGTAGTTTCATGGAAGAGCCCCTTGATCAGGCGGGATCGATGACCCGATTGGAATGATTCGTGAGTATCGCTCAGGGAGGATCGACCAAGGGTCGATGATCTCGATGCGCTTGACCACACCGGCATAGCGAGGCCGCAGAAGTTCTACCACGTCAGCACGGCCGCTCCCGGAGTTGAACAAAGAGATCTGTTCGCCCTCGGGATGACGCAGTGAGGCTAGTCTCAGGCGCAGTCCGCGCCAGATGTGACGTGCCTGCAGCAGACGCCGGCACAGCGTCTGCACATGCGTCAGTAAAGTGCGCAGTAGGCTGGTGCCCTGACGCAGGATACGTGATTGTGCGACGATGACGACGTCAGCTGCATTCATGATGCCGACCTCGATACGCCATGCCTGACGTCCGGCGAGAAGCTCTATGGCGTTGGTCGTGACGTGCTCGGCTACCGCCAAGATCGGCCCCGGCTCACACTGGTCGGTTTCAAAGCGCTCTAAGCAGATCACCTCCGGCGGGGGAACATACATAGGTAGGGGAGCGGCTTCAGCCTGGTGCAGAAGTCGGAAGACGGCATCACCACGGTAACCGAACTGCACGTGAAGGTGGCGTCGCTCTAACCCACGCAGAGCGGCTATGGTATCAAGACCGAACATGCGAAGACGCTCAACGTCCTCGGTCGTGATGCCAAGCTCGTCCATCTGAACAAGGACATCTGCGCTGACACCTTCGGCATTCTCATGCACGTCAATGCGTCCTGGATGTGCCTGCAGTGCCTGCAGAAGCGCCGTGGTTCGTTCTGGTGCCATGGCCGCACGGATCCTGCTACGCTGAACCAGTGCATGCAGTCGCGCCAGATCATCAGTACCACAGAAGATGCGTCCACGGCAAGGCACAGAGATCAGTGGCGTGCACTGATGCACGGCCTCGAGCAGGGCATCAAGAGCCGGATCTGGGAGTTCGCAGGCAAGGAGACAGAGAAGCATGAGCAATTATACAAAACGTATAATCGCTATCCAATCTGTTGAGATTCAGGGGGCTGTTTAGAGCTGCTTGATGCAGTTACGTACCACGCCAACGATGCTGAAATCCATATCAGCAGTGATGGCAATGTCCTTGTATCGACGGTTTTCGGCACGCAGGACGGGACGTCCTTCCACCGTGAGGTAGCGCTTGACGGTGAGTTCTCCATAGACCTTGGCAATGACAACCTGTCCGGAACGGGGCTGCATTGCACAGTCAACGATCAGCGTGTCACCGTCACTGATACCGGCATCGGTCATCGAATCGCCCACCACGCGGATGAAATACGTGCTCTCGGGGTTTTCTAGGAGCATGTCGGCCAGGTCTATCTCCCGCTCGATAGTATCATCTGAAGCCGTTGGAAGGCCAGCACTGACGCCGATAGCCAGCATCGGTATGCGGGGGCCACGGTCTGACTTCTTACGCAATACCGGCGCGACGACCTGCGGTGCATGAAGCTTGAGTTCTTCGATGAGTTCTCGGATCTGTGACACATGGTCCTCCAACTGCTGCATGATCGATCGTTTGGTCTCGCCCCCTGCATTCAGCTCCTGCCTGGTTTGGGCAAGGGGCGAACCGGAGCCGGTAAGAAGCCATCCGGAAGAAACGCCGTAACGGGATTCAAGCAAGGCAAGAATGTTTTGCGGCACAGCCGTACGTCCGGACTCCCAGGAGTAGACGGTTGGTACGCGTACGTCGATGATTTTCGCGTATTCTTGGACGCTGAGTTTCAGGATCGATTCACGAACCTGACGATGGCGAACGCCGAGCTGTGCACGGGTGGACATAATGACTTCCAGAATGTGACTGGGGATAACTTACAGAATGTCAACGAATTATACAATGCCAGATCTCGACGTAATTCACTACGGGCCAGGCGAGGTTACGTTTCCTGCATCCGATCTATTGTCGAAGCTCACAGACTCCCTTGCCTGGAGAAGTGAAACGATCACCATGTTCGGCCGAACGATGCTACAGCCGCGACTGATCTCGTTCTATGCTGATGCTGGGCTTGAATACAGGTATTCGCGCAAGACCTATACGGGGCTTGCCTGGACGCCACTGCTGAGCACGCTTCGGGAGATGGCAGAAATAATAGCCCATAGCCCCCTGAACAGCGTGCTGGCAAATCTGTATCGTGACGGTAACGACAGCATGGGAATGCATGCTGATGATGAACCAGAACTGGGCATTGAGCCGGTCATCGTGTCGATGAGCTTTGGCGCTACACGCCGTTTCGTCTTGAAGCACCGATCGCGTAAAGACCTGCCGGCGGTAGAGATCCCACTCGAGGACTCATCGGTGCTATTGATGCGCGGACCGACGCAGCATCATTGGGTGCATGGGATAAAAAAAGAAACGCGGCCCGTGGGACCGCGTGTGAATCTGACGTTTCGAAGAATTGTCGTACCGATTAGCGGCACGCATCCAGAAGTGCATCGAGCTGTGAAGCCGTAGCGTTCTCGTAGAACGTTTCGTTAATAGCGATCATTGGCGCGCCACCACAGGCACCCATGCACTCAACCTCTTCCAGGGAGAACGTGCCGTCGGCCGTAGCCTGGTTGTGCCCGATTCCGAGACGCTGCTTGGCGTGACTGTAGAGCTGCTCTCCACCGCGAAGCATGCACGAGACGTTCGTGCAGACCTGCACGTGGTGACGTCCCATCGGCTTCTTAAAGTACATGGTGTAAAAGGAGGCCACTCCGAGGACGTGGGCGTAAGGAAGATCCATGACCGAAGCAACCTGCTTCATCACGTCTTCCGAAAGCCATCCCCATTTCTTCTGTGCCATCCACAGGACGGGCATGATTGCGGCTTTGGGCTCGGGGTATTTTGCCTTCAGCGCAGAGATGGAGGCAAGTTCTTCTTGAGAGAATGTCGTGCTCATAGGGCGAAAATACAGATTTTGTTCATCGAAGTCGCTTGACAAACAACTTTGACCCCAGCCAGATGCGTAGAGCCGTCATGATCTTGTGCGACGTGCTCACGCGAACCCGGTCGGCGAAGATGCGAAAGTCACTTAGTTCGATCTTTTCCAGAAGGCGGTAGTAAATAGCATCCATGATCT
>JBILLF010000095.1:0-6674 GCA_044376225.1 Patescibacteria group bacterium | reverse complement strand
TGACGTCCGTACAGAGCTCTATTCGATCACCAGAATCCGGCGAATGGTGAGCCGGCCGTCTTTGTCAATAAGTCGAGCAAAGTAGATCCCCGGTGGCGGAGGAAAGTCAGCGCGGATTGTGCCCCCTTCCAGAGTGGTGAGCTCAGCGCAGGAAGTTCCGGAACGTGCCCATGTGCGCAGATGGTCATTCCATGTGTTGGCATGCCCAGTGTCGCACTCGGTCACTACAGGATCCTGCGTGTCGACGGATGTGGCTACGAGCCGCTGCTTAAAAACTCCAGTCGTTGTGCAGTAGTAGATATCCTGCGCGGCATCATCCGTAAAGAATGAGATTACGTCCGTTATCTCCTCGAAATCGGGGAAAAGGAAGTCCCATGTTTTTCCTCCGTCAATGCTCTGAAACATTCCATCCGGACCGTTAATCAAAAGCCTGCCATCCGCCATGAGGACACCTGAACAGCCGATGAGCCGGAAGCCCAAGTTGCATGATCTCGAATAGACGTTTTCCCAGGTCATGCCACCATCCAACGAGCGAACTATATGATAGTCAGACATGGTCGTGTAGAGGTTTTCATATGGCCGCTGTTCGAAATAGTCAAGCTTCATTCGCGCGGTATCACGGACTAGGGTTGTGTATGCAGCCACAAGGACGTTGGTGTCCACCTGCACGACGCCAAGGAAGAACGGATCCTTGTCGGGCATGATGGAGGCCGTCCATAAAACTCCACCATCGGTGCTGTGAACTATCCCACCCGATCTATGCCGTCGAACGCTCAAGGTTTCCTCGTCGAGGAGGTGAAGCCCACTTATAAATCCCACAACAGAGCGGCCATGCGTCGAAACCATCCTCGTGACAAATCCTGGCAGAGCTGAATCAGCTGAAGAAATCTTTGGCAGAACATCCGTGCTGTCCACGATGCTACCATTGCTCCAGCGATAGACGGTTGTGCCATAGCTCAACAGAATCGTGCTGGAATCAGTTCGCAGTGCAGTTGTCACAGGTCGCTTACTGATCACGCTTCGGAACTTTCCGCTGCGGTCATATTGCACGAGTTGTCGGCCCGGAAAGAGTATCTCAGAGGCGTTGACGGAAGGCATGGGAAGACCTTCGGTCGAATGCTTGATCGGTCCGGGATCAAAGTTTCTGCTGATGTTGTAAGCAGATCCCCATGCCATATCGGATACCAGTCGTCCTGCGCCGGTGTTTTCAGGACGAACCATGTGTCCGCAGTACGATACTATCAATGGAGCATGGCCACCAACGCCACCAATTCCGGAGAGCATCGGCACAGGATCGAGGTCCTGGATGTCTCGCAAGGCAGAACCGACGATGTATCCGCGTCCTGACTTCAGGGTAAGTACCATCGGTCCCGACCAATTTAAGCGCGTCAGGACAACATCGGGATGGATCATCGGGAACGAGCGAGTTAGAACTCCGACGTCATAATACTCCTTCTGCCGATACTCTTGTACCAATGAGTCGGAAAGCCGGAAAATCGAAAATCCGGAGGTGCCGTCAGCTTTATATACCGGGTGACACACGTGGTTAGGATCGTACACACGCTCTACTCTCAGCGGATCATAATGTTGTATGGTATCGACTGTATACCATTGACCCTGGCGGTATTCATGGATTGCTCCAATGGAATCGCACAGGAACACTCGTCTCGTGGCCGTATTGAAAAGGGCTGACCGCCCCGGATGAATACCAATCGATTTGCCGTCGGCGGTTTGCAATGATTCGAATGTCACAGCGGTGGTATCTCCCAATCGTGCCAAACCCAGGTAGCGCTTGCCACGATTTGCACCGATCCAGATGATCGTGTCAGACCCAGAGAAGGCTTTATCAGTGGGCCCGCTCAAGTTTGCTCCCGGCCACGTAGGGTAGCCAATTGCTGTCTGCAGCGCTTCATTGCGATCAGGCCCCATCGTAAGAGGATGGAGTAAGGACAGATAATTCGAGTTGTTCTGAACAGTCCAAAGTCCTCCGATCCCGTCATTGTCGACGAAGGCGAAGCGATTCTTGATGTCCATCCAGGTATCACCACCATCGAAGGAAATGAATGGCCGCAATATCGGCGGGACGAGGTTATCTAACCTCACGTTAAAATATATCGTACTGCCAGTGCAGTAATCAAAATGGGTGAAAAACTGCAAGGTGTCAACCCGCCCTGGCAGGGTATCCGGACGCACCCGCAGTGACTCGTCGAACTTCCAAACTCGCGTCCCCGCATTTCCGGTCTGCATGAGTGTTACTCCGCCGACGGTTCGGTTAGTAAATCGACTGTATTCAAACGAATTCATGTCGTCAATCTCAACCACTTTCCGCGCACGCCATGACACGGTGTCAAAGACGTAGACACCCCGCTTGGTCACGTCGACAAGAATCGAGCCACTTCCGTTGAACATCGTAGGTGTGGTGACCGCCCATGTCGGATAGGTGCGCTCGCGATAGATCAGTTCCGGCACAATCGTTTGAGCAGTAGATACCATCATAGTGCAAAAACATGCAAGGCATGTCGCAACGACAGTCGTTTTAAGAGAGTCATAGATAGCACGAGAGCGGTTTTTCATCGTCTAAACGCATCAACTGGAGGTTGAAAAAAAATAGACCATATTCAATGTGCGAAGGGGCTTAAACGTGCCAGCACCCCATCGCCTCGTTTCGACCATCCGATGAATAACATGAGCGGGGGCAATCCGTTACAAGGCCGAAGTCCAAGATGTGTTTCCCATTTCTACGAACGGGTGCTACCTATGTCGCCCAACTCGACCTATGCCACGACTGTGCATCGGTCATTCGTCACTCGTCTCAGCCCTGAGATTTAGGTACGAAACATACCGTTCCTCATCGATTGCACCTTCCTCCACGGCAGCCTTGACGGCGCAGCCGGGTTCGTGGGTGTGCGAGCAGGGCATGAACTTGCACTGCTCGGCGAAAGGGGCGAACTCTTCGAAGTAGAACGGCAGCTCATCGGAGCCAAGCTCCCAGATGGCGAATTCGCGTATGCCTGGCGTGTCCACCACGGAGCCCCCTTCGCGCAGAGGCAAAAGCGTTGCGGCGGTCGTGGTGTGGCGTCCCTTGTCGAACTTTCTGGAGATCTCTCCGACACGTTGCTGCACGTCACTAAAGAGATTGATGATGGAAGATTTTCCGACACCGGACGGACCGGCCAGCAGTGTGGATCGGTTATGGAGGAGTTCAGCGAGCGCTTCGATCCCCTGCCCTTTCGAAACACTGGTCAGCACGACAGGAATGCCCAGCTGATCGTGATAGACCTGCAAGTCTTCCCACACATCTTGATGATACTCCTGCGGCAGCAGGTCCATCTTGTTGATGACGATCGTCACTTCGAGATCACCCTTGTCGGCCGCAATCAGATACCGGTCAATAAGTCGTTTGTTGTAGTCCGGCTGGGCCGCCGCCATAACGATGAGCATCGATTCCACATTCGATGCCAAGACCTGCTCGCGTCGTGCGCGGCCCGCCATTTTACGGGAGAGTACGGTGCGGCGCTCTTCGACCTTGACGATCGTACCCGTGAAGTCTGCTTCGGATGACGTGGCTTCAGGTAGCACCCAGACATCGTCACCCACGGCCACCGGACTTGAGCTATGGGGCGCGTCAAGCACCCCGGAGACTGAGCACACGTAGAGGTCCGGACCGATGCCTACCACCCAGCGAGGTCCGACGGGCGTGATAACGATGCCTGCAAGTGCCCCCTGTGAGGGAGCGCTGCCCGTCTTGATCCTAGTACGAGTCCTATCAAGCTGACGCCTCTGCTCGCGGCTGCGAATGCGCCGGCGCTCATCACCGGACTCGCTCTCAAGTCCGCCATGTTGATCACGCCGAGTCACACGCACCGGCTGTCGGTGTTGCGCATTGGTTATCCTTTCATCACGTCGTATTTTGCCTGCAGTTTGATTTCAAATTAACAGGAACCCTTTGAACTACCGGTGGATCACCCGGGAATGTACTGATGAACATGCCGTCCAAACGATAATCACCACCCTCGATGTCCCTCGCCCGATCGCCCGCGTGCTGGTCGGTCGTGGGCTGAAGTCCGTTGATGACGTTCAACGGTTCTTCGAACCATCGCTTGATCACCTCCACTCTCCATGGCTCATGGATGGTATGGAGGTCGCTGTTGACCGTATCCTGCGGGCCATTTCGGACCGCGAGTTGGTATGGATCCATGGCGATTATGACGTTGACGGCACGTCGAGTACGGCCATGTCGCTCCATTTCCTTCGCAGGATCGGGGCGAAAGTGGATTACCATATCCCAAGCAGACTCGAAGAAGGCTACGGATTTACGCCGCTTTCTGTGGACCGTGCCCATCAGGCCGGTGCCACTGTTATACTCACCGTGGACGTTGGGGTCACTGCTTCGCGCGCCGTCGATCACGCTCGCGAATTGGGCATCGATGTCATCGTCTGCGACCACCACCAGGCCGCCGAGGAGATTCCGGACTGCCTGGCTATTCTCGACCCCATCAAACCCGGATGCGAATACCCGTTCAAGGGTCTGGCTGCCTGCGGCGTAGCCTTCAAGCTTATTCAGGCCCTAAGTGAACGTCAGGGCTATCCGGAGATGGCCTATGAATATCTCGACTTCGCAGCCATCGCCTCGGCGGCCGACATCGCCCCCTTGGTGGGTGAAAACCGAATCCTGAGTCATTTTGGACTGGAGCTTCTCAATTCCTACACCCGCCCTGGGTTCCGCGGCCTCATCGACTGTGCCAGTCTGCCCCTTGGTCAGCTAACGAATTCGAGCGTGATCTTCGGACTGGCTCCGCGCATCAATGCAGCCGGACGTCTGGGAGATCCGCGTCGGGCCGTGGAGATGATGATGCAGGATGATGAGCTGCGCGCGTTTCAGATTGCCCAGGAACTCGAACATGATAACCGGCAGCGTCGCGCCATCGATGAACATACATTTGAGGAAGCCGCAGCCCTAGCTGAACAACAGTTGATCAATGGCAGCGGCAAGGCGTTGATTTTGCACAGCGACAACTGGCATGCAGGCGTCATCGGGATCGTTGCCTCGCGTCTGGTCGAGCGCTTTAACGTCCCCTCCATTATGCTGACGACTATCGACGGTATCGCGAAGGGCTCGGCCCGCTCAGTCAAGCAGTTCGACATCCACGACGCGCTTAAACAGTGCGAAGACCTCCTCATCGAGTACGGCGGCCACATCCACGCGGCAGGGCTGTCCCTACCGGTAGAGAACATTCCCGAATTGCAGCGCCGTCTGGACGAGATCGCTGCCGTGGCTCTGGCATCTGAAAAACTCGAACATGAGGTTCTGGTGGATGCCGAGTTGCAGTTCAACGAGCTCTCGCCCGCCCTGCTAACGAGTCTTGCAAAGTTTGCTCCCTACGGACATCAAAATGCCCGACCAATATTCGTCACGCACAACGTGGTCTCGGCCAACGGCGCAAAAATCGTCGGCAACAACCACCTGAAGTTCCGAGCAATGCAGCGCAACTTCCAGATCGATGCCATCGGGTTTGGTCTGGGCGACAAGCTCCACGATGTGAGCCACGGGAAGTCTTTTTCTATCGTGTACACTCTCGAAGAGAACTTCTTCCAAGGCACGAGTAGCCCGCAGATCCGCATCAAGGATGTTCACCCTCAGGGCTGAGCAGCCGGTCCACCAACGGGACACTCGATGACGTCAAACGGAGATATCACGGCAGCACGCTTCGGGGTCATTGCCGACATCATGGTGGACGGTACAGCCGTGGTGGTTGCGGATGACGATGGCTCAACGCTTCACATCCCCTTCACGCTCGACAAGGGGCTCTTGCGCGACGTCATCGAAGCCAGCAAGACGCTCATCGGACGCCGCGTGTCCACTTTGGAGCACGGTTTGCCTCTGAGCCGCGAGCCCCTTCTCGTGCTGGAGCCGGAGATCACCATCGATGTCACTGATGCATCGTCGCTTCTGAGCGACTTCGGACTACTAACAGGCACACTTGCGCTTAAACGCCTGCGCCAAATCGCGCCACCGACGCCGGCGATGCTGGCAGGAAGCGTGGTCAATGGTGCCCTTGATGCTCTGGTGCGACGTCCGGAGCTCAACGACACGGAGGTGATGTCCGAGGCGATGCAGTCCCGCCCCCTTGCCATTGCTGCGCTTGCACGTGACGGACAACGTTACCGCGAACTGGTTGGCACCGTGAGGAACCTTCTGTCACCTCTGCGGCAAATGGTCACTTCCTGGCAAGGGTCTGATGTGGTCCTCGAACCCTTCCTGATCTCGCCGGCATTGGGCCTGCAGGGTCGGGCCGACATCGTTCTGCGTCGGAGTAATGAGTTGACGGTGATCGAGCTCAAGGTCGGACGTCCAAGGGCACTCGACCGACCAGATCATGTTTCGCAGGTGGCCAGTTACGTGGCCCTGTTGGGAGCTGCACACGAAACCAACGACGTGATCATGGGGCAGATGTGGTACATCACCGACCAGAAGAATCCCCTGCGCGCCGTTGAGGACTTCGACAATCCACTGCGCTCGATCATCGATGCGCGCAATGCTATTGTCCTGAACGATCTGCGTGTTCAACACGGCGACATGAAGATGTTGAAGGTCGCTCAGCTGGGTCCGCAGCACCAGACAGGCATCTCGAGCTATGAACGCGACGAGTGGGAGCGCCTAACCAGGAGCCTCA
>JBILLF010000004.1:0-66504 GCA_044376225.1 Patescibacteria group bacterium | reverse complement strand
GTCCGTATCGTCAAAGGCCTGGACGATGCTCCCAATGTGCATAAGGGTGATGTGATCGTGGCTGAGACGACAAACCCCGACTGGAATACAATGCTGCGTAATGCTTCCTGTATCGTCACCGCAAGGGGCGGGCGCACAAGCCATGCCTCCATCGTTGCCCGTGAGCTTGGTATTCATGCCATTGTTGGTGCTGAAGGGGCCACCTCGCGGCTTGCCGACGGGCAAACGATTACCGTCGCCTGTGCTGGGGGCGAGCGCGGCCAGGTATTCGATGGCCGTCTCGCATGGACCTCAGAGACCATCAGCATCGCCGATGTTCCGAAGACTCGCACAAAGGCTATGCTGATTCTCGCCGATCCGGATCAGGCATTCCGTCTTGCGCGATATCCGTCGTCCGGTGTTGGATTGATGCGTATGGAGTTTGCCATCGCAAACACGATCCGGATCCATCCGATGGCGCTTCTGCATCCGGAGATGATCGCTGATGAGGACGAGCGACGTGAGATCGACCGTCTGACAGCAGACTACAGCGACCATCGAGAGTTCTTCGTTGATCAGCTGCGTGAGGCCATTGCTACGGTAGCCGCCGCGTTCCACCCGCGCCCTGTCATCATCCGGATGAGCGACTTCAAGACAAACGAGTATGCAAGGCTTCTCGGTGGACGGGCCTTTGAACCTGACGAGGAGAATCCGATGCTGGGCTTTCGTGGCGCATCACGCTACTACCATCCGCGATATCGGGAAGGCTTCTTGATGGAGTGTGATGCCGTTAAGAGTGCACGCGATGATATGGGGCTCACCAACATCATTGTGATGATCCCGTTCTGCCGGACTCCCGAAGAAGGACGCAACGTACTACAGACGATGTCAGCGTCTGGCCTGGTGCGAGGCCGCAACGGGCTGCAGGTATACGTCATGGCCGAGATCCCCAGTAACGTTGTTCTGGCCGAACAGTTCGCCGCCATCTTTGACGGATTCTCCATCGGCTCGAATGATCTTACGCAGTTGGTTCTCGGTATTGACCGTGACTCTGAGATCCTCGGGCCATTGTTCGACGAGTCTGATCCGGCTGTGTTGTCAGTACTTAGTGACATGATCAGCCGCGCAAAGCAATCCGGCCGGCCTGTTGGCCTATGCGGTCAGGCACCAAGCGATCGGCCGGAGTTTGCGACCTACCTCGTTCATCAACATATCGACAGCATGTCGTTTACTCCGGATGCTCTCATCCGAGGCATCCGAAACATCGCACAGGCCGAAGCTGTCAGCTAGGGCTGGTAATAGTGATCACCTTGCCTGTTTCGACGATCTTTCCATCATATGATCCGCCAATCATCCCAATTCGAGCGCCTACTCGAATGCTGATGCTTCCGTCGCCATTAATCGTGCCATCTTGAGTGAGGTACTCGACAACCTGACCTGTGGAAATTGTAATCTGCTGGCCAGTTGGCTGATTCGTTCCCGGGTCGATAACATACCCATTGCCACCCTGTTGAACGGTTCCTTGAGGCATTGTGTAATCCTTTTAGTTGATGAATTGTAAATTGCGAGAATAATACTCTCTATCATCTATGAATTTAGAACGTTCAATGTCTTGTCTCCGTAAATCTACCAATGACCCGGATATTCTGGCAAGTTTCATACACGCAACGCTCGCGGGAACACCTTTTGAAGCTCCAGAGAGTGATTGGGAACCGATAGGTCGGGCAATCTGTGAGATCAACGAGCTCAATCTATCCTCAGCAAGCGCTACTATAGACTCATTGCCGGAAGCAGAGTCGGATCTTCAATCCTTCGTAATAGAGATCCTGAAGCTCCGAATAGCAAACAACCTTCGAGAAGTAGAGATTGCCGATTCGTGCATTGGACGTCTTCAGGCCCATCCGCTCACAAACGACCCTTCGGCGCGTGCCGTCAGAGATTTCATGGTAGGTGTTGCCTTTACGTTGAAGTCCGAGTATGATGTGGCACTTAAGCATCTTCTCAATGCTGCATGCTCCTTCCACTCGTTGGGCTGGTACTACGAGAATGCTGTCTGTGAACATCAGATCGGGCATATACTTCTGATTCTAGGCGATCATTCCCATGCAATCCAAAAGTTCCTTTCAATCACGGAGATCTTCCGCAACCATGGGCCGAAGAAGAACTATGCTATTCTGACAGCCAATCTTGCCCAAGCTCTCCTTCGGTCAGGTGAATATCAGGAGGCTGAGCAACGGTACATTTCCGCACTTGACTCAGCTCCATTTACCGACCCAGGAATACCCCGCGCCGAGGTGCTGCTGAACATTGCGCTGATCAACAAGATAACCGGTCAATACGTGAAGGCGGAACAGTACTATCGCCAGGCGCTCTCAATTGCAGAAGCTCAGGGGATAGTAGCCCTGCGTGCGGAGTGCCTCTCAGCTCTGGCAGAGTTAGAGATGATTCGTGGGGATCTTGCAACGGCAGAGGTACTCGTGCGATCCGTCAATGCTATCCCACAGAATCAACTCTACGCCCAAACACGTTTGCAGATCGCCGGTACTGAGGCGTTCCTATTCTATAAGGCTGGCAATCACGATGCTGCTGTTCGGGCGGTGCGCGAGGCGATCGATCTGGGGCAGATACATCGCCTGCTTGAGCACACCTCAATGTTGATTTCTGATGTGCTCACATGGATGAAAGATGATGGTTTTCGCCTTGAGTTGCTGCAGGTGTATGTCCGCGTGCAAGATCAACGGTTGGAAGCTGTGTCGAAGAGCACGAGTCTCATTATCGAAATGCACGCTCGCTTTCAAGCCGAGCGCACGCGGATTGAAATGGAGCTGCGCCGAGAGCACTCTCAGGTCATGCTCGATAGTCAAACGGCGATGATGAATGAGATCGGTCGGGAGATCCATGATTCACTTGGCCAGAATCTTGCCGTGCTACTGCGGCTGTCTGAACGACTGGTTCATGATCTAGATCGAGTACCGACCGACCTTGCTCCTGTTCTAACAACACTGCACAAGGTATGTTCTCGAGTAGTGAATGACGCACGCCGCATCTCCTACCAGCTAGTGGAAGAAAGCAACTCTCATGGTCATATCGAGCGGGCACTCGAAGAGCTGGGCGATGAACTACGTCGCGCAGTTCCAGAAATGGAGTTGCAGATTCTCATCAATGGATCATTCTCTGACATCTCTCAATCATGCGCCAGAGCGCTCTACAGAGCTGCACAAAATCTTCTGCAGAACGTTATTCAGCACTCCAACGCAGCGCATTGCGCGTTGAATATCGTGGCGCATGATGATCAATTTCATCTGTCCGTGGAAGACAACGGGCGGGGTTTTGACCCCATGGCCATCAGGGGTGGAACGGGTCTCCGTGAGTTGCGAGCCCGGATCGATCTTCTTGGAGGTGAAGTGAGTATCGATAGTCACCCTGGACAAGGATCATTCATTGATGTCCGGTTGCCACGATCCTTGAAGGAGGGGAGAAGGATTGCCAATCACGCAAGAGCGCTTACGAACGGCTCTGTTGTCGATTACTGACAACCTTATACCTGAAACCTGTTTGGTGGTCGCTATAGGATTTGAACCTATGACCTCTCGCGTGTGAAGCGAACGCTCTGAACCAGCTGAGCTAAGCGACCAATGGGCTGCAATTCTACGCTACAGCGGGCATTTCTCCAAAGTATGACGCGGCCGGGTGGCGTAGTTTCGCAGTCCGGTGACTGCTCCAACGACGATATGCATTTCTCTGCTGGCAACAATTGCACTGATGTCGGCACGTGCTGCGGATGAGGATTCGCTGCGCGTCACGCAGCGTGATAGTGCCATAGTTGTAACCGCACTGCGTTGGACAGCTGACATCACCGGGGCAGGTCCGGCACGCTCGGTGTTAACTCGCGAAGTGATAGATCGAATGTCTCCAATGTCGATGGCGGCAACAATGACGCTCTTTCCCGGCGTGTTCGTCCGGGATTACGGCGGGCTTGGTGGACTGCAACTCGTCTCGCTGCGAGGGGGCTCCTCAGCGCAGGCCCTGGTGATGCTCGATGGTGCCCGGCTGTCATCAGCCCAGAATGGTAGCATCGACCTAGCGTCGATACCCGTGAGAACGATCGATCGCGTAGAGGTAATTCGCGGTGGCGCGTCGGCACTCTATGGCGCTAACGCCCTTACGGGTGCCCTTGACGTCCACCTGCGACTTGCTGACACGGCAAGTGTCTCTGGATTGCTGGCGCATGGCGCGTTCAACGAATGGCGCTCGGCTGTCGGTGCGACTCTCAGCATCGGCCAAGGAGCCCGACTTGGCGTGGACGTTGACATGCTTGGAACGCGAGGATCGTTTCCCTTTCAGACCACTCAATTCGGCACCGCGTTCGAGGTGAACCGTCAGAATGGCGATGTCCGCCACGTCAGGGGGCTTGCCAGGCTTGAGCTCGGTGATCGCCATGCGGCAACGCTGATCCTGCGCTCAGCCGATCGCGGTGTCCCTGGTGCCGTCGTGCAGGGATCCATCACCCAGGCACGTGCTCGGCTGCGCGATGACGACCTCATGGCAATCGTCCGCTCGGTGCTCTTTGAATCTGCTACTGACCGACTTACAGTCCTCACATCAATTCGTCACCTTGATCAGCATTTTGCCGACCCCGATGCGACGATCATCGGCACGCAGGGCATCGACGTCCGGTATGTGCAGCGCGATGCAATGCTGAGCGCCGTTTGGCGACATCAGAAGGCGGATTGGCTGACGACGCTCCGCCTTGATGCTTCGCACGCCGATCTTCGAGGAGCATCCATTCTCACCTCGTCTGGCGAGGCTGTCCAACGTCGATCGATCAGTGCTGCTGCTGACGCCATAATGTTGGATCTGTTTGCCTCAGATGTTGAACTGCGCATGGCCCTGCGCGCCGACGTCTTTTCTGATGTCGGTGTAGCACTCTCGCCAATGATCGCACTGCGTCGCCCCTTGGCAGAGGGATTGGCCGTGCGGGCAGGATGGAGCATGAGTTTTCGTCCGCCAACTTTTAACGAGTTGTACTATCTGAACTACGGAACTCGGGACCTTCGCTCTGAGCGTGCATCGACTTTTGACGTCGGCGTCGTTGCCCAGCCATGGTCATGGTGCACGATTGACCTGACAGCCTATAGTGCGATGATCCGCGACCTGATCGTTTCAGTGCCGGTAAGCCCCGTGCTTACAAGTGCCCAAAATGTCGGAAGGGTCACAAGTCAGGGGGCTGAACTGGTTGTGCGTGCTCATGGGTTTGATGGGCAGCTTCTGGCACAATGGTCATACACGCTACAGTTGATGCGCGATGCCACTGGCCGGCCGGCACTTGACGGTCGACTGGTTCCGTATGCCGTGCCTGAGCTTGCCTCGACTCTCCTTCAATGGGACGTTGGAAGCTGGTTTGTATCGGCACAGTGGTCCTACACCGGCTATCGATACGCACTTCCCGGCGAGCCACGGGAGTTGATGCTGGAGCCGTTTGCGCTGACCTCGCTGCAGGCCGGTTTACGGATGCACGGTCACTATCTGCGGGCCAACGTCATGCTGCAGTGTGATAATCTCTTCGACGCTTCGTATCAAGTTGTGCGCGGCTACCCAATGCCGGGGCGCGCCATGCGGGTGATCGCGGGAGTGGAGTTGTAATGGCGCTCCGCAAGCCACCACTCAACCTCGATGAATGCACCCAGCAGCTGCATGATGAGGCCTGTGCCAGCGGACGTGAGGCGTATCTCGATCCGGCCACTGGATACCGCGTGATAACTGAGGTAGCGCACCGACGTCGAGGAGAATGCTGTGGTAACAAGTGCCGCCATTGTCCGTTTGACTGGTCGAACGTTGCCGATTCACTGCTCGTGTGGTTTACGCTCCTGGTGCTCGCATCAACGTCGGCAATGGCACAATGGAGAGCTCAGCCCCTAGATACCGTCAAGTCCTTTGCGTTCGGAACCGGACAGCGGATTGGTCGGGGAGGTGCCTTCTTCCCAGCGAATGTGCTTACCGGTCCTTCTATACTCGCCCGAGATACAGTCCCTGCCACAGATCCGCGCGAGATATGTTCCATCGGTCTTGGTGGCAGCATCACGCTCGGATTGCGTAGAGGCTTAATCGTTGACGGCCCGGGAACAGACTTTACGGTGTTTGAGAATGCCTTTCGCTATGGCCCCGGACGCATCTATGCCGAGCCGGCAACGGTCGAGGTCAGTCGTGATGGACTCGAGTGGAAGTTGTTTCCGTATGACTCGGTAAGCTGCAGGGGGCTTGCCGGACTCACGCCAACCTCGGGACAGGACCCGTTTGATCCGCAGCGTAGCGGGGGAGACCGATTTGATCTTGCCGACATTGGCATGGATTCCGTTCGATGGGTGCGCTTGCACGACGTTACGTCAATCATTCTCAATAACCCGACAAGCCCATTCTTCGACCCGACTCTTTCGGGATTCGATCTCGATGTGGTTCTCGCCCTACACTCGGTTGATGCGGCCTGGGATGTAGGTATCACGCCCGTGCTCCCATCTTCATTGGTCGAGCTGTCTCTGCCGCGGCCATCGACGTCGCAGATCATGGATCTGACGGGACGCGTGATCAGCACGATGCAGCATGATGCCGGCATTATCCGGCTAGATCTGGCATGGCTGCCGCGTGGTTGGTACTATGTGATCATCATTGATGGCGAGCGCCAGATTCTCGCAAAGGTCTTGCGCTCGTGACACTGCTGCGTTCGATATTGTTGGTGACGCTTGTGACCATAGCATTGCTCATCAATGGATGCCTGCCAACGCCAAGTGGAGTTCCGGTTGAAGTGGGCCGTATTGATGGCCCCGGCATGTTCGTTCTCTGCCAAGGACTTTGGCGTCAGGATAACTCGACGCTGTGGTTCATTGCCGATGATGGACGTTTGGTGCGAGACGTTGTGGGCGGTTTTAATAAGGGGCTACGACTGGGCGATACAGGGTCGGACATTCACCTGCGGGGAGATACCATCTGGATTGTCGTCAGCACGTCGCGTTCGATCGAGATGTTCCACCGGCGAAGTGGTCTCTGGCTCGGACGTCTGAGATTCCCGGATCTGCGCGAGCCCTATGCCATGGCCTTCGTTAACGACTCCGTAGCTGTCTGTACCTTCCTCAACGATGCGTCTATCGCTGAGTTCAACGCCCGTACCCTCACGGTCCGAGTCCCGCGCGTTGAGGTTGGTCCCGCCCCGGAAGGCATTACCGTGATTGGTAGCCGAGTCTATGTGGCCAACAGCGGTCTCGGTGATCTGCGCCAAGCTGAGCCGGGTGCTGGTACGGTTTTCGTTCTTGCGGCATCCGATCTTTCGACGCTCGATACCATTCGGGGGCTTCCCAACGTCATGAATGTGCTCGAAGACCCCCGCACCGGCAGGGTGTGGTGCACATATCGTCATGTTGTCTCTGCGCCAGATTCTCTCGGTGGCGTGGTCCTCTACGATCCTTCGAAGCGAACCATCATCCAGCACTACCGGTTTCGTTCGCCAACCTCGGCCTGTGTTGATCCCGCTACCGGGACGCTCTACGTGCTGCACGCAGCGGGCGTGAGCCGAATCGTCAGAGGCATGCTCTCGACGGTCATCAGCAAATCGACCAGTGACGCATGGTACTCGCTGGCCTGGGACAGAAGAACTTCTCGACTGATCATCGGCAATGCCCGCAACTACGTCACCGATGGGGAGGTCGTGGTCATCGACACAGTCGGAACGGTCATCAGCCGCGTTGATGTCGGAATCAATCCCGGAAGTATCGTCGCGGCAGACTGATCAGCCCCTTAACCGACGCGATAGCCTTCGGCGATGAGCAGGTCCTTGATGCGCTGGACGTGATCTCCCTGCATCTCAATGCTCTGATCGACGATCTGTCCGCCCGCTCCCAGAGACTTCTTCATCAACGACAGCAGGCGATTAAGCTCTGCCGGGTGGGAGAAAAAGCCCCAGGCAATGGTCACCGCTTTGCCGCGGCGTTTTTCAACGCGCACACGAAGACGCAGCACCTGACCATCATGGCCGAGGCGTTTTGGAGGCTGATTGGTAGGTTTCTCGCTCTTTTCGGGCATTCCGAGCAGCGAGCCGAGATCTTCAAGTCCTGGCATGGCGCAATATGCGGTAAGGGAAGTTCTTGGTGAAGCCCCCTGCGATTGCGAGGTTTGCCGGATGCGAACCTGGTTGATCATTATCGCTCTGATACTTCTGACCGTGGTCTATGCCATCGTCGTTATGCTGCACATGCTGCTCTGGCGTAATGACGACGTCTTTTATGCCTACGCTCGGAGCTGGTCTCGGATGGTGCTGCGCTGGGCTGGAGTGAAGGTAGTTCTGCATGGTCGCGAGCACATTGTGCCGGGTGAGCGCTACATCTACGCATCGAACCACGCCAGCATGTTTGACATACCGGTGATCCTAGCCGAAGTGCCGGATAACGTTCGCATCATGTACAAGAAGGAACTTGAACGCGTCCCAATCTTCGGCTGGAGTCTGGCTCTCTCTCCGTTCATTGCCATTGACCGCGGTAAGAAACGTAAGGCGGCTGCCGTCCTCGACGAGGTTACAGCCACGCTGCGCCAGGGCAGTTCAGTTCTCGTGTTTCCCGAAGGGACGCGTAGCCCTGACGGACGTCTTCAGGAATTCCGTCGTGGGGCGTTCTCACTCGCCGTCAAAAGTGCACGGCCAATCGTGCCCGTGGCCATGACAGGTACAGCATCGATCCTGCCCAAGGGCACCCGAAGCCTGCGTGGCGGTACGGTGCACCTGCACCTCTTCTCTCCGATGGACGTACCGGAGAATGCAACACGTGAGCAGGAGAAGGGGCTGATGCAGTCTGTGCAGGACATCATAGCCAACGCCGTAGATTCGCAGCCATGACCATTGAAGAGATCCACGCCATAGCCTCACTGGCTCGCCTGCGCTTTACCAATGAGCAGGCCGAAGCCTTTGCCAAGCAGTTTACCGACATTGTAGCCTTTGTCGATGTGCTCAAATCCGTCGATATGTCGGATGTCGAGCCGATGACGGCTGTCAATGACCAGGCTAACGTCCTGCGCGACGACCTTGTGGGGGAGTCCATTTCTACGGCTGACGCACTGAGCAACGCACCGAAGAAGAACGAAGCCTTCATCAAGGTACCCAAGGTTCTGGGATGATCATCGGCGTGATCCCGGCGCGCTATGCCGCCACTCGGCTTCCGGGTAAGCCCCTTGTCGATTTATGCGGGCAGTCGATGATTGAACGTGTCTGGCGCGCTGCTTCATCATGCGGCGAGCTCGATCACGTCCTCATCGCCACTGATGATGACCGCGTTGCCGCTGAAGCACGCCGCATCGGTGCTGAGGTCGTGATGACTGATCCTTCGTTACCGAGTGGAACAGATCGCTGCTATGCAGCCATCTCATCGTTATCGACGGCACCTGAGATCGTGATCAATATTCAGGGCGATGAGCCACTCTTGCAGGGGTCGGTCTTGTCTGACCTGGTTCATGCACTGAGTGTGGGAACAGCAGATGTTGCCACACCCGTGTCGCGCATTCATGAGCCTCATGACCTCGTCGATCCCAACATCGTCAAGGTGGTTGCAACACCATCACGTAGGGCTGTTTACTTTTCTCGTTCGCCGGTTCCGCACGTGCGAAGCGTCGATGCTGCGCGGTGGCTTGAACATACCACCTACTGGAAGCACATTGGGATCTACGCTTACCGTACAGTAGCCCTGGCCAGACATGTGGCCCTGCCGACGACCGAGCTGGAACGTATGGAATCGCTCGAGCAGCTGAGACTCCTTGCCGACGGCGTGCACTTTGAATGTGTGCCGACGGATGCGCCGTTTATCAGCGTGGACACGCCCGAGGATGCCGAGCGCGTGCGACGCTTTCTCGAAGCGGGCTAGCGCGGCGTCAGTAGTATTTCTGCCGCTGCCACGGCGTCGTCGACCGTGATCGTCAGCATGTCGTCTCCTAGTCCGCTCTCTAGCACAACGGCACGGTCTGTGTATGGACCCCATCGGCCGGAACTCATACTCGGTGTGCACGGATAGAATCCTACCACGGCAACGCCGAGCGCTGCAGCAATGTGAAGCACGCCGGTAGAATTGGCCAGAAGTAGGTCTGCTCCTGAGAGCAGATCGATCATCCCTGCGAGATTGAGACCTCCGCATAGATCTTTGGCCCCGGGACAGATGGCGAGAACACGATCACAGAGCTCTCGCTCGGCTGCGATTCCCGTGACGATGATCTCTGCGTCAAGCTCCTCGGCGATGCGCCATGCGGCCTGACCAAACCGCTCGGCTGGCCAGTCCTTGGCAGAGCCCCCTGATCCGGGATGAATAACTACGCGCGGTCTGTCGCGCCAGGGCCTATCAAACACCATCGGCAGTGGTGATACCAGGCGAACATTAGGCATCGGGCCGCCGAAGGCATGCATGATCATCCGAACGTTGTACTCGGCCTCGTGAAAGGCTGCATCGGAGCGGTGTTCTGAGACGCGGACGTTGTAGAGTGGCGAGTACCAGCGGTATCTCGAGCCGACGCGCCGGCTGACACCCGCGCGGAAAGCCTGCCAGGCCTCGGCGAATCTCGGGCGGGGCGCAAAGAGCGTATAGATCGATCGAGAGCGAAGGATCGGCGAAATGTCTGCATGTGGCTGGTCAAGGTACACGACCTCGTCGATACAGGAGACATGCCGGACAAGGGGCTCAACGTAGGGTGAGGCGATCAGCGTTAGCCGCGCATTAGGGAAACGTTCGCGAAGAACGGAGAACATCGGCAGCGTCAGGACCATGTCGCCGAGACGATCCGTTCGGATGACGGCGATGTTCTTTGGGTCGGACATTGATAGGCTCAAAATGAAAAGGGGGCGCGGCACGTACACGCACCGTTGCCCCCTGTATCGGAATTGTCAGTAGTCTCGATCAGTCGAGGTCCAGAAACCACTCGATACCAATAGACGGCGTCAGCAGACCGATATTAAGTGCGTCGGTCTTCGTCGCAAATGGAAAACGGAGCACGGCCAGCTGGGCAAAAAGCCCAACGTTCTTTGACGGGAAGTACTCAGCACCTCCAGCAAGCACAATACCCTCGTTTGCACCGCCAACATTGAGGCCCTCCTGCTCTGCTGGGTTCACATAGAACATGCCTAGAGCATAGGTGTTGAAGTCACTACCTTGCGACAGGAAGTACTTTCCCGAGAGGCAGATGGTAACAAAGGTGCCCGGTGCGGTCGTGCCAACCTCGTCGTCTGCAGTACCCTTGCTACGCAGACCAAGCTGCGCTCCGAGCTGGAACTTTTCATTGATGGTGTACCCAATATGGCCTCCCGGGAACCATCCGGTCGAAGCGCCCACAACAACGCGCTCGGCCGGCATCTGGGCAAGCGCAGTGGTTGCCACCATGGCAGCCACAATGGCGGTAAGGAAAAATCTCTTCATGCTGTGCTCCCTGCAAAACTGAACGTGAAAGTTTGGCGTCGCAATATAGCGTTCCGCGGTCCACTCCGTAACTTCGTTGCCAATCCGCAACCCTTGACTGCATGATCACAGTCCACCAGTACACCCCCGAACTTCGCCAAGAATGGGACGACTTCGTCGAGCGCTCGAATAGCGGAACGATGTTCCATACGCAGCAGTTTCTTGACTATCATCCGGCCGGAAAGTGGAACTGGCATCACCTGATGTTCCGCGAAGATGGACGACTCGTCGGTGTTCTGCCGGCAGGCGTCGGAAAAGATGGCGCGTTGTGGTCTCCAACCGGCGCCTCCTACGGCTCGATCGTTGTTGCCGATGAGTCTTTTGAACGCTGTCTGCACATCGTTGATGCGTTCATAGACTACGCCCGCAACGCTGGATTTTCAGACGCCTATTTGATTCCTCCGCCGCTGATCTACACGCTGAACTACAGTCAGCACATCGAGTATGCGATGCTGTATCGCAAAGCCAACTTCGAGCTTCATTACATCTCGCATGCCATCGACCTCAAACGGGGCAGCGACTTTCTGGAATACTTCGACCAGACGGCCCGCAAGTCGGTGCGCAAGATCCTGCGCGAGGGGGCGATAACGATTCGCGAGTCGGATGACTACGAAACGTTTCACAAGATCCTGGTTGAGAACAAGGCCCGGCATAACACCCGGCCGACGCACACCCTCGAAGACCTGTTGAAGCTTCGCGAGCTCATGCCGGAGAAGCTCCGACTGAATATGGTGTACCACAACGATGAGCCCATTGCCGGGTCTCTGCTCTTCCTGGCCAACCGCAAGGTCGTGCTCTGCTTTTACAACATGCTCCTGTACGAATACGAGCACCTGCGTCCGATCTATCTCATCATGTACGAAACCGTACGCTGGGCTATAGAGAATGGTTACGAATGGGTGGACATTGGTGTGTCTCAGGACACAAAGGCAGAGAACCCCATGACGCCGTCTTTGGGTTTGATCACCTTCAAGGAACGCTTCGATGCGCGGGGGATCCTGCGCAGTACATACCATCTCGACCTGCGTCAGGGGTCGTAAGGTGATCGACACTGACGTGCTTCTGATCGCGCTCGCTGACATTCAGCGGGACGCTCGCACGCTCAATCTTGCCAGGACACTGCGTGCTGATGGACTTCATGTTGTGGTCCACGCAGCCGATCCAGAAGATTCTGCAGTTCGATCGGGAACCATGCAGGTCATTCCATGGAAAGATCCCGGCGGACGTGCCGTGAAAAGATGGTGGTCATTGCGATCAAGTGCACGTCACCTAGCCGTGCGACCACGCTTGGTCATAGCAATGGATCTGTTTGCCCTCCATGCAGCGAGTATTGTCGCTCGGCGATGCAATGTGCCGTTGCTCTATGACATGCGTGAGTTCTACTTTGCTCTCGGACCACTTGAGGGCAGGGGGCTGCGTCAGCGCCTGCTTGCATGGCATGAGCGACAGTTACTGAAGCACGTCGATCGGGTATTCGTCTCCGGCCCTCTTGATGCCGCCATAGCACGGGAGCGATTTAGCTTGAGCAAGCCAGCCGTGGTCATTCTCAACACGCCGCCCTACAGAGATAAGGTAGGCAGTGACCTTCGTGCTCGATGCGGTGTTACCGATGATGTCGTTTTGGCGCTCTACCAAGGTGTTGTTCACAAGGGCAGGGGGCTTGTGCCGATGTTCACGGCGATGTCGGCTGATCCGCGTCTGCACCTTGCCATCATCGGTGATGGTCCCGCTGAGGAGGCGATGCGCCGCACTGCGCAGGAGCTTGGCGTTGACGCTCGCGTGCACTGGCTGGGCAGCGTGGCCTACGATGATCTGCATGAACTGACGTGCGGGGCTGATGTCGGGGTGTGCCTGATTGAGCCCCTTTCCATGAGCTACGAGTACGCCTTGCCCAATAAACTATTTGAGTACATGATGGCCCGTGTGCCGGTACTGGCAACAGATCTGCCAGCCCTGCGCGATCATATTGCCGATCATCCAGTGGGCGTTCTGGTTGACCGTGCCCTTCGTCCCGAGAACATCTGTGCTGGGATCGATGCAATCACCTCCGAACCCATGCGACGGCGTGCGGTTGAGGCATGTGAAGATATCCGCAAGCTGAGCTATGAATCACAGAGTACAAAAGCCGTGGTGCTCTGTCGCGAATATCTGACATGACTATCTATGCCGTGCTGTTTCTGCAGCAGCTCATTGCCTCCAGCACGCACCTGATCGCTAAGAATGCTACAGCAGGATTGCATCCGGCCAGCGTAGTCCTTGTGCGGGGCATCTGGACGTGCCTTGCCTTCGCAGTCTGGTTCCTCATCCGGCGCCACACGTGGAAGCCCGTGGATCGGCGTGACATCGTGATGATCCTGCTCCTGGGACTCGTCAATATCCCTATCAATCAAATGCTCTTTATCTGGGGGGTGTCCTACACAACAGCTCCCAATGCTTCGCTGGCCTACGCTCTGACGCCGGCCTTCATCGTGGCACTTCAGGTGGGCGTGCATCGGATTCCGACCGGCCCAGGAAAGCTCCTTGGAGTGGCGATCGCTCTGGTCGGGGCTGCACTTGTGCTTGTGGACCGGGGGGCGGGCGTCTCTGCCGGCCAGATGACCGGCAACGTGATGGTTCTGTTTGCGAGTCTATCGTGGGCGTGCTTTACGCTCTACGGTCGGCGCATCGTTGAGCGGTATGGTCCGGTCCAGGCCATTGCCATGACGTTCTTTGCCGGGCTGGCTATCTACATACCGGTGTGGGCCTTGTTGCCAGTGCATGCGCCACTGGACCCGCTCTGGTCAGCGGGCTCGGCACAAATCTGGGGCCAGCTGTTCTATCTCGGCGTCGTAACCTCCGGCATTGGCTACGGCCTCTGGTACTTTGCCCTGAGCCGTCTCGAATCAAGCAAGGTTGCCGTGTTCAATAACCTACAGCCCGTGATCACATCGGTACTGACCTTTCTCCTAATTGGTGCAATGCCAAGCCCCCTGTTCATCATTGGCGGAGCAGTCGCCCTGGTGGGCGTGATCATCACACAGAGGTCGTAGTTTTGCCCTCGCAGTTGGAGATCGCTCACACACGCACCGGAGAATTCTCATGCGCCTCGACGCACATCATTGCATGGCACTATGCGTTGACATCCAGGAGCGGTTGTTCCCGCACATCCACGACCACGATGCATTGGCCGATCGGTGCAGTCGGCTGATCAGGGGGCTGCAGGTTCTCAACGTGCCCATCACTGTGACCGAGCAATACGTCAAGGGTCTCGGCCCGACGATCGAGTCCGTACGTGAAGCTCTCGGCGAGCACGAGCCACTCGAAAAGATGACCTTTAGCTGCTGCGGCGTGCAGGCCATCGAGGTGGCTGTTCTCGGATCACGCCGACACCAGATCATCGTCTTCGGAATCGAAACCCATGTCTGCGTGCTGCAGACCGTACTTGACCTCCTGGAGCAGGGCCAGACAGTCGTGGTTGTCGAAGATTGCGTGTCTTCGCGGTCGGCCAATGACAAGCGCGTGGCCATTGATCGCATGCGTCAGCAAGGGGCGATCATCACGACCATGGAATCTCTGCTCTTTGAGCTTCTGAGAGTAGCGGGAACGGATACGTTCAAGGGCATCTCGGCGATCGTAAAGTAGAAACATCAGCAGTCACCGTTTCCCGAAGGGCACGCTATGCCAGCTCGCAGTTCGCGTTCAGTGTCACGGACGTCAGCACCGTCTAATGATCGCATCTCCTCGGTCCTGACCGAGAAGCGGCAGTTTGCTCCTCCCGCCGACTTCGCCGGCCATGCCCACGTGCCCTCGGCAGCCGCCTTGAGCAGGCTGCGACGGCAGGCTGCGGCCGACGTGGTGGCGTTCTGGCAGGAGCGGGCGCGCGAGCTTGTCTGGTTCCGTGATTGGAAGCGTCCGCTTGACTGGAAGCATCCCCATGCCCGGTGGTTCGTCGGTGGCGCTATAAATGCATCAGTAAACTGTCTAGACCGTCACCTTGGTGGCTGGCGTCGTACGAAGGCAGCACTCATCTGGGAAGGTGAGCCTGGAGAGGTCCGTACGCTGACCTATCAGCAACTGCACGCAGAAGTATGCAAGGCCGCGAACGCAATGCTGCACCTGGGTGTCAAGCAAGGCGATGTCGTAGGCATATACATGGGGATGGTTCCCGAGGCCGTCATCGCCATGCTGGCGTGCTCGCGTATCGGAGCTACGCACAACGTGATATTCGGCGGCTTCAGCAGCGAGGCCGTGCGCGAGCGCATCAACGATTCTGGCGCCGTGCTGCTGATCACGCAGGATGGGGCGTTTCGTCGCGGTAGTTCGGTGCCACTAAAATCGGCCGCTGACGTTGCTGTTAAGAAGTGCCCAACGATCCGGAATCTGCTGGTCGTGCGTCGCACAGGTGAGCCGGTCACCATGAAGCGTGGGCGTGACCATTGGTGGCATGATGTCGTTGCCGGGGCCTCGGCCATCAACGAGCCTGCGCAGCTCGACTCCGAGCATCCACTGTTTATTCTATACACCAGCGGTTCCACGGGTAAGCCCAAGGGTATCCTTCACACCACGGGTGGGTACCTGACGCAGGTTGCCTACACCAGCCGCATCGTATTCGACCTACAGGATTCAGATACCTACTTCTGCACGGCCGATGTCGGCTGGATCACGGGTCACTCCTACATCGTCTATGGTCCGCTGCTCAACGGAGCAACGGTGCTCATCTATGAAGGAACGCCGAACCACCCGCAACCGGATCGGTTCTGGGACATCATTGAACGTCATGCTGTGACGATTTTCTACACAGCTCCGACGGCGATCCGCAGCTTTATGAAATGGGGCGAAGCCTGGCCGGCAAAGCATGACTTGTCCTCGTTACGTCTACTTGGTACGGTGGGTGAGCCGATCAACCCCGAGGCCTGGATGTGGTATCACAGTGTGATTGGCGGCGAGCGCTGTCCGATCGTCGACACGTGGTGGCAGACCGAGACCGGGGCGATCATGATCTCGCCTCTGCCCGGCGCTACTACCACCACTCCGGGAACGGCCACCAAGCCCCTTCCCGGCATCGAGGTTGACGTTGTCCGCAAAGACGGCACGCCATGTCGGGCAAACGAAGGCGGTCTGCTGGTGATCAAACATCCATGGCCATCAATGCTGCGGACCATTCACGGCGATGATGAGCGCTATCGCGCTGCCTACTGGAGTGAGTTTCCGAAGTCACGAACTCATCCGGGGTGGTACTTCACCGGGGACGGGGCCCGCAAAGACGCACGAGGGAACATTTGGATCATCGGCCGTGTGGATGATGTCGTCAACGTCAGCGGCCACCGTCTCGGCACGGCCGAGATCGAGAGCGCGCTGGTATCGCACTCACGTGTGGCCGAATCAGCCGTGGTTGCCCGGCCGGACGATGTAAAGGGAAATGCCCTTGTGGCCTTTGTCACTTTGAAGGCATCGGTAGCGGCCTCACCTGCGTTGGCCGAGGAACTCCGCGCTCACGTCGCGCGAGAGATCGGCCCCATCGCCCGGCCCGATGAGATACGGTTCACTGACGCATTGCCCAAAACCCGCAGCGGCAAGATCATGCGCCGGCTACTTCGGGAGCTTGTTACCAGTGGCTCGGCCAAAGGTGACGTCACGACGCTCGAAGATGCCGGTGTCCTTGAGCGGTTGCGTCGTGGTGAGGAGGAATAGCGAAGGGGCGCATAGCCGCCTGGTCTCTATTTTTGCCCACCGTCTTTTTCACCGCACTTCACCTACCGTCTCATGAGCATCCGCAAAGCCGTCATCATGGCCGGAGGATTCGGAACGCGCCTGCGTCCGCTGACGATGTCCATTCCCAAGCCGATGGTTCCCGTGGCCAATCGACCGATGATGGAGCACATCGTTTCGCTGCTCACGCGTCACGGAATCAGCGACGTTGTTTCGTTGCTCTACTTTCAGCCCGAGAGCATTACCGAACATTTTGGTGACGGCTCGCAACATGATATCAGCATGCGGTATATGCTTGCCGAAGCCGACTTCGGGACGGCCGGCAGCGTAAAGAATGCCCAGCAGATGCTCGATGAGCGGTTCATTATCATCTCGGGCGACGTCCTGACCGACATCGACATTTCGGCTGCCGTTGCGTTTCATGAGCAACGCGGAGCAATGGCCACGATCGTTCTGACGCGCGTTGCCGAGCCCCTTGCCTATGGCATCGTCATGACCGATGCTGATGGACGGATCACGCGTTTTCTGGAAAAGCCCTCGTGGGGTGAGGTCTTTAGCGATACCATCAACACCGGAATCTACATCCTTGAACCCGAGGTGCTGGATCTCATCCCGGCCAAAACGGAGTTTGACTTCAGTAAGGACCTGTATCCGCTCATGCTGCAGAAGGGGATGCCGCTCTACGGCTATGTTGCTGATGGGTATTGGAAAGACATTGGCAATCTGCACGAGTATCAACTTGCCCATGAGGATGTGCTCTCAGGTCGTGTTACGGTAGACTTCGCTTCCACGGAACGCAATGGATACTACGCCGGTACGGGGCTTAGCATTGCCCCCACGGCACGGTTTGAAGGTCGAGTCGTACTAGGTGACAACGTTGTTATCGGCGAGCATGCGAAACTTCGGGACTGCGTTGTCGGCAATGGCAGCAGCGTCGGGGCCGGTGCTAACCTGAGTGATACGGTGCTTTGGAACAATGTGCAGGTCGGTGACTACGCCGAGATGAGTCGAGCTATTGCGTGTGACAGTGTGACGATCGGGTCCAAAGCCACGATCGGCGAGCACTCCATCATTGCCGAAGGCTGCGTGATTGGAGATCATGCCCGGTTGCTCTCGAACGTCAAGCTCTGGCCACGCAAGGTGGTTGAGTCACATGCCATCGTTACACGCAGCCTTGTGCAAGAAGAGCGCTGGGCGCGCGTGCTGTTTACCGATGCACGGATTGGTGGTGTATCGAACATCGACGTCAATCCCGAGTTTGCGGCTAAGCTTGGCGCATGCATGGGTATGGCTTTTGGCGTTGGAACCACGGTGGTGTCGTCGCGCGACGATGACCCGGTCTCGCGCATCATCAAGCGCAGCATCATGTCGGGTCTGATGAGCGTGGGCGTCAACATCGCAGACCTTCAGACGACGTCCATTCCGCAAACCCGTCAGGAGCTGAACACGGGTCGCTACGTGGCTGGGTTTCACGTGCGAAGATCGCCGAATGCGTCGGACCGGACGGACATTATCATTTTCGGACGCGACGGGCGTGACATCACGCTTTCACAGACCAAGTCGATCGAACGGTACTTCTTCGGAGAGGATATTCGCCGTGTCACGCACGACCACGTCGGGCGTCTAGCCTTCCCTGAACGGTCCACGGCCATGTACGTGAATCGGTTCCTAGAGACGATCGACGTCGAGCTGGTCCGTGAGCAGCATTTCCGCCTGTTAGTTGATTACTCCTTCGGTTTGGCTTCAACGGCATTCCCGCAGATCCTTGGCGAACTCCGCTGCCGCACGCTCTCGATGAACGACTATGTCGATTCGGCGCACTTTGCCGATCCCTTAGCTGAGGTGCTTAACGAGTCGGCAACCATCATGCGTTCGCTGGGATACCAGATCGGGTTTAAGATCAATCCTGGAGCCGAGAAGATCGCACTCGTCGATGAACGGGGCATCTGGTACACATCACAGCGACTTCTAACGATCGTAACGAAGCTGTACCTCGAGGCACACCGAGACCGTGAGCCATACCGAATTGCTGTGCCCGTGCAGGCAACCGGAGAGATCGAGCAAGTAGCCGCCCCCTACAATGTGGAGGTGGTACGCATCCGCAATTCACACTCGGCTATGATGGATGCAACAAAGGATGAGACAATTGCCTTTGTTGGCGGCACGCGAGGGGGCTTCATTTTTCCCGAGTTTCTCAATGCGAGCGATGGCATGTACTCGGCCGTGAAGATCCTCGAGATGCTGAGTAAGACCGGGTATCAGCTTTCGCAGCTCGATGCCGATCTGCCAAAGCGGTTCCAGATCACCCGTACGGTGCCGTGTGCCTACGAGCAGCGTGGAACCGTGATGCGGCACTCCATGGAATTCTCTGAAAACAAACACCGCATGCTCATCGACGGCGTGCGGATCATGGACGGTAACGTGACGGTACTGCTTCTTCCTCACAAGGAGGATGAACTGTTCGTTGTGACTGCCGAAGCAGACGATGTCGAGACCGCACAACAACACTGTGACATGTTCGCAGAACTCATCACGCAATGGCGCTTTGGACGCAACGATGGACACGAGGATATCAGCAATACTTGACTCTTCCTGCATACGACTCAATCTCGATGTCGTTGACAAAGACGACTGCCTGCGCAAGGTGGTTGATCTTGTTGCCGCTACCGGCAAGGTTCGGGATATGGACCGGTTGCATACTGTGATCGTGGACCGTGAACGACTAATGTCGACCGGTATAGGCAACAGTGTTGCCTTACCGCATGGCAAGACGGATGTTGTCGATCAATCCATTGTCGCTGTGGCAACTCTTGCTTCGCCAATTGACTTTGACTCACTCGATGACAAGCCCGTTTCGATCGTGGTTTTGCTGGTCGGTCCCGAAAGCAACGTCGGCGTGCACTTGCGCCTTCTCAGTCGGATTTCGCGTCTAGTCGGCTCCGAGCAGTTCCGCGCATCACTGCTTTCGGCCAGGTCTGCCGAAGATGTTCTGGCTCTGTTTGCCGGCAGTGAGGAGGAACAGGGGTGAGCATAACGGCAATCCGCGGGATGCGGGACATCTTTGGTAAGGAGATCGCCCTGTGGCATCGTGCGGAGTCCATCTTCCGTTCTGTTGCTGGTGACTTTGCTTATGAGGAGTTCCGCACACCGGTCCTAGAGAGCACGGATCTGTTCAAGCGTGGTGTCGGCGAAGACACGGACATCGTCGGCAAGGAGATGTACACCTTCGAGGACCGCGGCGGAGACTCGCTGACGCTTCGTCCGGAGCTGACGGCGCCGATCGTACGTGCCTGCATAGAGCACAGTCTGCTGCATCACAGCCCCACACTAAGACTCTGGTATAACGGACCCCAGTTCCGCTATGAGCGTCCTCAGAAGGGCCGCTACCGGCAGTTTCATCAGTTTGGTGCTGAATGCATTGGTTCATCCCATCCCGAGGCCGACGTCGAGATCATTCTGCTGGCCCACGAAACGCTACGTCGATTTGGTTTGACGCAGTTCCGTCTTGAACTCAACTCTCTTGGTTCGGCAGAGGTTCGCCGCGGATATCGCCAGGCCCTCGTGGCCTTTCTCGAGTCCCACAGTAGTGAGTTGTCTGAGGATAGCCGCCGGCGAATGCATGCCAATCCGCTGCGGGTCTTGGACTCTAAGGATGAGGCTGATATTCGAGTTAGCGCTCACGCACCGCGACTCGAGGACTTCTATGATGAAGTCAGTGCCGAGCATTTCAACGCTGTGCGGTTGCTGCTTGACGTAGCGGGGATCCCCTATGTCGTAAATCCAAAACTTGTCCGCGGCCTGGACTACTACAATCACACGGTCTTTGAGTTCACCACCGATCAGCTAGGTTCTCAGAATGCTGTTGGGGGAGGCGGGCGGTACGATCAACTGTTCTCCACGCTTGGTGGTGGAGACGTTCCGGCTGTGGGTTTTTCGATCGGTATCGAGAGGATGCTTCTGCTCTGGGAGGCCGAGCATGGCACACCTGAGCCGCCGCCGCCACATGGCGTGTATGTCATCGGCATTGGTGATGCCGCGCGTGTCCCGGTACAGCTGATTATTCACCGGCTGCGCTGCAGCGGACATCATGTTGTGTCGGATCTGCAACGCCGTTCGGTCAAGGCGCAGATGAAAGATGCCAATAGGGCGGGTGTGGCCTTTACGGTGATGATCGGGGATGACGAGATCGCCTCATCGACGGCCGTCATCAAGAACATGCTCACCGGTGAGCAAATGACCGTTGCGCAGACGGAGATTGAGACTGTGATGGGTCGTCATGAGTGATGACCGTATCGAACCGTCGATCGACCGTGAGTACACGGTCTCGTTCTACCGCAAGGCATCCGAGGAGTCGGCTGAAATGCTCGGCGTTCGGGTGGTGACCACGCGGGAGTTCACCTCGTTTGCCTATGCGCTTGGCCTGAACGTTACCTATGATGCTGTACGCCGTCTCTTGCGCATCGAGATCGGCGGATTGTCGATCCCAACCGTTATGATGCCTGCTGCTGGTGGTGCTATGGCTGAACGGAGCGTGGCATTTCCGGATGAGGGCGCAATCGACGTGGAGATCGTCCGCAAGTCGTCTCGACAGTCGGCACGGCTGATGATCACGGGTGGTCGTCTGAGTGTTGAAGATGGGGAAGGATCAGCCCCCTTCGCGCTGGTTCGCGCACAGGGTGCGACGTAACCGATGCGCGACGTACGCCCCGATAGGATCAGGATCTTTCGTGCCAGTGTTACGAAGTGGCAGATCAAGGTCCTCCTGACGCTTTCCGGGCTGGGCATCATGGGTGGGGTGCTCTACGCAACCAAGACCATTGTTGATGAGCTCGTCGCCAATGAGAGGCGAACCGTTGAACTCTACGCCAAGCTACTTGCACGGTCCTATCAGACCGCCACGGACGAAGAGCTCCTATACTACATCGATCAGGCATACTCGTCGATCCACTTTCCGGTGATCCTTACTGGACGTGATTCCAAGCCGGTCTTTCCGTACCAGCAGTACATGATCAACGTCGAGTTAGATACGACGCTGACCATCGAACAGCAGGAGGTATGGCTCTCCGCCTACATCGAAGAGATGCGTCGGGAGTACCCGCCCTTTGAGATCCGTGATCCTTCTGGGAGGGTAGTGCAATTGATGTTCTACGCCAACTCTGCCGTTGTGCGCCGGCTGCGGTATATGCCGTATGTCGAGATCCTCTCAGTTGCGGCCTTCATCTTGGTTGCCTATTTGATCTTATCAAGCATTCGTCGCAACGAGCAGTCCAGCATCTGGGTGGGGATGGCCAAAGAAGCAGCTCATCAGCTGGGTACGCCCCTTTCCAGTCTGCTTGCATGGCTCGAGTTGCTTCGTCTGAACAAGGACTCACCAGAGAATATCCTTGCAACAGCGCAGGAGATGGAGCAGGACGTTGAGAGGTTGAACGTTATCGCCAACCGCTTTGCTAAGATCGGAGCGCAGCCAAAGATGTCGCACGTGCCGGTGGCCGAGATCCTAGAGCGGGCGTGCGTTTACTTTGAGAAGCGCCTGCCGAATCTTGGGAAGCGAATCACGCTGGTGCGGGATTTTGACAAGACCCTCTATGCTTCTCTCAATGAAGAGCTGTTTGCTTGGGTAATCGAAAACCTTATCCGAAACGCCGCCGATGCTCTTGACCGCCATGACGGGATCATTGAGCTGCGACTGACGCGGCGAGCAAAGGGCGGAATCCTCGTAACGGTGACAGATAATGGTAAGGGCATGACGCGTCAGATCGCAGCCAGGATCTTCCAGCCGGGGTTCACGACGAAGAAGCGCGGCTGGGGTCTTGGATTGTCGCTTTCAAAGCGAATCATTGAGGACTATCACGGAGGACGCATATTCGTGCGTGAAACACAGCCCGGAGTTGGAACCACCTTTGCTATCGAGATCTCTGAGACATGACCCAGAAGCCTGAACCATCCAACATCGACTGGTTCATCCTTTTGCCGATCGCGGCACTATTGCTGTTTAGCGTAGCCTTCGTGTACAGTGCCAGCGCCTCGTTCGCTGATGTTAAGCTCGGTTCCAGTGAAGGGCTTGTGTGGAACCATGCTCTGCGGGTGATCATCGGACTTCTGCTGATGCTCTTCTTTGCCAAGGTGGACTATCACATTTTCGAACGCAGCACTTCCACGCTCATGTGGATCGCCTATGGCTTTCTGATCATGGTGCTGGTGATGGGCACCGAGATCAAGGGCGCAAGTAGATGGGTGCGCCTCGGTCCGCTGAACTTTCAACCGTCAGAGCTTGCAAAGTGGACGGTTGTTCTGCACACTGCTGTCGTGCTGAGCACCAACACACATCTTCTGCGCACATGGAAAGGGGGCATCTGGGCCGTACTGAAGTGGACGCTTCCGGTGTCAATTCTGATCGCGTTACAGCCCAACCTCTCGACGGCTACGGTCATTTTCCTGATCGTTATGGTCATGATGTTCCTGGGTGATGTTCGTCCGTCGCAGCTGGCGGTGATCGTGGCTTCGGGTATGGCAGCCGCCGGCCTGTATGCCGTCACCGCCGAGTATCGGATGCGACGTCTGATGTCCTTCTTCGGTGGTCAGGCTGATGAGGCTGTGCGCTACCAGCTTGACCAGGCGCTGATCGCCTTTGGCAATGGGGGCTTGAGTGGTGTAGGCCCGGGCCAGAGCCGACAGCGGGACTTCTTTCTGCCAGAGTCGTATGGTGACTTCATCTTCAGTATTGTGGGCGAGGAGTACGGATTCATCGGCGTGCTTTTTCTCATGTCTGCATTTACTCTCATCATGCTCCGCGGCTATACCGTTGCCAAAAAGGCTCCAGATACCTTTGGCAGAATCCTGGCGGGTGGCATTACCACCACGCTCTCGATCTATGCATTCGTCAATGCCGGAGTCACTTGCGGCATCCTTCCCACCACCGGCCTGCCCATGCCCTTCATCTCCTATGGCGGCTCTGCCGTCTTCTTCAGTGCCATAGCCGTGGGGATCCTGCTGAACGTTTCTTCGCAGGCGGGAGTGTTTAAACGAAGGCGAGTGACAAGTGACAAGTGACGAGAGACAAGGACGAGAGACGAGAGACGAGAGACGAGAGACGAGAGACAAGAGACGAGAGACGAGAGACGAGAGACGAGAGAAATGCCACCGGTGTACTAGCCCCGGGCCTTGGCCCGGGGTACGAGAGACAAGAGACAAGAGACAAGAGACAAGAGACAAGAGACGAATGCTACAGGTCATTCCGTACCTCAGTAATTCTGTAATTCCGTCATTCCGTACCTCAGTAATTCTGTAATTCCGCCATTCCGTACCTCAGCAACTCAGCCTTATCTTGCGCCATGCAGGATTCCATCAAGAAGCTTTACTACTCCATCACCGAGGCGGCAAAGATCGTTTCGGAGGAGCAGCACGTGCTTCGGTACTGGGAGCGCGAGTTTTCGCAGCTGCGTCCGCAGAAGAACAGGGCGGGCAACCGCATCTACTCTGGGCGCGATATGGCCGTGCTGATGTTGATCAGAAAGCTCTTGCGGGAGGAGCGCTACACCGTTGCCGGAGCAAAGGAATTCTTGCGGCAGAATGGGCTTCCCGAGGATCTCCAGTTTAGTGCTCCCGAGGGATCTGCGCCGATGGTTGCTGAGCATGACGGGGCAGGTGGGCATGAAAATGGTGCCGAACCAACTGTCGATTCATCTGCATCGCAGGGGGAGATTCTTCGGCTTATTCATGAAATCCGGGCATTTTCCGCCGATATACGCGCAAAAACGGGCAAAAACACGCCTGAATAGGCCTCTTTTCGTATATTCGCCGCCCACGCGGTCCCGTGGTAGAGTGGCTATACAGAGCTCTGCAAAAGCTTGTACATCGGTTCGAATCCGGTCGGGACCTCACTGATATTGATCTGCAATTTTTGACATTCCTCCTTCCTCATGGCAACAACAGCTGACCTGCGCGTAGGCGCCGTGATTCGCCACAACGGTGAACTCTGTGTGGTACTCGAATCCATACACCGCACGCCGGGCAACCTCCGAGCCTTCTACCAGGTGAAGATGCGGGTGATCAAGACCGGAAAGCTCCGTGAAGAGCGGTTCCGTTCGGGCGAGACGATTGAATTTGTCCGCGTGGAGACACGCAACTTCCAGTATCTGTACAAGGATGGGGACATGTTCATGTTCATGGATTCCGACACCTATGACCAGATTCCGGTTGTTACCGAAATCGTTGGTGAATCGGCCAAGTTCATGAAGGAAGGCCTTGAAGTACAGATCGCCCGTGACGAAGCCGACAATGTGGTGCAGGTGACCATGCCGCAGCACGTGGCTTTGCGGGTGATGCACACTGAGCCAGGGGTTCGTGGAGATACGGCAACCAACGTACTGAAGCCGGCAACTGTTGAAACGGGTGCTTCAGTAGGCGTTCCGCTGTTCGTCAATGAGGGTGATCTTATCCGCGTAGATACCTCAACTGGTGACTACATGGACCGGGTCAAGGAGTAAGGGGCTGTCCAATTCACATTGGAGGGAACGATGGATCTGAACTACCTACGCCGTTTGCTGCGCATCTTCGACGAGAGCAGCGCTAGCGAACTGTCGATCGAAGAAGAAGGCATGTCTGTGCATATGTCCAAGCCATCGGCGCAAGCGCCAGTGATGATGCAGGGCTACACTATGCCGGCCCCGGTAACGGCCGCCGCTCCAGCAGCACCGAGTGCGGCTCCTGCGGCTGTGGCAAGTGCCCCGGTTGCTTCGGCTCCGGCTGATAACGGACAAACGGTCACGTCGCCGATCGTCGGTACGTTTTACCGTGCCCCCTCTCCCGATGCTGATGCCTTTGTCCAGGTTGGGCAGCATGTCAATGCCGGTGATACGCTCTGCATTGTCGAGGCCATGAAGCTGATGAACGAGATCGAGTCCGACGTCACGGGCACCATCACAAAGATTCTCGTCGAAAACGGTCAGCCGGTGGAATACAACCAGCCCATCTTCCTTGTCAAGCCAGACTAAGCAGGCGGGCCACCAACCATGATCAAGAAGCTGCTGATCGCCAATCGCGGAGAGATCGCCCTGCGCATCATCCGCGCAGCCAAGGAACTTGGTATCCGGACTGTAGCGGTGTATTCGGAGGCCGACCGTGCATCGTTGCATGTTCGCTTTGCCGATGAGGCGGTCTGCATCGGCCCTGCCCAGGGCAAGCTGTCGTATCTGAACATCCCGTCGATCATTGCTGCCGCCGATGTTACCGGAGCAGATGCCATTCATCCCGGCTACGGTTTTCTGGCTGAGAACGCCACATTCGCAGAGATCTGTCACGACTGCGGAATCACCTTTGTCGGGCCATCGCCAGACGCCATCGTTCGGATGGGGAACAAGTCGATCGCGAAGGATACGATGCGTGCCGCCGGTGTGCCAGTGGTGCCGGGTTCGGACGGCATTGTGCCAACCATTGAAGATGCTCGCCGAGTTGCCGCGGAAGTCGGGTACCCGGTGATGATTAAGGCCGTGGCCGGCGGCGGTGGTAAAGGAATGCGCTATGTGGAGAAGGCCGACGAGCTCGACCGCGCGTATGCCACTGCTCGCGGTGAGGCTGAGGCCTCTTTTGGTAATGGCGATATCTACATCGAAAAGTTCATTGAAGAGCCTCGCCACATTGAGATCCAAGTCTTTGCCGACTCCCACGGCAACGTAGTTCATCTTAACGAGCGCGAGTGTAGTATTCAGCGACGTCACCAGAAGCTGATTGAAGAGGCCCCTTCTCCGATCATGACGCCCGAGCTTCGTAAGGCCATGGGCGATGCCAGCGTGAAGGGAGCTGCTAGTGTCGGCTACGTCGGTGCTGGAACAATTGAGTTCCTGGTTGACAAGCACCGCAACTTCTACTTCATGGAAATGAACACGCGTATTCAGGTCGAACACCCGGTTACCGAGCAGTCCTCGGCGGTAGATCTGATCCGCGAACAGCTTCTTGTGGCTTCCGGAGAGCGTCTCACCCTTGAGCAGCGTGATCCGATTATGCATTCGATCGAGTGCCGGATTAATGCCGAGGATCCATACCACGATTTCCGCCCATCTCCAGGAGTGATTCAGTCACTGAACTTCCCGGGTGGTCCCGGTGTGCGGGTCGATTCGCACATCTATCAGGGATATGTCATCCCTCCGTATTACGACTCAATGGTTGCCAAGCTCATTACGTTTGCGGCAACGCGCGACGGTGCAATCGCCAAGATGCGTCGCGCACTTGATGAGTTCATTATCGAAGGCATTCAGACGACGATCCCATTTCACCGAAAGATGATGGATAATCCGGATTTCATTGCCGGTACATTTGACACGAAGTATCTCGACACCCATGATTGGAAGGCCTGACCATGAATTTTCCTGCTGACCTGCTCTATACCAGCGATCACGAATGGATCCGCGTCGAAGGCGACGTCGGTACAATTGGCGTGACCGACCATGCTCAAGGCGAGCTCGGCGATGTGGTGTATGTGGATATTCCGGATGCTTCAGCCACGGTAAGTAAGGGCGGTACCTTTGGGTCGATCGAAGCCGTCAAGACCGTGGCCGATCTCTACGCGCCCGTCAGCGGTCAGCTGGTGGAGGTCAACGACGTGAACTCCACGCCGGACTCGGTCAATAAGGACCCCTATGGTAGCGGATGGCTTGTCAAGATCCGCATCAGCGATCCGAGCGAGCTGGATGCCCTGCTAAAGGTAGATGCCTACAAAGCCTTGATCGGCGCCTGACCCTCTCGGGGGCGGTCCTGACATGGTCGTGCCTCTGCGCGTACTCATCCTCGCAGCATTTCTCGGCTGGCAAGTCCCCTTGCCGGCCGTTTCTTTTTTGCACCCGGTTTCAAGCAAGTTTCCACCTATGGCGGATAGTGTTGCAGGCATCGCTACCAAGAGCGCCACACCATCCACTCCGGGCATTGACGCCTAGCGCCTTGGAACGATCACGACGGTAGGAGTGGGAGCCTTTGCCGTAGGACACGGTTGGCTGAACAATCTCTGGTGGAAGGGGACGCCGACGGACTTCCACGTCTTTACCGGTGGCGCAGCATTACATGCCGGGGCTGCGAAACGTTACCTTTCAGGTCTCGTTCTCTCCATCAGAGCCGTTTCGCAGCGGGATGTACAACGCCATCATCGACGACTATGAGAGTACGACTCATTGGCTGAGTTTCGACGTCTATGAGATGCCCCCGCCGGAGGCGCAGGCATGGTATCCGGACTATCTCAATATCGCCCTTGGACACTCCGTTAGGGGGCTTGTCGGCCCCGGTCCGCGTGAACATGTGGTTGTTCTGTCGCTCGACTGGAGCCTCAAGCCTTCTTCTTCACCAACCCATATGAATGATCGATCCAGCCCTTGAGCTCGGTTGTGCTGACAGATCCATCGACCACTACGGTATTCCAGTGCTTTTTGCTCATGTGGTAGCCGGGCAGAACGCATGCATGGCGCTCTCGGAGTTCCACGGCGCGCGTTGGATCGCACTTGACGTTGAATCGCAGATCGACGCTGTTCAGGGGGACAAGCAGGAACACCTTCCCGCACACCTTGTACACGATCACATCTGGTCCGAACGGGAAGGTCTCATCAACTCCGTCGAGCGACATTGCGTAGTCGCATAGATCAATGATGGTCATGCCATATAAAAAGAAAAGCCCCTTGCTGCTTGACCAAGGGGCTTGAACAGAATCGATCGTGAGAGTCAGCGTTACTTGCTGTTTGCTTGAGCTGCTTTTGCCGCGTCGGTGAGTGCCGTCATGATATCCTTGAACGTCTCAGCCTCCGAGCCCTTGAGTGTACCGCGCTGCATCAGTGTAGCGAGGTTGGAGATCTGGTCGGCACGCATTTCAACCGTGACGACATCATCGTTGTCCTTCTTTGCCTTGGTTGCATCGTCGATGGCATTTGTCAACACCTTTCGGACATCAAGAAACGCATCAACTTCGCCACCACGGATCTCTATGCCGTTGATGAAGGATGCTGCACCCTTGATGTGAGCGACTTTGAGTTTAGGCTTGATCATCACTGGAGCTTGTGCAGCTGGCGTGAGTGATCCTTGGGCCGATGCTTCTACGCCGCCGAAGAGGGCAACAGCAATGGCCGCGATAAGTGCGAAGACTTTCATTGTTTTCATGTGGCAGTGTGTGAAAAAAAAGTGGTCAAAAATACGGTTTGTGGTCGAAGTCAAAAATCAAAACGCACTCCCTTGTTCGGGGTGTCAGCAAATGCCGTCCTCATTTTTTCGACGAGACAGCAGAGCGGTATGCATCATCGAGAATCTTCTGGACGGACTGAACGGTGACAGAGTCTGCGCCGTTCGGCTTCGTTCGCTGTAACAATTGAGAAAACGCTAACAGCTGGCGGCTTCGAAACTCCACAGCTATGGGGTCGTCGTCAGTCTTTTTTGCACTGGTGCCCTTGGACACAACATTGACGAGCATCCCCCGAACGTCAAGGAATGCATCAACTTCCGAAGCTCGGATGTCGACGCTGTCGAGCATCCCTGTCGTAGAGCGGAGCATTCCCAGCTTGAGCTGTGCCTTAACGATGGCCTCGTCACCTAGTCCCCCCTGCATCATAATCTTGTCAGTGGTCACTTGTGCAGCGCTCACACCGTGAATAGCCAGTAGGCTTGCAGCTGCAAGGAGCATGGAACGGATGGTCATGTGATTTTCCCCTCAACGGTTGATCAGGTTGCGAATTGTGCAACGTTTGTTCGTGGTATGTCGAAAAAACGCGATGGATAGTGTAGGGGTGATTCCATTTGGGCACCCAGCAGCCAGGCTGATCATTCATCTGCTTGGACGACATAATCACGATGATAAGTAGATCTGAGTCAATCTCGATCAATAACCATCAACTAACTAATGAGTTCAGAATGTGATTGTCTCGAAAGGTGAGTCACTTTCGTCTTATTCTTTTGGTTAAAACAGCCCGATTTGAATGAGAAAGTCGATATTGATATAGTTAAACTGAATTACGTCGTGAAAAGATTCTGGTCTGTCTACTCAAAAACCTCTTGCAAATAAAAAGAACGCACTTATATTTGTGCTATTGAACAAACGGCTTGGACAGAATTCGGTAGGCATGCAGCATAAGTCCTAATTCACGGGTGCTTCGGGGAATCTGCTATCAATGGCACGTCGAACAACCATCAGGGTAACGCATAAGACCCTTGCGCAAGATCGGGAGGTGGCAAAGGCCGTTCTCGAGCTCAAGGACTATAACCCTGCGAACAAGGAGTTCACGATCGTCAAGTTGCAGGAAGCACTTGCGAGGTTCGAGGCAGCCGAGCTGGCTGAACAGGAGGCTCTGGCGGCAGCAGCAAAGGCTCGGGACGAGGCGATTGGCGTGGAAAACGCCTTTCACGACCTTGTACTTGGGGTCAAGCGCCAGGTGTTGGCCCAGTATGGCGATGACTCAGATGAGATCGCCAGTCTGGGATTGAAGAAGAAATCTGAACGTCGATACGGTAGACCACGAAAGACAGCGCAGCCCGATTAACGTAACGGTTTCCGCATAACATGACTTTGGGGGAAGGCATGTAGCATAAAGAGGACTTGCTCCTTGCGGAATCAGCGCTCAGCAAAAACGGCCATCCGAGAGGATGGCCGTTGCTGTTTTTCGTAGAAGATCTGAAGAAAACGATGATCAGGCGGCTCCGAGTGCCGCGAACAGGGCGTCGTAGTTTGGTTCAACCCCTGGGTTTTCAGTTACTTCCACATAAGAGATCGTTCCGTCCTCGCCGACGATGAACGTTGCGCGTACAGAACGCGTGAGGCCATGAATTCCGGCAAAATCATGAAGTGCAACATCGTATGCCGTGATTGCCGCGAGATTGAAGTCTGAAAGAACTGGGAACTGCAATCCATTTGCCTCAGCAAAAGCCTTGTTGGCAAATGGAATGTCGGCACAGATGCCGAGAACCGAGGCGTTTGCTCCGTTCAAACGTTGGAGTGCCCCCTGAAAGGTGCACAGCTCTGCCTGGCAGACACCGGTGAAAGCGGCGGGGAAGAAGGCAAGAACGACCTTCTTACCAGCAAATGACGACAACGTGACAGGCTGTAAGTCTGTGCCGACGAGTGAAAAGTCGGGAGCTACTGATCCAACCGACAATGCCATGAGATGACTCCTGGAAGGGTGTGTAAAAAACGAAAACGTTGCGATGATGCGAATTGTGGCTGCGAAATAACGAAACATGTTCATGAATCGTTCATGTGTGGATGTATATTGACCGGTTCGTAATAGAGCATAACCACTTTCACCGTCGAGGAGACAATGCTTTTTACCAAGAAGAGCATCACAGACTTACAGTCTGAAGCCCATGGAGAGGGATCCGGGCTGCAGCGGACGCTAGGTGCGCTAAACCTAACATCGATAGGCATCGGTGCCATTATTGGTGCTGGGATCTTTTCGATCACCGGAGTAGCAGCGGCTCAGTACGCCGGACCCGCTCTGATTATCTCATTCATCATCTCTGCAATTGCCTGTGCTTTTGCAGGGTTGTGTTATGCAGAGTTTGCCTCCATGCTTCCCATTGCGGGTAGTGCCTACACGTACTCCTATGCAACGGTTGGCGAACTTATTGCTTGGATCATCGGATGGGACTTGATCATTGAGTACTTGTTCTCGGCATCTACAGTTGCCGTTGCCTGTGGTGGATACATCGTGAGCTTCATGGAAAAGAACCTTGGTGTTGAGATCCCCGGCATTATCCAGTCGGCGCCGCTGACATTCAATATGGCTACGGGCTTCGATCGAGCCGAGGCCCTGGTTAACCTTCCCGCCATGCTAGTGGTCGCGCTCATGACCGCATTGCTCATTCGTGGAGTCAAAGAATCAGCAACTGTTAATAACGTAATCGTTATTACCAAGATCATCGTCATTTTACTCTTTGTGATTTTCGGTGCCCAGTATATCAATGTGGCTAATTGGACGCCATTCATTCCTGAGAACACCGGAACATTCGGAGAGTATGGTTGGAGTGGAATCTTCCGCGCTGCCGGTGTCATCTTCTTCGCCTACATCGGTTTTGATGCTGTCTCCACAGCAGCGCAAGAAGCCAAGAATCCTCAGCGTGATATGCCAATTGGAATTTTGGCATCTCTCGTCGTCTGCACAATTCTCTACATCCTCGTGTCACTCGTCCTGACGGGGCTCGTACCCTACAAGTTGTTGAACGTGCCCGATCCGATGGCCGTAGCCGTGGATGCCGTCAAACTTCCCGATGGTTCACTGGCTCTGGGATGGCTTTCCCCGCTGATTAAAATCGGAGCGATCGCTGGTTTGGGATCCGTTGTGCTTGTGATGATCATGGGCCAACCGCGGATTTTCTATTCGATGTCTCGTGATGGTTTGCTTCCACCCATTTTTAGTAAGCTCCATCCGAAGTTCAAGACACCCGTCGTTTCCACCGTGATAACGGGTACCATTGCCATGATCATTGCTGGCCTGTTCCCAATCAACGTTCTTTCAGAACTTGTTTCGATCGGAACACTCCTAGCGTTCATTCTCGTCTGTACGGCCGTGCTGGTCCTTCGTAAAACGCATCCAGACGTAGAGCGTCCGTTCCGCACGCCGTGGGTTCCTTTTGTCCCGATCGCTGGCATCGTTATCTGTCTTATGCAGATGCTTCCGCTCCCAATTCCAACCTGGGAACGACTTGGTGCGTGGCTCTGCATTGGTATGCTCATTTACTTCTTTTACGGAATCAACCACTCCGTTGCGAATAAGGGAGAGAAATGGGCGCCACTTGGTACAGCACGAATCATCGTGGGTATAGTGTCAGTCTTCTTCCTGTCATATGTAACCTGGGCGCACTTCCTCAAGTAGGGCTTTCGTTATGGGTTTTAAACGTGAACTCGGACTTTTCGACTCAACAATGATTGTCGCCGGATCCATGATTGGATCCGGCGTTTTCATTGTGAGCGCAGACATAGCACGAACCGTAGGTTCGCCGGGAATGCTGCTCTTCGTATGGCTCGTGACGGGTCTGTTGACGTTGATCGCAGCTCTTTCATACGGGGAGCTGGCGGGCCTGTTCCCACAGGCAGGTGGACAGTACGTGTACCTGCGCGAGGCATTTGGTCCTTTGGCCGGATTCCTCTACGGCTGGACGCTCTTTACCGTGATACAGACCGGCACCATTGCTGCGGTCGGTATGGCCTTTGCGAAATACACATCAGCCCTCGTTCCAATGGTCGGCGAGGCCAATGTGCTCATTTCGGTAGGGGGCTTTTCGGTAAATGCGGCACAAGTGTTTGCTATCGCTTCGATTGTTGGTCTGACAACGCTGAACGCCCGTGGCGTCGGCCTCGGGAAGTTGATACAGAACACCTTCACAACGACCAAGATCGTCAGTGTCGTTGCTCTTGCTGCTGCTGGAATTGCCTATGGCATGTCCAACGGGACTCTGCCGGCTGCCCTCGGGTCGTTGTGGACCGATGGCATTTCGCCCATCGTGCCGGATCTTTCCGCCGCACAACAAAGGTCCTACGGATTCATCTCGCGTCTTGGAATGCCCTTCCTTGCTGCGGTAGCCGTCTCAATGGTTGGATCCATATTCTCCAGCGATGCCTGGAACAACATCACCTTTGCCGCCGCCGAAGTGAAAAGCCCCGAGCGCACCATACCTCGAGCCCTGCTCCTCGGCGTCATGACTGTGACGGTGCTGTATCTCCTGACAAACCTTGCCTACATCGCTGTGATGCCCATCGGGGGACTGCCCAGCGCTGCAACGGCTATTGAGCGAGGCATTGCCTTCGCCAGCAACGACCGCGTTGGTGCCGCAGCAGCCGAGGTGATCTTCGGCACCTCAGGTGGGGTGATCATGGCCGTTCTGATCATGATCTCTACCTTCGGATGTAACAACGGTATCATCCTAAGCGGCTCACGTGCCTACTATGCGATGGCCAGCGACGGTATGTTCTTTCGCCGTGCTGCTACGCTCAACACAAGCGGAGCTCCCGCAGCCTCTCTGTGGATGCAGGCCGTTTGGGCATCTGCACTCTGCCTGAGCGGCACGTATTCCGACCTGCTGGATTACGTTGTGTTCGCCGTCCTGATCTTCTATATCCTGACGATCTTCGCCATCTTCTTCCTGCGTTTCAAACGACCGGAGCTGCAGCGTCCCATCAAAGCCGTCGGTTATCCAATTCTACCGGCCCTTTACATCTTGTTCGCTGCATCCATCTGTATCTGCTTGTTGATCTACAAGCCTAACTACAGCTGGCCTGGCCTGCTGATCGTAGTCAGCGGCGTGCCGGTGTACTATTTCTGGCGGCGCTAAGCAGCCGCCCTCTTTCTACCTCACAACCGTCACAGAAATGCTTGTGCTTTCGGCGGGGCCTTTCACCGTCATGGTATAGGTGCCAGGGGGCAGTGATGAGACATCGAACGCGGTGCGGTGGGAGCCAGCGGCGATCATTCCGGCATCAAAGCGGGCAACGCTGCGGCCGGTAATGTCGTAAAGATCCACAGTGGTCTGTCCCGGGAGGGTGATCGAGAACTGGACGCTCATGTTATCGCTTGCAGGGTTCGGGTGAACCGAAGCAATCACTGAACCGTAAACAGGTATGTCCTCTGTCACGTTAGTCGTAAGGACGTTGCAGGTAGCCCCTTTGCCCATGTCATAGTAGGTGCCACTGGCAGTTGAGCGCAGGGCACAGGCTCGCACCATGTATTCGAGAGTTCCCTCGTTCTTGAGTGAGTCGCGGTAGGCGGTGGATGTGATTGGACGCGGTGTGAGGAGAGTCCACCGTTCCACTCCCTGCTTACGGCGATACAACGTAAAGGCATCAACATTGCCAGAGGGCTTGGTCCATGAAAGGTTGACTTTGTTGGGGAACTCCGTTGCAGCAGTTATCGTGCCCACCGCCGCCACAGACTTGGGAATGGCCCGCAGGGTAGGATCTCCCATCAAAGCGATGTGAACCTGGCGGTCGCCGGCTGAAGCAATGTTGACACCATTTGCCGTGAACGATGCGTTGGGTACGTAGTTGCCAAGCTGACTTGAGACGATCGGTGAGTTGTTTTGGGCAATGCGCGCACTGTAACCAATGGTTTCGCCGAGTGCCATGTGGTGGATGTACCAATGGGGCCGGCCCGACCATGAGCAGGTGAGCACGCGCGGGTCTGTGGCGAGAGCTGATCTGAGCAGATTGTTCTTCGTGTCCCAATCGCCGAAGTAACTCCCGAAGAGGAATGTGAAGACGGCATACACGGGCTTCGTGGAGAGGTCCGTCGTGGTGCCCACTCCGCCGGCCGACACATCGGTTCCACCGCCGCATCCGTAGGCAAGCAGCATGGTGTTCGGACCCTTGAGATCATTGAAGAAGTCGCCAGCTTTAACGGCTGTGTCGGGACCGAACACACTGAACATTCGCCATGCAGAGGCAGCGAAGACCTCTCCGTAGGTGCCGAAGTTGTCATCAATCACTGCACCCATCGTCACATTCCAAGCACCGGTGCGATAGTCGTGGTTCTTCTTGAAGTAGTTTTTCAGAAGGTCCGTTTCACTCTTTGCAAACTGCGGCAAATTGTAGAAGTCCACCCGACCGACGGGAATGTCCACGTCGGTACTGAACAGACTCTGGTCGAACTTGCCATCGCCGACCACGTTGTTGTTCGATGGTCGTGATGTGTTCGGATTATTGGCAGTTCGGTCCGTATATGACCCGTTGGGATCTCCATAGATCCCATCGGCTGGCCATGCTCCCTGGTGATCGGGGTGTCCGTCAGGGGCGATGACGCCCGAATAGGGAACGGGGACCCGTCCCACGAGAACAATTCCGCCAATGTTCTGTGCGACTGCCCATTCCTGCTTGATGATGCTGCGAACCCTATTCACCTTGCCCGAGTCGAATGTCTCGGCGCGGGGAACCGATATGACCTTGACGTCCCACCCTTCGTTGATGAGATCCTGCTCGAAGGTCGTAAGCTGCGAGGCAAGGGGCTGTCGCAGTGTCGAATCTACCAGCACGAGCACGCGTTCGCGGGGTGCCGGCGGCGCTTCGATCCCGGCATTGATGTATCCCGTGCCGTAGAATGTTGCCGGAGTTGCACCGGTGCGGTTCACGAGACGAAAGACTCGGTATTCGTACGATTTCCCGACTTCGACCTCGTTGTCGGTCCATTCAAGCCCCTTGCCAATGACCGAGTCATAGATGTCAGCGTCAAACCGGGCAACGTCCTTCAACTTCTTCCAGACGTACACAGCCTGCTGATTGTCGTCCTTGTTCCATCGCAAGGTGATCTTCGGCTGCGAACCACCGGCTACACGAGCGTTCAGAGATAGACCGAAATCACGTGGTGTGGGAGCTTGGGCGTAGCCGAGTGTTGTCATGGCTGCAAGGAAAACGGTGCAGCAGAGAAGTCGTAGTCGTAATGACATAGGCCTACAGTGGAGATGTGAGAGCGATACGGTCCCCGAATGTGTAAAGGGCATCCGGACTGCGGAAAAGTTACGACCTTGAGGTCGTTCATGAAACACCTTCCATGCCGTATCTTTCGCACGCGCGAGGGGGGCATCTGATCGATCCCGCAGGGTTCGCCTGCAGATGACTTTCGCCCACAGCCCTGCCTGAACATTTGCCGATGGAAAAGTGGTATGACGCTACTGCGACACTGTCTAACACTCAGTATGCTGATCCTGGCCGTCGTTGAGACGTCGGCACAGTTCCCGGCATCATGTGATTCCAGAAAGGACTGCATTTTCAATGCCGTGCAGTTCACGACGACCACCGGCCGGAGTCAGCACTTTGTAGAACTCCAGCGTAATCCGGTGAAATCACGGCAGACCGCCATCACCTTTGAGCTGTGGGCCAAGATTGAAAAGCAGGCTAATCAGCGTCAGTACATTGGGGGCCTGTGGGGGCCGAACTCGGACTTCAACGATGTCTTTGTCATGTATATCGATGCCGATGACGACCTCGTGTTTGAAATCAACGGCGACGCAGGCCAGCTGAAGAGTCTCGACAACACCATTGCCCGCACTCCCGCTTCTGTCCTCTACAACGGCTGGCATCACATCGCGGCAGTGTTCGACGGTGCACAGCAGAGTGCCTATATCTTCATCGATGGGCGTCTGGCCGTCGGACCAGTTCGCAACAGCCAGTACCCATCGAGCTATCTCAAGAACCTTGACCGTCCGGACCTTCCATTCCTGATCGGCTCGTGTAATGGCGTGGCCGACAATCAGATTCTCTATCGAACAATGAAGGGGATGGTTGACGAGATCCGCGTCTGGGACAGAGCGCTCGACTCAACGTCAATTCTCTGTCAGATGCACCGGTCGCTTAATGGTAATGAGTCTGGGCTGCGCGCCTATCTGCGCTGTAATGAAGCCCGAAACAATATCGCAACGCTTTGCGATGCCACCGGTAATGGTCACACGGGCCTGCTGCGCTCGGGCGCATCGAACCAGACTTCTGACCGCACCGTTCCTCGAACGCTGTCAGTTTCGCCGTCAAGTGTCAAGGAAGACATCCTGTGCGACACCGTCAAGCAATGGCAGTTCACGATCACAGATGCTGCCATCTGCGGAAGTTCAGCAAATCTTGTTATGCGAGGTCCCGACGCGAGCCTCTTTACGATTTCACCGTCGACCGTGAGCCTCACGGGGGGAATCCCGCAGACCGTGACCGTAACATTCCGCGGGACGTTGGTCGGAACGTTCATTGACACACTGGAGATCCGACCTACCAACCGCTGCGGACTGCCGAATATTCAGGTCCGGATGGAGCTTAACCGCATAACGGAAACGGGGCTCAACAGACGTGGGATTCTCTTCGATACGCTGTGGGTGGGGTGTGTTGATCGCACATCTTTCGATTCGACCATCATCCTCTGCAATACGTCTGATGTACTTGGCAAACCTCGTGTTCTAACGATCCAGCGCACGTACACGAATGAGCCAAAGGGGTATGCCGTTGTCGGTGTGACCTACCCAATCCGTCTTCAACCCGGACAGTGTACGACGCTGGTTGTGAGATCCTACGTCCGGGATACTACGGCTGATTACAAGGACACGCTGCGGATCGTAACTGATGATGTCTGTCAGAAGACGCCGATCACGGTGGAGCTCATCGGACGCACACAGGAGGTGATATCGATCAGGAATACCGGTGGCTCGAGACGAATCGACACCATGCGATTTAGTCCGACCTGTCCGGGACTTCTGAGTGACCCCCAGAACTACACCTGGCAGAACCTTACGCTTTCGAATCTGACCATCGATACGATCATCGTTCCGAGAGACTTCACACACTACCGAATCCGGTTCCCATTCACTCTTCTGCCGAAGACGGGGTATCCATTCAATTCCGTTCGCTTCCTGCCGCGGCAACCGGGATTCGTCTTTGATTCGATCATCATCAAAACGCAGATCCAGGGATGTAAGATCGAGAAGAAGATCTACGTCAGTGGACGAGGCCTTGATAACAAAGTCCAGTGGTCAGTCGACGGACTCGTCGATTTTGGCGATGTCCTCGTTGGGCAGCAGAAGACCATCAGCGTCAGGGCAAAAAACAATAGTAAGATCGACGCCCTAACAGTTGCACTTTACGTCGAACGCGGTGAGTCCTTTGCCCTTCTCGGTGGCACAAGCCGAACCATTAACCCAGGAGACTCGACCACGATTCCGATTACGTTCCGACCGACAGATTCGCTGACATACATCGATCGACTTTGCCTGTTCGAGACACGCTGCTACACTACAGACTGTATCGATCTCAAGGGGCGAGGCAGAATGGAGATCTTCCGCTTTGAGCCCCTTGTCATGGAAACGCAGAATGTCATCTCCTGTCAGTCGCGGGAGGACTCCGTTTTCATCTATAACATGACGGACACACCACGGCAGATCTCATCTCTATTCTTTGACGATCAAACCGGAGGACGGCTGGCGATCATCGATCCTCCCACCTCCATCAATGGCACTACGCGCAGTATTCCGCCCCGGCAGTCTATTCGCTTCCGCACGAGATACACTCCGGCGGACCCGTCTCGGGACCGCGCCGATCGCGCCTACATCAAGTTCAAAGATGAAGGTGGAGCTGATTGGCAGGTGCAGCTGATTGCCACGTCGGTAGCCCCTAAACTGTTTATCTCTCAGAATACTGCCTTCGGAACGGTCGAAGTCGGTGACGTTCGCCGCATGTCGATGATTGTCGAAAACACATCGTCACTTCCGGTGCGTGTGGATTCACTCACGATCAGCCCCGGCTTCCGGATTATCTCGACAAGTCGCCCTGTGCCCCTTGTACTTGCGCCGCGGGATTCCATCCGTGTTGTGGTGGAGTTTGCTCCCGATGCCGCCAAGGGCTACTCGGGGAGCCTCATGGCGTATTCGTCTGACCCATGCGTGATAACTGGTTCGGGTCCACTGACTGGTCGCGGCATCATCGTCAAGCTCGAAAGCGCGTTGTCGCTTGTGAACTTTGGATACGTACGGCCGTGCGAATGCGTTGAGCGAACGATCGAGCTGCTCAATGGCTCACTGGTGTTCAACATGTCGGTTGAAAGGCTCTGGATCGATTCCGCCGGTGTGCCCGGAGGGAAACCGCAGTTTTTCTCGTGGAAGTCAAAGTTCTCTCCCAACGGCGCACTGCCATATACCGTCCCCCCAGGAGAGCGCGATACCGTGGTCTTGACATTCTGTCCGCGCACACCAGCCGACGCGGCTTTGATGGAATGTCGGGCGGCACTTCACATCCAGGCATCAGGGTCGCAGTGGAGCAATACACTAGAAACATTCTTGGTCGGCAAACGTTCGCTAACCTTCCGGCCGGCACCTACCTCGGTTTCCTTCCCGGCAGGCGTTGTCGACGTCCTTAGTCCGAATGCCCTCTCGGTAGTTCTCAAGATTCCCGATTACCGCCTCAATCCAAGTCAGGACATCGTCACGGTGGATTCGGTTACGTTTTTGCCAGACGAGCGGGTTTTTTCAATTGAGCAACCGATCACCTGGCCGCAGGTCATCAAGCCCGGCGATTCTCTTATTGTGCAGCTGCGCCAGCGACCGCGAGCACCCCGTGATTACCGCACACGCTTAAAGTTCTGGTTCTCGACTCCATGCACTGGATGGGATACGACGGTTCTCGTGCGCGGATTGGGCTATGCGCAGACAAAGGGTCTACAGTTCGCCTTCAACCTCAATCGCCCCCTCCCAGATACCTTCGCGATGATCTCCTGCGATACGCTGGCCATACCCATTCACAGCTCGATCGCTATCGATGCTTCGGTGGTTGATATCGGAATGCGAGTGGACTTCGACTCGACGCAGCTGCGCTTGCTTGATGTAACGTCTCCATTGCTGGCAAATCAATGCAAATCGCAAACCGGCAGTGTGAAGTACACGCCGTCGCTTGCGGTAGTACCGTCACCATATGGTGGTCAGAAGATCACGCTGAAGAACTTCTGCGGTGTTGACTCTGCCGCTTCCTTTGCTGTGCTGCGCTTTGTAACGATCAGTAACAACCGTGCTAACAGTCGTCTGACCATTGATAGTATTAGTTTCGACACCGAGGATGTGATCCTCTACCGCCTGATCGCCACCGGCGATAGGGCAACAGTTATTGCCCTGAAGTCTGATATCGCCGTTGCCCGACCAGTACTGTTTGATTCGGTGCGCATTCTTGAGTGTGCTGACCGTTCGATCACCGTGATCAACACTGGCGACGTGTATAACGCGGTCACTGAGTTGCTCGACCTGCCGGCGTACACGACCGTCGTCAGTGCTGTGCCGCCCCTTGGCGATTCGATCGCCCCCGGTGATTCGGCGGTCTTTACGTTGCGATACTGTCCACGCCGCGAACAACTCGATACAGCAACGCCGCGTGTTGTGAGTGGCTACCCGTGCGACGTGCGCGATACGGCCAGTGCGCGTGGTTGGGGCTACGCACCGGAGCTGGACGTTGCCATGCTCCCGACATCGACATTCTTTATCCCGACGCCATTCAAGGGCGCCATCGGTGATACGATCACGGTGCCGGTGATGCTTGATAAGGATCTTTCGGCCACGTACAACGGCGTGACCTACTTCCTCAACGGCCTCAACTTCGATGCGACCGTTGTCTATGAACCTCGATCCCTGAAGTACATCGGGTTGGCGTCGGCCGCCAAACCCAACAACACAACAATCTCGCCAACTATTGGTCAGGTGGACATTGCTGTGCGTGGTGCGGATACATTGCGATCAGGTCCAATCGTGAACCTGCGCTTTGTGATGATGACGCCGGAGCTGACGTCAACGACCATCAGTGCTGGATCGAGCGGCTACACATCGGATACGCTGCAGTTCCTGGATATCGTTCCCAAGCCTGGAAGCTCTGGTGTGGAGATCGCCGGCAGGTGCAATATCACAGTGGTGAAGTTTGCTCCCGGCGGTAAGTCTCGCGTGGAGGTCTTCCCACAGCCAGCCGTCAATGAAGCGCTTGTGAACTTCCGCATGCAGGAGACCGTGCCCGTGTTCATTGATCTGGTTGATGCCCGTGGGTCAGTCGTCCGCACTGTGCTCGACGGATCGGTCACTCTGTCAGGGGGCGAGTATTCGCTGCGCTTTGATACGGCTGAGCTTTCCTCGGGGATGTACATGCTTCGCATCAGTGCCGGCGTGTTTACCTCATCCATCCCACTGGTGATCGCACGGTAAGCCCCTTTGCCGACGTACGACCTGATCATTCTCGGTGCTGGTGCAGCCGGACTCATGTGTGCTGCCCGCGCGGCTGCGGGTGGCTGTAATGTACTCGTTGTCGAGCATAATGACCGGCCTGGGAAGAAGATTCGGATCTCAGGAGGGGGCCGATGCAACTTTACCAACCGGGAGGTACGGCATTCCAATTTCCTGAGTAACAATCCCGACTTTGCCCGCTCGGCACTCTCGAGGTATGGTCCGCAAGATTTCATCGATATGGTCGATGCGCACGGGATCACCTGGCACGAGAAGACCCTGGGACAGCTCTTCTGCGACGGGTCCGCTCAACAGATCATCGACATGCTGTCGAGCGAGTGCAGACGCGGCAACGTCGAGATCCTCTACCGAAGCCGTATGATCTCGCTCACACGGGGCGATGAGTTTGCTGTTGACGTTGAACATGATGGCGTGCGCCATGCTCTCCATGCAGCTGCGCTTGTGGTGGCTACCGGTGGACTCAGCATTCCGACGCTGGGGGCAACCGACCTCGGGTATCGCATTGCCCAGCAGTTCGATCATCCGATCGTTGCTCCTCTACCAGCGCTTGTTCCGCTGACGTTTTCATCAGAATTCCTTCGATACTTCGGTGCACTGTCAGGGGTTTCCTGCGAGGCAAGCGTCAGCTCTAACGAAGCACAATTCAGAGAGAACATTCTCTTCACACATCGCGGGATGAGCGGTCCAGCGATTCTGCAGATCTCAAGCTACCTGCGTAGATCATCAGGCTTTTCCGTCGATCTGTTACCCGGCGTTCCAGCCGAGACGGCCATTGACGACTATCCGTCCGAGAAGCGACTGCTGCGCACGGTCCTGTCGGCCCATCTTCCCTCACGGCTGCTTGACGCATGGGAAAGCCCCCTGCTGGACAGACCTGTGAATGTGTCGTCCCGACGAGAGATCGAGTCGTTGATCAAGGGAATGAAGAACTGGCATCTGGAGCCCGATGGCACAGAAGGCTATGCCAAGGCAGAGGTTACCTCGGGGGGCGTCTGTACATCGTGCTTGTCGTCAAAGACCATGCAGAGTATGATCGTCAATGGTCTGTACTTTATCGGTGAGGTCGTGGATGTGACCGGCTGGCTGGGGGGCTACAACTTCCAGTGGGCCTGGTCATCAGCTGTTGCTGCAGCCGAGTCCATTGTCAAAACTCGGGCAGCGTAACGCTGGCTGCGTCCCACGTAAGCACAACTTGGGATGTTGGTAAGTCTGCAAGCAGAGCCTTCGTGAAGATCAATCGTGTTGTGATCTGACGGCAGTCCGGAATGGCTTGCGCACAGAGCCATGCGTAGGTCTGCATCTGGGTGGCATAGTTTTCACCCAGGTCCACAACCTGTTGCACAGTCCGGATGGCATTGGTTTTCCAGTCCCAGATCTCGACGACTCCATCCATGGCGGCAAGACGAACGTCAAGAATGCCTTCGATGACTGTACTGCCATGTAGGGCATGAAGCGTGCCTTCCACAACACCGCTGGCGAGCTCATCACGGCGCGGCCTTACGGTGTCATGGGAGAGTACGGCCAGCACTTCGTCGTGAGCGCGCAGGGCCTGGCGTCGATCAAGTTCACACCCTGCCAGCACGTCCACGATGCAGCGCGTCAACTCGTCGCTGCCGGGTTCGTATCCATCTCGGATCGCCGCAGCCAGGGCAGCGTGCACGGCCGAACCGTAGGCACTGGATGACGTTTCGGAGGCTCCTCTGCGCCGCTTCGCGGATGTAAAGCTTCCACCGTTACGACGTCGGTAGAGCGCGCTGGCGGTGACAAAATCAGCAGGGGGCGCAATGATCGGATGATGATTCGGAGTTGGCAAGGGGCTTGTTTTGCTGACAACGTTGATTGCGCTCTCGGCCGCCTCTTGTCGAGGCACAGCACAGGTGCGCCGCAGGTCAGTGTGATCGATAGCATCCACAAGGATCTGCAGCAGTCCGGTTGCCTTCGATACCGTTTCGGGGGTTGGAACCGCCAGCACCAGGTGCGCCTTTGCACGCGTCAGGGCCACATAGAGCAGGCGGCGGTTCTGTGCCTCCTCCCGACGTCGGATGATGAAGCTATTCAGGGCATGAGACAGCACAAGGGGCTGATCGACCTTCGTGAGCACATGGACCGGGTCAACGCGTTGATCGGGCATCCCAATAGTCGGCCCAAGCTGACGCGTCATGAGCACCGAAGGAATCCGGATCGCGTTCTTGAGTCCGGCCAGAGCTACGATCGGAAACTCCAAGCCCTTTGATCCGTGGATGGTCATAATGTGGACGGCATCGTCATCACGTAGTACCACTTCTTCAGACTCGAGATCCTCATCGGGTTCACTGAGGTTGTCAAGGACATCGGCGATCGACGCCGAATGTGCCTGCTCGAAGTCAGCACAGATTGAGATCAGCTTTTCGATGTTCGCCATCATCTGCTCGGCTCGTGGTTCGTGGCGGACGGCGTCGTACCAGCCACAGAGCTCCAACATCGGTTCGATAACACGGCTGACGGGATGCAGACTGAGCATCGATCGCAACCGATCAAAGAATGCGCTGGCCGCAATGACATCTGCTGAGGCATGGTCAGATGTTGCCAGGGTCTGGAGTCCATCCTGCAGACTGGATGCCCTTCGTAGAAGTGATGCCGCTACAATGTCCTCATCGCGGCAGCGCAAGAGAGGTGAGCGCATAGCAACGGCCGTAGCCAGGTCATTCAACGGGTCCACCGCGGCCGTCAGAGCAGCCCGCACGTCAGCTACCTCCGGACGCGAATAGAATGCGCGTCCGCCATAGACTTTGAAGGGGATCCCGAGGCGGCGCAACTCATCGGCCATGGCGGCTTTGTCAGCATTGCGGGGCACGAGCACCGCCACGTCTCCGGGCCGGGGCGCACGTTCGGCCGTTTCCGGATCGAAGACCATGGCGGGGTCTGATCCTCGCAGCATCGATGAGATCTGCATGGCAACAGCTTCGAACTCTGCCGGCCCCTTGAGTGCATCTCCATCGACCTCTACAAGTCGAACTGAGGACAGGGTTTGCGACGGATCCCTGATTATCCCTGCTTCAAGATCCAGATAGGCCACGTCGTAGGATACCTCGTCGGCATCATCTGGAGCGGCAGCGCTGGAGAATGCGCTGCGGCAGATGGTGTTGACCTGCTCGACAAGACTCTGATGCATTCGGTAGGATACAGACAGGGGGCGTATGCCGGTGTCTTCAGGCGATCCACTCTCATTGGCCCGCCGGATAGCTCGTCGAGCACGACGGAAAAGACGCACGTCCGCATCTCGGAAGCCATAGATGCTCTGCTTGTCATCGCCGACCACATAGACATTTGGACCCGAGCGACCACCACCGGTGAGTGCCGGCACCAGATGCTCGAGCAGAGCATACTGCGTCGGGTCAGTGTCCTGAAACTCATCGATCATCACGTAGGAGATGGACCGGCGAATCGAATCGGCCACCTCGTCGTGGGCGAGCAGACGCATGGCATCATCGATCATGTCGTCAAAGTCGATCACATTGCGCTGCCGCTTTAACGCCGCATACGCAGAGGCGGCGGCATCGGCAAGTCGCGCAAGAGCACGGGCCACGCGGAACTGACGATCCTCGACCTCGGAATCCCAGACGGCAGCCATCATCTGGAGTCCACCAATGAGGTCCGATGGAAAGGGGCCGGGCAGTGCACAACCCTTGGAAGAGGAGGGGATCATCTTCTGCCGGATTTCCCGCTTTGTGGTGAACCACTCTGCCGTACACTGAGATAACTCGACAAGGGCAGTCGCATCTCCCTCGTTCAGTCGCTCAGAGAGCGATTCAAGTACACTAATCAATCCTGCAAGGACGGGCACCGAAATGGCAAAGGGGCGTACATGAGCTGCTAGTCGGCGAGAACAATCGGCGGCCACCTCAATCTGGAGTGGAAGAGCGGCATCCTGACGCTGACGGAGCATCTCGTGGATCGGTATTGAACAAGCCGAGACGAATTCACGACGCCGCGCAGAGTTGCGCGTTAGACGTGCCACGAAGTCCTGCACCGAGGCGGGCGTCATCACATCAAACAACTCCTGCAGATCGGGGTCGTTTATGTTCTCCGGTCCCAGGAGTCCCCTGATCGCTGTATCGACTGCTTCGGTGCAGAGCTCTTCGGTGAGGCGGGCATCGGCGTCGCGCACATCCGATGATCGTCCTACGACGTCGGCATACTGCCGCACCAGGCCGGCACAGAAACTATGGAACGTACTGATGCGTGCCGAGCCGATCTGTACGGAGAGAGAGCGCAGTCGTGATTCGAGCACCTCCGCTGACACTTGCTCCAGATACTGGGCTTGTTTATCTGGTTTCGACAACAGCGTATGGATCTGTTCATGCAGGCGCTGACGCATTTCCGCGGCCGCCGCGCGGGTAAACGTAATGGCCACCACCTGATCAAGCCGCACCGCCTCGAGCAGCAGAATGCGCAAAAAGCGTTCCACCAGGACCGAGGTCTTGCCCGAGCCGGCATTAGCAACCACAGCGCAGTGAACATGCCGGTCCAGAGCGGCTATCTGCTGCGGGTTGAACATCAGTCGATACGCTCCGGCTCGCTTCGTTCGGGCTGATCCGAAGACGGACGTATAGTGCAGGTGCTCCACTGCGTCGGTTCGCAGACCTGCGCCGCCACACGGGCAACATCCTGCCGTGTTACGGACAGGAGTGATTCGATGGTCTCTGTCGGGTTCTCGGGCTCACCGGTTTCCATCACGCCCTTTCCGAGTAGGGTCATACGTGCCGTGAGTGACTCAAGTGACATGAGCTTTCCGGCACGCAACTGCGCCAGAGCGCGCTTGTGCTCGGCGGCAGTAATGCCGCCACTGGCAACTTCTGCCAGTACCCGCCGCACACCCCCTTCGGCCTTTGCAAGATTCTGCTCATCCACGCCAGCATAGATGGCCATAAGACCACAGTCGGCAAAGAGCTGCACCTGAGAATACACCGAATACGTCAGGCCGCGGGACTCGCGAAGGCGTACGTTCAAACGTGACGACATGCCGTCACCGAGGACGACGTTCAGGACCTGCAGGGCATGGCGGTCATCATGTCGGCATCCCACAGTGGGTGTTTGCCAGAGAAGGTGAGCCTGCTGTGTTGGGCGCGTCAGCGTGATGTTTGATGCCTCGCGCAATGTCGGCGTTGTCCGGCGCGTCAAGGCACGGCGCTTTGGTGCGTGACTGGTCAGGCGATCGACAATCTTTAGAATCTTCTCCGGATCACATCGTCCGCTTACGGCCACTACGATCGATCCGGCATGATAGTGCCGAGCGTGAAAGTCACTGACGTGCTGTGATGTAATGCGCTGAACGTCTTCGACCGTTCCGACGATCGGCGAGCCAAGTGCATGACGGGGGAACATCTGAATCTCACCGATATCGAAGATGTGCTCTTCAAGCTCATCCTCGTACGAGCGGATCTCTTCAGTGATGATCGAGCGCTCTTTTTCGATGTCTGACTCAGTGAACACGGGCCAGAGGACCACATCAAGTAGCGTCTCAAGCACATCATCAATGTGCTCGCTCAATGTGCGAACATAGTAGCAGGTTTCTTCCTTGGTGGTATACGCATTGGCATACGCTCCCAGGTTTTCGAAGTCTTTGGAGATCCGAGTGGCGGTGCGATGGCGTGTGCGGCGGAACGAGGTGTGCTCGACAAAGTGCGCCACGCCTCGCAGTCCACGGGGCTCGTCACGCGTACCGGCACGGATCCACACGCCGATGGATGCGGAATCAACGTGTGATACCGGGTCGCAGATCACGCGGATACCGTTCGGCAAGACTGTGTCGTTAGGGGGCGTCCATACCGAGTGTGGACGTGTGCGGTTCATGGGGGCGAAGATACGCCCGAATCTATCGTTGATGCTGGTAGCAGAAGCCGCTGGGATCCTTGGTCATGCGTTGGCACCGCGTTCCCTTGGCGGTGATCCCCTGGCACTGGGTCGAAGAACTGCCCGATGGGGCGGACGTCTTTGTCCTGCTCTCCTTCCGCGGGGAATCTTCCACGGGTGCCGATACGGGCAGATTAGCTGGACGTGTGGTGACGCTGATGTCTGTCACAGGGTGAATCTCCCAAGGGGAGCCGCGCCAAATCTTCTCATTGCCCGAGCCGGCCGACTCGTCGGCGTGCACGGCGTCGTAGAAGACCCAGCCCCGTACCTTGACCCAGCGTCCGAGAAACCGATCGCGCAACGCTTGCTGCGACCAGTCGATTCCCCGGTCCTTCATCGCCTGTCTGAAGCGGGGAGTGACCTCGACGACGAGGATCTTGGTCGGGTTCTGCGAGTCATTCGGGTCAAGCGTCAGCTCGATATGCGTATCACGATGCCAGGGATCTTTGGCTTTGCAATTGACGCTTTCCACCGACCCGATCTTCACGTCGGCACAATAGGCGATGATCTCAGCGGCATCGCCTTCGCTGAAGGTTCGCGGATTTTCTCCTGCTGCCAAGAGCGTGGCAAAGTTGATCGAACTGTTGATCTGGGCATTCGTCGGAAAACCCTCGCGGTTCTTCTTCCTGTTTAGGGCACGGACATCTGAGCGCACGGCACTGCCTTCGGCACCGCACGTATCAAAGGTCGATTGTGACAGACCTGCCTGCTGTGTGCCGAGCAGAACGAGTACAGCACCGACGAAACGGATCAACCGCAAGCTCATGACGTTACCTCTGCTACGCTCCAGGAAAGAGTCCCACCAGCCCACATCGGAATGACCTCGCCGTAGGAGGACGGAATGTCCATCGGTTCATCGACCAAGCGCACGGTGGTGCGTGGCGGATTGACGTTGTAGAGCCGCTGGGCGTTGTCGCTGACAAATGCCTGCAGGTTGCTTTCAGCACCATGGCGGACGAACAGCTCGGCAAGCATAGGCAGGATGATTGGAGCTGTGAACACTCCTGCAGCACAGCCGGGGGCTTCCTTTTTGTGTCGTGGATGCGGCGCACTGTCACTGCCGAGCATCAGTTTCGGATGTGCACGCAAGGCCGCCTGCAACAGGGCCTGTCGGTCTTCCGGACGTTTGGCGATCGGCTTGCAGAACAGATGTGGATTCAGCAGGCCCCCTGCCACATCGTCGAGCGTAATAATCAGGTGATGCGGTGTGACGGTAGCCTTGAGGTTCTCAAACTCGTCCAGAAGGCCAACGGCCTTCTCCGTGGTGATATGCTCCATCGTGATCTGCAGCTTTGGATACCGTGTGGCAAGCTCGCGATAGACCTCGCAGAACTCGGCCTCTCGATCCATCACAAAGCCGTGGGTCTCACCATGCACCAGCAGTGGGATGCTCAGTTCCTCCATCATCGCAAAGACGTGATCCATAGCCAGCACCTCGCGCACACCTGCATCGCTGTTCGTGGTGGCACCGGCCGGATAGAGCTTGATGCCAATGATGTGGTCGCGGGCCGCCAGGAGCTCTTCACGCGTGTAGTCGCGGAAGAACAACGTCATAAAGGGCTCGAACGCATAGCCGCTCGTGGCCCGGCGCACCTCCGATGTGTACCAATGCAGGCGCTCGACGGTGTCCACAGGAGGCAGCAGGTTTGGCATGATCACAGCACCGGCAAAGTGCTGCGCCGTTAGCGGAGCAACAAGGTCGAGCATCGTGTCCTGGCGCACGTGCAGGTGCATGTCAAGGGGCGAATGAAGCGTGATTTCCATACGTCAGCGGGCTAGTGAGTAATCGGGTACATCTGATTGGGGAGTAAGCACACCACTATCATCGACATGGGCGCAGAAGGCCATGAGCCCATTTGTAAGGAGAATGTAGGGGGCTTTGAGCGTCAAGTTATACCATGACGTCTGACGCAGAGTGTCATCGTTGATCGAGATCGACGCCGCCTTGCATTCGATCAGCAAAAACGGTTCAAGGCGGCCATCGCGCCAGAGCAGGTCAAAGCGCTGCGCCGTAGAATGTGCCTTGCCGTCAACGCGACGCTCCACGCTGCAGCGTCCGAGCGGATAGCCCCGTTGCAGAAGCCAGTTCAGGCAATGCTGGCGAACCCACTCTTCGGGTGTAAGGGCGATCCATGAACGGCGGACAGGATCGAAGATGCGGGCTGCCGAGCCATCGTGAGAGACCTTCATATCAAACGACGGAAAGATCAGCGGTGGCAGCTCGTCTTTGCTCATCGGCGTCCCGTTGCTCGAATGTCCTGAAGCTTCTTGCCGAGCATATATGTGATGAACACAAAGGCAACACCGTTTGCCCAGACGATACTGATATCCGTCCGGATAAGACCGTAGCAAAGCCAGAGTAGGCAGCCAGTGATCATCAACCATAACATGCCGACGCTAAGCTGCTCTACCTGCTGGGTGCGCCATACGCGAAGGGCCTGTGGAGCAAGTGCGAACGTAGAACAGCAGCCGGCCACGAGGCCGAGGATCGTTACAGGGTCGGGCGAGGTAAACATCGTTACTCAGGAAGTTGAGGCGATCATCCGATAATGCGGGATGATCACATGGGGCATATTGGTGACAATCCCGCTAGCCCCGTGGTCAAGTACGAACTCCAGTTCCTGGGGTGTGTTCACTGTGTAAACGCCGTAGGGAATACGGAAGTGATGACAGATATCGGCACGTTCTCGATTGACCTCCTCGAGGGAGCACCCGAAGCCATCGGCGCCACAGGACTTCACCACGCGTGCCGGCGAGCGATCGTCTCCGGGTACGTTGAGCGCTATCGTTCGTGCATCCTTAGCGATGGAGCGCACATAGACGAGAGCAGCATGATCGAAAGATGAAAACACACAACGGGTCTGCATGTCGAGCGAATGGACAAGTTCGAGCAGCTCTGCCATCTCTCGGGCCGTCTGCTCGGAAGCCGGACGTGGCTTTATCTCGATGTTGACGTAGGCTCGGCCCCGAAGTTCCTCAAGAACATCAATGAGCCTTGGGATGCGCTGACCGGCGAAGCTGGGGCTGAACCACGATCCGGCATCAAGCTCTCGAATCTCATCAAGCGAGCGTTCGGCAATGAACCCAGAGCCATCGGTAGTGCGCTCGAGCGTGTCATCATGAAACACCACCATCTGCCGGTCTTTGGTGTACTGTACATCGATCTCCACCATGGGGGCACCGCACTCGAGAGCCATAACGACAGCCGCCATCGTGTTCTCCGGTGCAATGCCAGAGGCTCCACGATGGGCGCAGACAACGAAGGAATTTTCTTCAACGAACTCGTTGAACGGGATCATCAGGGATGCTCCGATGGCAATAGTGAAAACGAACCGTTGGACAAACCTCGGTAACCGCGGACAATATCCGCAATCGGCATGCGACGTTTGCCCGGCAGCTGCACTTCATCAAGTGATAGCGACCCGTCTGCACATCCGGCAATGAGACTCTGCCCGATGATACTCCACTCACCGGGACGAACGATCTCATTGCTTCGCGAGGCCCGGTAGATCTTGAGCACCTGTCCGTTCCAAACTGTCCAGGCGCTTGGCGCTGGAGAATAGGCCCGGATAATGTTTCTCACATGCTCACGCGAATGGGTCCAGTCGATCACAGCCGTTTCACGATAGATCTTCGGTGCTGGCGTTGCCTCGGCATCATTTTGGGCAAGGGGCGAGCAATTCCCAGACAGGAGCATATCAACCGTCGAGACGGCACAGTCGGCGGCCAGTGGCATGAGCGCTTCGTAGAGCTCTCCTGCGGTCATGTCATCAGAGATGGGTGCTCTACGCTGCTCGATCACCGTTCCCGTATCGACAACATCATTGAGCAGGAACGAAGTCACTCCGGTTACATGCTCTCCGTTGAGGATCGCGTGGTTGATAGGCGCAGCGCCACGATACTTTGGAAGAAGCGAGGCATGCACGTTAAATGTACCCTTCTGAGCCATCGAATACACCGAACGAGGCAGAATTCGAAAGGCGATCACACAGATGACGTCTGGCGCACGCCGGCGGATCTCTTCAATGAATGATTCGTCCCGCAATGATGATGGCTGCAGAATATCGGTGATGCCAAGTTCTATTGCCGCTGCCTTAACGGCACTCGGCTGCGTATGAAGCCCCCTACCTTTCTGACGGTCGGGCACGGTTACCACACTTGAAACACCATATCGGCGATGCAGGGCCTCGAGGGCCGGCACGGCAAACTCTGGCGTACCCATGAAGATGATCGATGCCATCAGCCGTGCATCGTGGGTTGGTTGGTCATCGAACGGATGATTGCGGCTTCGATCTGACCGAACTCTTTCAGGCGCTGCCGAACCTCGTCAACAGGGAAGTACTCACGAGCGATGTCAGTGTAGGCGCGGTAATGTCCGGCCTCACTGGCCAGAAGCCCTTTATAGAGCGTACGCATATCCTCTGTGGTAGCATGCTCGGACAACAATGAAAAGCGCTCACAGGAGCGCGCCTCGATAAAGGCTCCCACGATCAACGAGTCCAGCAGGCGATGCGGCTCAGACTTACGGATGTTCTCATGGAGCATCTGAGCGTACCGGTTACCCGCGTCATGCGTCAATGCCACACCCCTTGATTCAAGCTCTTTGACGACGAGCTCAAAGTGATCCAACTCCTCCTTGGCAAGGTCGATCATATCCTTCACCAGCCGCGTGCGCTCTGGGTAGCGGTTGATCATGGCCAACGCAAAAGCAGCGGCCTTCTTTTCACAATGGGCATGGTCGATCAAAATGTCGATCAGGTGTTCATTTGCTACACCGATCCATTCGGGATTCGACTCGCATTCGAGGCAAAGCATGGGGCGAAGTTACCGAGAATAGATTTTAGGTTTTGGGTCAGGGGATTTTTGCGCGCAGCGTACTGCTTCAGCATCCTTACTTCTGCAGCAGCTGGATTGCCCGTTCCATAAGTCCGGCGAAGCGCGCTTCGTCGATGCCACCCCCAGATTTGAACCAGCTACCGCAAACGGCGTACCATGTGCCGTCCTGATGTTCGAGCATGAACGTCATGTTGATCACGCCGGGTTCTGAGCCCCCTTTGTAGCAGACGCGTTTCCAGGACGTACCAACGGCCACACCGGGGTTGATTCCCAGTATGTCCAGCGCCGTCATGTCATTCTGCATGATGGCTTCACGGCGCAGCCAGTCCATGGCGCGACAAAGCTCGGCCACTGTGGCGAACCATTCGATGGAGTCAGCAAGGGCGGGGGTAGAAGTCGGCATGATCGAGTCGCGGGTGATGGCGGAGTCGATCCGGCTAAGAATCTGAACACGTTCGTCATGTCCGGCGCTGGCATACTGCCGACCAAGGCCGGCATCTGCATACTTGAGCTTGAAGGCCTGAAGCGTTGTTAGAAATGGGACATTGATGTCGGGTCGATCGTTACCCATCGCGGACATTTGCGAGGCGATCCGTGCTGGCCCGAGCAGGCGGATGAGAGCATCAGTTGCCGTATTGTCACTCTCGGAAATCATCATCGCAGCAAGGCTGTATAGTGTCATCGGCGACCCATGAGGCCATGTGTGAAGACGACCCGACGGCAGCGAGCGCCACGCAGAATCCAATCTGACAATGTCAGTCCACTTGCGTTCCTTCTGCCGGACAGCTCGAACAATCTCACCAAGGACATACAGCTTGAAAGTTGACCCTACGGGAAGGCGCTCGGAGGTATTGATCGCACTAGCGATCGAGCCACCGCCAACATTCATGGCCATAAAGGAGACCTGCCCCCCAAGAGTGGAGAACTCTGTCTGCAGAGACTCGAGTGAGGCAACGGCCTTCACCGCAGGACGCAGAAACAGCCCTGCAATCAGATTCGGGGCTTGGGTTTCAATCGTCAGAAGCACAGGGATGGTGTACCCGTTTTTCATGACTGCTTCCGCTGATACCTGGTATGCCGAGCGTTGTTCAACGATGCGCATGCTCACACAAGGGCCAGTCTCGCGCGTCAGCTGCTGCGTGAGCATGGTGAGCTGTGGCGGCGGCACTTGACGGAGGAACTCCGCGGTGAATACAGATTCGTAGAGGATGGGTCCACCGGAAAGAATACTACAAACGTCGCTGAGCCGGCGTGTAACATTCGCGTCGTCGCTGAATGCATGAATTGGCCACATCAACGTAATGAGCAGCACGAGGAGCTGCGCATTGCAAACAATTCGTCGTTTCATCGTATCTCCAAAAGAGCTGACACTCGGGCCGATGGGGATTCCAGCACGACGGCGTAACTGCCCGGCGGGAGCTTGGCTGCATCAAAGTCACGTTCCTGCGGACCGGACTCGGCTGAATCCTCGGCCAGCGTCATCACCCGGAACATGGCGGCATTATGCACGGTGAGCGATACGCGCTCAACTTCCGGCATACTGTAGCGCACCCGGTACTTCGTTCCAGAGGGAACTATTCGGCTCACAGCGATCGATGGCAGTCGAACGTCCCGAAGTTGCCGGGCTTGTGTCTCGTCGTTTGCTGAAGGGTAGAACATGATGGCCGAGGCAGGACCGCCGTTTTCGCATTCGGACGTGGTGTAGTATCCGTCAGCAGATGACGTGAAACCGATAGCCTCACCCTGACGCTCGGGCATGTAGGGAAGGGGCGAACCTGCGCCCGTTATCGATTCGGCAAGTCCTGCACCAGGCCGGCGCTTCCACAGGCGCACATGCATGTACGTCTTCAGCACAATAGCGGAACCGTCCGAGGAAACATCGCCCCCTGTCACCAGCTGTAGGGGAATGTCACGTACATACTCTAGCGTAGCGGTAGCAGTAGAGACGGGTAGCGTTGCAATCGTATAGACCCGACAGCGCTGCTCACGCTTGGTTACAATGACGATCTCACCAGATCGCGGATCGACGATCATTGCCTCGGCGTCTCGTGCACCGTCAGGGTAGCGCAGCGTGAAGCTCTCCACAGAATCGGCGGCGATCGTCAAGCGAGCGGCGCGAATGGACGTGTCGATTTGGGGCTCGCGAATGCGATAAATCGTTATCGCGCTTCGCCGCGCAGAGTTGTCGCCGATATCGGCGATGTAGAGATACGACGCCCCCTGCACAGGACCTGGCCCGCGGGCAATGTCTTCCCAATCAATATGTGTTGCTCCCTGCAGCAGAACTTCAGCAATGATCCTACCTTGCGGTGATACTCCGTAGATCCGCGGTTCATCGCCGGAGTCATTGTGCATCCACAGCAGACCAGGGCTCTGCACGGAGGCGACCAGACCGGAGACCTCCGGTAGCTTATCGATGGGCGTTGTTCCAACGCGGAACGGTCCACCGAACCACACCTGTGCATCTTGCGCACAGGCAGTCGTCAGAGACAACGCGAACAGCAAAACCTCGATCGAACGTGACATAGCGTCACTTGACGATGAAGTTGATGAGCTTATTGGGCACGGTGATGACCTTGACGATCTCTCGTCCTTCGAGGTGCTTTAGAATTCCAGCGTCTTGCCGTGCCATCGACTCAATTGTCGATGCATCAGCATCGGTTGAGACAACCAGCTTGCCGCGGATCTTCGAGCTGACCTGTACAACGATCTCAACTTCATTCAAGACGAGTTTCGAAGCATCGTACTCAGGGAAAATCGAAGTGTGCACCGACTCTGCTTCACCAAGGATGTGCCATAGTTCTTCGGCAATGTGCGGTGCGAAAGGGGCAAGGCACTGCACATACTGCACCATAGCGACGCGGGGGCGCACCTCCAGCTTGGTAAACTCATTGACGAAGATCATGAACTGTGCAATGGCCGTATTGAAGCTCAGCGCATCAACATCTTCACGCGTCTTCTTGATCGTGGCATGCAGCACACGCTCCAGCTCGGGAGGGCACGGCACATCCTGCACAGCAGGGGCGAGCGTACTATCCTCCGTGGCGATCATACGCCATGAGCGATTCAAGAATCGCGTGACACCTTCAATGCCGGTGGTGCTCCAGGGCTTTGTGGCTTCGAGTGGCCCCAGGAACATTTCGTAAAGTCGCAGCGCATCAGCCCCGTGAGCAGCAATGACCTCGTCAGGGTTGACAACGTTGCCCAGCGACTTGGACATCTTGCGTCCGTCTTCCCCCATGATCAGGCCTTGGTGAAAGAGGCGTTTGAACGGTTCCGGTGTCGTAACGTATCCGTAGTCGTAGAGCACCTTATGCCAGAAGCGAGCGTAGAGCAGGTGAAGCACTGCATGCTCGCCCCCTCCCATATAGAGGTCTACACCATGGGCACCCATCCAGTACTTCTCCGCTTCTTGACCGCAGAAGGCCGACGTGTTGTGCGGATCACAGTAGCGCAGGTAGTACCAGCATGAGCCGGCCCATTGTGGCATGGTGTTGGTTTCGAAGCGTGCCTTCTTACCTGTTTTCGGATCAATGAAGTTCACCCATGATTCAACCGTCGCAAGGGGCGACTCGCCCGTTCCGGCCGGCTTGAACTCGGCCACGTCGGGAAGCAGCAAGGGAAGCTCATCGGCTTCAAGTGCACGTTTTGTTCCGTCGTCGAAGAACATGATCGGGATTGGCTCACCCCAGTAGCGCTGACGTGAAAACAGCCAGTCGCGAAGGCGGTATTGCAAGCGCCCCTTGCCATGACCCGATGACTCGAGCCATGTGATGATGGCAGATTTGGCGTCGGCTGTCGGCAGCCCAATCAGGCTAACGTGGGAACTCTCTGAGTTCATTCCGATGCCCTCGTCGGAGAACGCAGCATCTGCAACGTTGACAGTTGATCCGTCGATCGGCGCGACCACCTGCACGATCGGCAGGCCGAAGGTCACGGCGAACTCATGATCGCGTTCGTCATGACCGGGCACGGCCATGATCGCGCCAGTGCCGTAATGAGCCAGTACGTAATCGGCAACCCAGATCGGAACGGCGGAGCCGTTGGCCGGATTGATGGCATACGCGCCTGTAAATACTCCGGTCTTTGTCTTGCTCAGCTCCGTGCGTTCGAGGTCGCTTTTCAGAGCTGATGCCTCGCGGTAGGACAGAACCTCCACACGCTGCTCATCCGTAACGAGAAGGTCAACGATGGGATGTTCCGGAGCAACTACGAGATAGGTAGCACCAAAGAGCGTATCAGGTCGGGTTGTAAATACCGTTATCGTATGCTCGTGATCCTGCACAGTGAAATGGACTTCTGCTCCCTCACTGCGTCCGATCCAGTGACGCTGCATGTCAAGCGTCGATGATGGCCAGTCGAGCGTGTCAAGGTCCGCAAGAAGTCTCTCGGCATATTCCGTTATGCGCAGCATCCACTGTCGCATCGGACGGCGTTCGACGGTATAGCCTTTTTCCTTCCATTCATCGACTTCTTCGTTTGCCAGCACCGTACCAAGTGCCTCGCACCAGTTCACCGGTGAATAGGCGATATAGGCCAGCCGGTGCTGGTCCCGGTAGTCTTCAATGTCAGCCGCTGAGGTTAGATCTGAGGGGATTGGGAGTTCGTCGATTGGGCGCGACTTGCCGGCTTCGCGATCGAACCACGAGTTGTACATGATCAGGAACATCCACTGCGTCCAGCGGTAGTATTCCGGAAGTGTAGTGTTGACTTCGCGTGACCAGTCGTAATCGAATCCGATAGCGTTGAGCTGACGCTTGAAAGTAGCGATGTTGTTGGCGGTGGCGACAGATGGATGGATACCTGTCGTCATGCTGTAGCGTTCCGTCGGCAGGCCAAATGCATCAAAGCCCATGGGATGCAGGACGTTGAATCCGCACATCCGCTTGAAGCGGCTAACGATGTCCGTGGCGGTGTACCCTTCCGGATGACCGATATGCAGGCCAGCGCCGGACGGATACGGGAACATGTCCAAGACGTAGTATTTCGGCTTGGTGTGGTCGTCGGAAACACCGTAGGTATTCAACTCAACCCACGTGCGACGCCACTTTTCTTCGATGGATGCGAACGGATAGTGCATCCGCAAATATAGGGGGCTTGTCAGGGCCTTTGCGGTTCCGGCTCCTGACGGCGAGAAATGTTGCAGTTGGTCATTTCTTCTAGTTCGCCCCGTATCTCGGACACATCCAGCACCATGAATCCATCGAGCGTATTGCTGAAGTTCGGATCGACGTTAAAGGCAACGATCCTGGCGTTCTGTGCACAGTACTTTCGAATCAACACAGGAGTGGACCGCAGAGAACTCTCGAGCTGGCCGATGACCCGATCGAGCAGGCGTAAATCACCTCCAACCGGTGCTAAGAGGCCATTGAGGTCGAGAGTGGCCTTGCACGGTGAACTATATCTGTGCACAGGCTGAACATGTCCACTGAACGCCGATGACTGGGCCTGATGCTGGAAGAACTCAATCATGAGGATCTTAGACACGTCGGAGTAGTCGGCACTAATTGAGACCGGACCGATGATTGTTCGTATTTCAGGGTTCTGTGAGACGTATTGAAGGATGCCGCGCCAGAGAAGGAAGAGGGGTAGTCGATGACGTTGAAACTCTTTGCGCACAAAAGAGCGCCCAAGTTCCAAGCTCGAACGCAGTAGAGTCTGACCTTCTTTGTCGATGGAAAAGAGGGTGGTGATATACAACCCAGCGACTCCCTTTTGCTGAATGCAACGTGCCCCGTGACCGAGCCGATAAGCGCCGACGATCATCGAGGATTCGGGATGCCAGAGTACCAGGTGTTCGTAGTGGCGATCAAACGAATCTATATCGATTGATGAACCTGTGCCCTCTCCCACGTCTCGAAACGTTATCTCACGAAGACGTCCGATCTCGTGCAGTACCGCGGGAGATGAGTCTCCCGGCAGAAGATATAACTCGAAGCCACCCTGTTCGAGGAGTCGACGCGAGGAATGCAATGCCATCTCACTGGCGACCGTTCGTGGGTCGATGGCTTCAACAATGTCGTGCTGAGCTGAAGTCGGCCACAACGGTTGGTGGTGACTCCGGTTCGATAAGCCAGAAAGTGCGTACACATGAGCACGCAGGTAGCGTCCGAGTTCCTCGGGATCAGCAAGGCGAGCAAGGATCTGACGATCAACAGGCCGACCGACCGTAACCGTGATACTCGAGTTGCGTCGTTTCAGGAGTTCGCGTGGAAGCCACGCCGTTCGCAGCCGGGGGTGGATCTTTCCGACACGATAGAAGATCTCTGAGTTTCGACCGGGGATGAATACAGGAACAACGGCTGCGCGCGTTCTCTGAATGAGTTTCATCACCGAAATGTCCCACGGCTTGTCGAGGGGCTCTTCCTTGGATCCCTGAGGTGCGGACACTTCGCCCGCTGGGAAGACGATCAGGGCACCGCCCTGCGTCAAGTGTCTCATGCATTGCCGAATCCCGCTCGCATTAGCCCCTTGCGACGAGACACGGCGGAAGGGATCCACAGATATCACGACATCGGAAAGTGGTTCCACCATCGAGAGGATCCCGTTGGCCATCACACAGACATCTGGCCGCCGCTTTCGAGCTAGTGACAGCAGAGCCAGTCCATCGACGGCTCCAAACGGGTGATTCGATACGATCACCACCGGGCCGTGGTCAGGAATCCGGTCGAGTTCCATTGGGTCAAATCGACGATCGATGTTCATCGTCGAGAAGAACTCCTCGAGAAACTCATCTGTTCTTAGGTGGGCAACAGCCGAATAGAGATCGTTGATGCGATCGAGGCTGAGGGCATTCCATGCAACCGACAACAGAGGGTTGTTGCCGGAAAGCCCAAGCATTGACGCCAATTGGTCCGTCGTTACAAGGTCTCGACGTGAACCCGTAGCTGAGTTTGGTTTTGTCACGCCGCGACGTTACAACGGCAGTATTACGACAGTGTTGCGTTGTCGGCAAAGAAATGGAAACATGAAGAACCGTAACTTGTAAAGCCAATTTCCCAACCAAAGAACGAACATCATGAACTACGTCAACCTCGGACGCACCGGACTTAACGTATCGCAGTTGTGCCTTGGCACTATGAACTTCGGCTACTGGATCGAAGAGCAGGACTCGTTTCCTGTGATGAGTCGTGCCTTGGAGCATGGCATCAACTTCTTCGATACGGCCAATGTCTATGGCTGGGATAAGGGTAAGGGGCGAACTGAAGAAGTGATCGGCAATTGGCTGGCTCAGGACTCAACACGCCGCGACCAAATCGTTCTTGCAACGAAGCATTATGGACAGATGGGTGATGGTGTGAACGACCGCGGATGTTCGGCCTATCACATCAAGAAGGCCTGTGAGGATTCACTGCGTCGACTAAAGACTGATCATATCGACCTGTACCAGATGCACCACATCGATCGATCAGCTCCGTGGGAAGAAGTTTGGCAAGCCATGGAGCAACTGGTCCGCGAAGGCAAGATCCTCTACGTCGGATCAAGCAACTTTGCCGCATGGAACATGGCTCAGGCCAATGAGCTGGCCAAGCAACGGCACTTTCTCGGTCTCGTCAGTGAACAGAGCGTGTACTCACTTCGTAACCGCCACATCGAGCTCGAGGTGATCCCCGCTGCCAAAGCCTACGGCATGGCTATCCTGCCATGGAGTCCTCTTGGAGGGGGCTTGCTGGCCGGCATTTTCTCCAAGTCCGATACGTTGCGCCGCAAGCGTCCTCAGCTAATCGAGTCGGCGGAAAAACTTCGTCCACAAGTTGAGCAGTATGAATCTCTCTGCGCCAAGCTCGGCATCGACTGTGCCGACGTTGCCCTTGCGTGGCTGCTTCAGCGTGATGGCGTCACAAGCCCCATCATTGGACCTCGCACTGTTGAGCAACTCGACGCGAACGTCGCATCCATGAACATCACCCTGGACGCAGAAACACTGGCTGAACTGGATCGCATCTGGCCGGGCCCGGGAAATCAAGCGCCCGAAGCCTACGCGTGGTGATTACGGGTTACGGGTTACAGGTTACAGGTTACAGGGTTACAGCCTAAATCTCAAAAACGCCACATTGGCGGAGAGCACCGGCAGACGGTCTGTGAAGAGTGATGAAAGATCGAGCGTTGACACACCCATCTCCCAGTATCCGCCCAGGATGGATAGGGTGATCGTGCCTGGGATGAAGATTGTCATGCCATCACCAGAGCCGATGCCGGTCCCGATGGTGAGCCAGACAAATGGCCGGTACGAGATGCCAGCAGTAGCAAAAAGGTTGCGGGGATTCGTGCCAACATCCCTTAGCGGTGCCGTCATGTCGAAGCCGGCGCTGAGGCGATAGCCGATGTTGAACGAGCCGCCAAGTCGCATGCGGGTGGGCAGTTTTACGCGAGTCTCAACGAGGCCCGACCAGACAAAGTAGTTGCCGTCGCCTGAGAGCTTGGGAGCTTGCTCAAAGAGGTTGTAGTTACCGAATCCTGTCGTGCCGAGACCGTTGACGATCGTATCAGCTGCTGAAAAGACATTCCCATCGTATCGCATTTCCCCAATGTCAATGACAGACACACCGAGTGAAAACGACGAGCTCTTAAAGGTCAGGCCAATGTCAGCCCCGTAGCCTTGACCGATCGGTACAAGGGTGGTGCCGAGTTTAGCAGATGGCGTTGTCGCCTTGCCATAGTCAATCAGAAACCACGGACTCAGTGCACTGTAGGCGGTGAATTCACCATTGTCGGCTTGGGCATCCAGGAATGCAAACGACTGAAGGAGTTTGCCCGTGGCACCCATGCAGAGTCTCCAACCATCTCCAATGACGAGTGGCAATCCGTAGGAGAACGAGAACTCCCGTGCCCACGACATTGACAGACGGGTGCCGTCGAAGAGCTGTGAAAAGAGCTGTGGCTTGCGAGCCACTCCGATGGTGTCGCCGCGCCAGTTTGTGTAGGACGAATCGAAGTACTCAGCCCGACGACCCTGGAAGATGATCTCGGAGGCACCCTTGTTTAGAATGAACGAGCCGCTGAGTCGCTCGCGTGCGGTGATGGCGAAACCGCCATACGTTCTTGACTGATAGGAGATACCAAAGAGCAACGCATCGGCATTGAATCGAAGTCCACGATTGGCGAACTCCTGAGCAGCCCGCAACTGATCGGCGGGGGTGAACGCCGTGGCTGATTCGCGCTGGAGGATTAAGTCAAGTACCTGCGGCTTGGTCATTGCATCGCTTCGGATGCTGGCTCCCACCTGGCCGAAACCGAAGGTGATCGGCTTGCTGCCGCGCTCAACGCCAACGCTCAGAGGTGTTGACACGCGATACAGGTCGAAACTTGGCGAGAATCCGAGGTTTGCGGGGTTGATCGACACACATTGGTAATCGGTGACGACTGAGGTCACAAAGGCGGCATGGCCTACGCGGCCAAGATCCATCATCTCTGTCTGGCCGTGTACGGCTGTGGAGCCCAGCCATAGGGAGGCAAGGAGGATAAACGGCCGCATGTGCATGAACTGAATCGTCATCTGAGCAGAGACTTTACGAAACAAGAGTGTGAACCCATTCTGCGATTCGTATCGCCTCGGCGCCCTGGTCAAGGCTCACGGCAACGGGTGCATGGAAACGAATGCTCTCGATGAACGTCCGCTGCTCTTCAAAGATGGCATTGCCCGGGGTAACCTCGGGTGTTTCATGCACAATGATACGGTCGCCAAACTGTGTTGCCACCTCGACCAGGGTCGTCTGGTGCGATGTGTCAAGCTGTGAACGGTCCTGCAGGAGATACATCTCAATGGCACCAGCGGCCAGATCCAGTGAAACATACCGATCGCGCTGAAAGATCCGAAGCTTACGCATCGGCGATGCCGTGATGCGTGATGCCGTGACGTTAGCAACGCATCCATTGGCAAACGTCAGTCGGGCATTACAGATGTCAATGGTATCGGTGAGAACCCTAACGCCAGTAGCCTGAACATCGGTCACAGAGGACCCTGTCAGCCACAATAGCAGGTCGATATCGTGTATCATCAGGTCGTGGATCACGCTCACATCGATCGCGCGAGGCTTGAAAGGGGCTAGGCGGTGTACTTCGATAAACAGCGGTTCGACAGGCATTGCGGCTAGAGCGCGCACCGCGGGGTTGAACCGTTCGACGTGACCCACTTGTATCACCCGATCGCTTGCGGCTGCGAGCTCGAGCAACTTCACCGCCTGATCGTGGGTTGCCGTGGCTGGCTTCTCAACGAAGCAGTGGTAGCCCCGTGAAAGGCACTCTTGCACCACGTCATAGTGCGTGGACGTTGGCGAGGCGACGATGACAGCGTCAACCTCGGGCATGTCGGCCAGTGTGGCATACCAGGTCGTGCCATGGAGTTCAGCAATCTGACGGCCACGATCGGCATCAGGATCAACGATTGCTGCAAGTGTCACCCCTTCGTGTTGGGTGAGGAGCTTTGCATGGATGGATCCGAGATGTCCGGTACCGATAACGGAAATGCGCATGTGCTGTGGTGCGAGGATGGAATTCAGGAAGAAGCGCCCCGCGGATGGGCGCGTTTGTAGGCTTCTTTGAGGCGCTCGACGCTGACGTGGGTGTAGATCTGTGTGGTTGATAGGGAGGAGTGTCCCAACATATCAGAAACGGCCGACAGATCAGCCCCATTGTCAAGCAGGTGTGTGGCAAATGAATGACGCAGCACGTGCGGGCTTTTGCGACGTGACTCCGTGATCGGCCCCAAGGCACGGCGGACGATTCGCCAGGCCGAGGAGGCTGATAATCGACCACCACGATCACCGAGAAACAACGCTGCCTCGTCAGCCGATGGCGCGAGCATGTGACGTTGAGATCGGTAGTTGTCGATCGCCGCTACGGTCTCGGCCGTCAGTGGCACTACTCGCTGCTTGGCCCCTTTGCCGAGAACACGCAGGGTCCTGGAAACGGCATCCAACTGATCCACGTTCAGAGCCAGGGCCTCGTGGATCCGCAACCCCGAACCGTAGAGCAACTCACACAGTGCTTTGTCACGAAGCCCCTTCGCCGTGCCAGTGTCAAAACTGTCCCAGAGGCGTTCGGCTTCATGAACATTGATAAACGACGGAAGGGGGCGAGAGGTCTTTGGCGAGGATAGCAGCGCTGCGGGATTGCGCTCAATGATTCCGCTACGGAGCAGAAAACGGAACAGGCTTCGAACGGCCGCCAATTTCAGGCGGATCGACGTTTTTCCAAGCCCCTTGTCGTGCAGCCAGCCCAGAAAAGGACGTATGTCGGCTTCGGTGATCTCATCGACCTCTGGCAGGGGATCGCTGAACTCGGCCAGGTAAAGACAGAACTGATCGAGTGCAGTGGCGTAGGTCAAGGTCGTGTGCCGGCTTGCCGACTTTTCCACATCGAGTGTGGAAAGAAACGTCCGGATGGCGCTCTGAAGGTCCATAAAGCCAAACATACGATATATTTGTAAGTCTAACCGTAACACCATGTTGCACATCAGAAACTATATCGGCGGACGCTATTGCGATCCCGCTTCGGGGATGTGGATAGAGAACATCAATCCATCCACAGGCGCGGTAGCTGCGCTCATCGCCCGAAGTGATGCACGCGATGTTGCGATGGCCGTTGAACACGCCCGCACGGCGTTTCCGGACTGGTCGGCTATGCCGGCAAAGGGGCGATCAGAGATTCTCCTGCGCATCAGCCAGCGCATCAAGGACCATCTCGAGGATCTCGCTCTGGCAGAAACCAACGATCAGGGCAAGCCCCTTTGGCTTTCACGCAGTGTTGACATCCCGCGAGCCGTGGACAACATGGCCTTCTTTGCCACGGAGATTCTACACACGCACACAGACGCGCATCAGACCGACGAGAACGTGATCAACTTCACGGTGCGCAGGCCTCTTGGTGTGGTCGGCTGCATCTCGCCGTGGAATTTGCCGCTCTATCTTTTCACCTGGAAGATCGCCCCGGCGCTGGCCGCTGGAAATACGGTGGTTGCTAAGCCCAGTGAGCTGACTCCGATGACGGCTTTTCTCCTGGCACAGATCTGCATGGATGCTGGGCTTCCACCCGGCGTCCTCAATATCCTGCACGGATACGGTCCGGAATGCGGTCAGGCCATCGTTGAACATCCCGACGTCAAGGCCATTTCGTTTACCGGTGGCACATCTACCGGGAAGATGATCGCCGCCACTGCTGCCCCGATGTTTAAGAAGCTCTCGCTTGAGCTTGGCGGAAAGAACCCGACGATCGTGTTTGACGATGTCAGTATTGCCTCAACGGCACGCAGTGTGGCCCGTGCAGCATTCACCAATCAGGGTGAGATATGCCTGTGCGGTTCGAGGATCTTCGTTCAGCGGGGAATCTTCGACGAATTCCAGACCGCACTGATCGAGGAAACACGTCGGTTTGTGGTTGGCGATCCGCTGGAGCCGGACACGCGCACCGGTGCAGTGGTCAACGCTGCGCACATGGAGAAGATCCTCGGATACATCGACCTCGCCAAGCAGGAAGGGGGCACGATTCTTGTGGGTGGAGGTCGTGTGCAATTGAACGGCCGCTGTGAGGGCGGGTTCTTTGTTGAACCCACGCTCATCGGCGGACTGCCGCAGGCGTGCCGCGTCAACAGGGAAGAGATCTTCGGCCCGGTGGCCACGATCATTCCATTTGACACGGAGGAAGAAGTCGTGGCGATGGCTAATGACACCATGTATGGTCTGGCAGCCACGATCTGGACGTCGAACGTTCATCGAGCCCATCGAACGGCGCAGCGTCTTGATTCGGGCATCGTATGGGTCAACACCTGGCTGATGCGTGATCTGAGGACGCCGTTTGGAGGGATGAAGCAGAGTGGCGTGGGCCGCGAGGGGGGAACCGAGGCATTGCGCTTTTTTACAGAACCCAAGAACATCTGTGTTCAAATCGAACCGTAACAGCAGCGATTAGAGGAATGGAAAAGATCGTCGTCAATTCTGATCGGGCTCCCGAGCCCGTTGGTGCATATCCGCATGCGCGCCGTGTTGGCACCATGCTCTACCTAAGTGGTGTCGGCCCGCGCGAACGCGGCACAAAGGTCATCCCCGGCGTTACGCTTGGTCCGGATGGGTCGATCCTCGACTACGACATTGAAGCCCAGACACTCAGTGTGTTCCGAAACATCCGGTACATTATCGAGGATGCAGGTTCAAAATGGGAGAACATCATTGACGTACAGGTATATCTGACGAACATGAAGGCTGACTTTCCGACGTTCAACCGACTCTATGCCGAGCACTTTGCCGGAGTCGATGCCTGTCGTACGACGATCGAGATCGGAGCCCTTCCGACGCCGATCGCCGTCGAGCTAAAGGTGGTTGCTACAATATGAGGCTGTGCCGCCTTGCCCTCGTACTTCTTCACTTCTTCGTGGCGACCTGTGGCGTCATGGCGCAGTGGCGTATCTCGTACATCATCCCCGACATCGGTGCTCCTGGAATGGGAACTGTTGTGGAGATCCTTGCACCGTTCAATCTCACGAGCAACTTTGGAACGGACGGCACCTTTCTCAACAATCCCGGGGACAGGGTGCGGGTTGAATGCGCCAGTCCGGCCGATGCTGCACGGTTGATCTTCGGTCCTGTCAGCGTCAGCTGGAATGGACGCTTGATTTCGACAGTGGCCTTTGTGCATCCCGATGTGCAACCCAATGACCACGACTGGACAAAGCTCCGATCGGAGTTCCGCGTACCGATTCGCGTGGTCGTCAACAACTTCGCCTCGGTAGTTGATACCTTCTATATCGTCAAACCGTGGCCGCTCGGTAATGTGTCTTCCAACGCCGAGCGCATCCTTGGTCAGGGAGCTCTAGGGCGCCGTTCACGCCGCGGAGCCATGATCGTCGATTCGCTCATTCTTGCAGCATCGGCGACCTATCAGGTTTCGACAAGCGACTGTGACCCGGCAACGGCTGGCAATCAAGGATACCTGCCGTTTGTCCTGCTTTCTACGGGGCGTATCA
>JBILLF010000003.1:0-67360 GCA_044376225.1 Patescibacteria group bacterium | reverse complement strand
TGAAGTTTGTAGAGAGCTGCCGCAAAGTCATAGAACTCATCGAACTGCGTGAGCAATTTTTCAATGGCTCCGATGATCATGATAATGATGATCTCTGCCGCAACGAGCTGCCCAAGTGAGATAGCCTGTTCAAGAACGAGTATGCCGCCGAGTGCAAGAATGCCGACAGTAGCAAATGCCTTGAAGATGTACGAGCCCAGCATCTGGCGGGCAATAATGCGGTAGTGGCGCGCTTTCGCGTCAACGTATCGGATGGTAATACCATCAAGCCTACTGGGCGAAAACTCGGGGTCAGAATCAAGCTTTATTGAACGCTGGTTCCTGGCAACCTCTTCCAGCCATGCTGCGGTATCATACTTAGCGTTCGAAACTCCAAGTGCTGTTGTCAGTGAACCCCGACCAAGAACAAAGACAAGGATCGGTATAAACGCCAAGAAGATCAGATCGTAAACCAGAAAGAATGGATGATATAGAAACAGGACCAAGAGACCGGTCAGAAGCATCAGAAGGGCACCAACACCTTCGAGAAGAAACTTGCCCACCACCTTCTGCACGGTGATGACGTCGAAGAAGCGATTAACAAGCTCCGGGATGTACATGTTGCGCACAGCATCCTCCCGAATCTTTGGGATGCGGTGAACAATGTCAAAAGCCGTGGTCACGAACAATCGTCGCTGAATGATGTCGATTAAATGACGCTCAAAGACAACCATAACCGCAGTTACGATCATGGAGAAGAAAACGACGATGCAAAGCACGACCAACTGACGGCTGAACACACCAAGCGCGACTGCATTTACGATGGCCTGACTGCTCAGTGGTACGACGAGCCCAAGAAGGCTGACAAAAATTGAATACACCACGACGATGAGAATATCCCGACGTTCTGTTGCGATGATGTTCTTCATCAACGGCCATACAGTCCGGAATTTTACCGAAGGGGAGTAGCCTGATGGTGCTGTGGTACCATAACCATCGGCATGACCTGGAGCAGACTTGCCAGTCATGTTCAGAAATGAGCGTGCGATGATCGGCACAACAATGCACGTGAATGGCTTTACGAGTTCGATAATATCAGCAAATGAATAAGCCGCTTCAGTGCCGGATCCGTAATCGTGAACGGAATACTGTGATGAACCTGTTCGATATGCACGATGCAAGTCGCCACGTTGATCCGACCACACTATTCCGTAGGCAAGATGTGGTATCGAACCACCCGGATTGTGGACACTTACGGCAATGCCGACGTCACGCAGAACCTCAGCGACACGGTCAACGATGATGCCTCCATCGTCAACACAGCCCTGACTGCGATCATGAAAGATGTCATTCGCGTCAGAGATATTTGATGATTCGGCAATGTCGCGCAGGCATCGCTGAAGTTGGTTCTTGATGCTGATGTTCACGTTCAATGCTGGTTGTTGAAAGTTGAGCAGGTGATTTACACGCTACCAGCTCCGCTAAATAATCCGGCGCAATGACGAATTCGTTGCGGGTGTCGTGCAATCTCCGAAAACGAGGGGATTATTTTATCAGTTCCTTGCCGATGTAATGTCCCGTAAGAGAATCGCTATCTCGCGCTACCTGCTCAGGTGTCCCGGCTGCTACAATTCTTCCACCGTCTTTGCCACCTCCCGGCCCAAGGTCAACGATGTAGTCAGCGCTTAGGATAACGTCGAGATTGTGTTCGATCACGACTACTGTATTGCCGCGTTCGACAAGCTTGTGAAGCAGCTCCATAAGCAGGCTCACGTCCTCGAAATGCAACCCCGTTGTGGGTTCATCAAGCAGGTATAGTGTTTTCCCGGTGTATGACTTTGCCAGCTCTGTTGCCAGCTTAACACGTTGTGCCTCGCCCCCTGATAGAGTGGTAGCTTGCTGTCCAAGCGTTATGTACGATAAACCGACATCAAGCAGGGTACGAAGACGTGCTGAGATTTTAGGTATCTCAGAGAAAAAGACGGATGCTTCTTCCACCGTCATCGCAAGAACATCGGCGATCGACTTCCCCTTAAATGTTACCGTTAACGTCTCGGCATTGTATCGCTTGCCACCACAGGTATCACAGGGCACATAGACGTCAGGCAGGAAGTTCATTTCAATCTTCTTCAGTCCGGCCCCTTCACATTCCTCACAGCGTCCGCCTGAGACGTTGAACGAGAATCGGCCCACCTTGTATCCCCGAATGCGGGCTTCTGGAAGCAACGTGTAGAAATCACGGATCAATCCAAAAAGTCCGGTGTATGTGGCCGGGTTGGAACGTGGCGTGCGCCCGATTGGTGTCTGGTCGATCTCAATCACCTTGTCAATCTTTTCAAGGCCGTGGATCGAACTGTAGGAAAGGGGCTGACCTTCCGCCCGGTGAAGCTTCGTAGCGAGAATTGGATAGAGTGTCTCGTTGATGAGTGAACTCTTGCCTGAACCGCTCATGCCGGTGATGCACGTGAAGGTTCCGAGCGGAACATCGAGGTCTACATTGTGCAGATTGTTGCCGGTGGCTCCTTTTAGCTGCAGTAGATGTCCGTTGCCAGATCGACGCTCAGGGGGCCGATATACAGTGGTTTGGCCGCTGATGTATCGAAGGGTCACAGAGTCGGGGATGTTGTTGGCCTTGCCCTTGAGAAGCGCTTGCAGCCGCTCCTGCGATTCAACAGCAACGATGGAGCCACCGTGCACGCCAGCCCCAGGGCCGACGTCGATCATTGTATCTGCCTCTTCGATCATTTCACGATCGTGCTCAACAACCAGTACTGTATTGCCGGCGTCACGCAGACGTTTGAGCGAGTCGATCAATTTTCGGTTATCATGCTGATGCAGGCCGATAGATGGTTCATCAAGCACATAGGTAACGCCGACCAGGCGTGATCCGATCTGCGAAGCGAGTCGAATACGTTGGGACTCGCCCCCAGAAAGTGTCCTAGCTCGTCGATCCAGAGTGAGGTATCCTAGTCCTACATCGTCGAGAAACTCCAGACGATGTCCGATTTCCTTCAGAATGAGCTGAGCTATCAGGTTCTGACGATCTGTGAGTTTCTCTGGCAGTGCCCTAAACCAAGCCCGGGTTTCTCCGATATCCAGTCCACAGAGCGCATCAATGGACTCGTCCGCCAGGCGTACATGAAGATGCGGGATCTTGAGCCGTCCACCGTGGCATGTCCGGCATGTCACTGTAGCAAAATACTTTTCAATGGACTTCTTGACGGACGATGATGTTGTGTGATCGAACTGGTGACGCAGTGACGGACAGATACCAATGAACCGGTGTTGGGCCGTTGTTCCATATGCCGCAACGTTTTCAGAATCACCATCGGGCCCGAACAGGAGGTCGTGCAATGTTTCCTGTGTGATCTTATCGATCGGTTCGGTCAGCGACACGTTCATTTTTTGACAGTAGGCTACGACTTGCTTCCACAGCCATGTCTCGCGCTGAGGACCCAGTGGAGCAATGCCCCCCTTGGCAATCGAGACGTTCGGGTCCGGAACCACAAGTGCTGGATCAAAATCCTGCATTTCACCAAGACCGTCACACGTCTGGCATGCCCCATACGGGGAATTGAACGAGAACATGTTCGGAGCAGGAGTCTCGTAGGATGTGCCGCATTGCGGACAAGCATAGCTCGTACTGTAAAAACTCTCCTGCCAGGTATCTGGTAGGGTTTCATAGAGAACCGTCAGTCCGCCCTCACCGAGATTCAGTGCCGTTTCGATGCTCTCCGTCAGGCGCTTAGTAGGGGAGTCCTCGATAACGAGTCGATCAATCACAAGTTCGATAGTATGCATCTTGTACCGGGCCAATTGCATCCCATCGGTGATCTCTTTCAATTCTCCGTCGATGCGCACACGTACAAAGCCCTGACGTCTGAACGTGTCCAACTGCTCACGGTAATGTCCCTTGCGACCTTTGATTACCGGTGACAGAATCTGAATGCGGGTGCCTACCCCCAATGCCAGCAGGGCCGTGATGATTTGATCAACCGTCTGCTGCTGCACCGGGATCTGACACGAAACACAATACTGGACGCCAACCTTGGCGTAGAGCAGACGCATGTAATCATAGATCTCCGTTACGGTTCCAACCGTTGATCTCGGACTCATTCCGATGCTTTTCTGCTCGATGGAGATGGCCGGAGAGAGACCCTCGATCACATCGACATCGGGTTTTTTCATGACTCCGAGGAACTGTCTCGCGTAGCTGGAAAGACTTTCGACGTATCGGCGTTGGCCTTCGGCGAAAACGGTATCGAACGCAATGGAGGACTTACCCGATCCGCTCAGCCCGGTGATAACGACAAGCTGATCGCGGGGAATATCTAGGTCGATGCCTTTCAGGTTGTGCTCGCGAGCACCGCGGATCTTGATCGTTGTGATCTCTGTTTCGGGTGTGTCCGATGCGGCCACAGGGGGATCTTTCTTCGAAATGGACAACAAATCTACCATGTTATCAAGTGACCACTTGCACAGTAAATGACCTTTCTTCAATTTTGTGACCGCTGGTCAGGAAACTGACTAGTCGTCATAGTACTAAAGGAATTGCCATGCCCCTGTTCAGAGTGTTGTTCATCGGTCTCCATCTGGTGCCGTTCTTCACTGTCAGCCTAGCCGCAGAGTCGCTCAGCTTAGACGATGCGATCGAGCTGGCACTCAAACGCAACAAATCGATTTCTGTGGCACGTCTGGGAGTGTCGCGAGCCGAATCCCAGGTTCGGGAGGCTTACGGCACTGCACTACCATCAGTCAACTTTTCAGCTGGTCTCAACCACAATATCCAGCTACCGGTGTTCTTCTTTCCCAATCCTGTCACAGGGCAGGTTGCACCGCTGCGGTTTGGTCTAACCAACGGATACAACGTTACCACGCAGGTGCAGCAGATTCTTTTCAACAGCTCGGTGATCACGGCCATCTCAGCCTCGCAGCTCTACAGCGATGCGGCGGAAGCACAGTTGCGTGCGGCGGTGGCAGAGGTCGTAACCGAGACGAAGAAGCGCTATTATCAGGCCGTTGCCGCCTCGGGATATGCAACAGTTGCAGAAGCAACGCTTACGAACATCCGAGAAGTGCAGCGTAACATCACGGCACTCTTCCAAGAAGGACTTGTAGCCGAATTCGATAAGATCAGGGCTGATGTGGCTGTTGCCAATGCCCAGCCGATGCTCCTCCAAGCGAAGTCTGGACGTTTTGCCGCCCTTGCTGCCTTACAGACATACATCGGTGTGGACCTTACCGATTCAGTTATGGTCTCCGAAGGGGCCCTAACGGATCCTTTGGCCACGCCGGAGTCAGAGGCATCTGTTGCGTTGGCACTGAAAGAGAATCTCGACCTCAGAGCCATCGCTCAGCAGATCGAGGTTGGCCGGCGTATGGTTGACCTGAGCCGTGCCGATTACTATCCGACACTTGCAGCCTTCGGCCAGTGGCAGAACCAAGGACAGAGTGAGACTCTGAATGGCTGGCAGAGTGCGTCAAGCTTGCTAGTTGGGCTGAGTTTTTCGATGAACCTGTTCAATGGTCTGAGAACCAATGAAAAAGTGGAGCAGGCCAGTATCGACGTAAACACTGCCCAAGAGCGCCTCTCTCAAGTGACCGATCTGATCAAGCTCCAGGTACGCACACTCATCAACCAGTTGGAGTCGGCAGCACAACGCTCGAATGCACAGAAGTCCACAGTTGATCAGGCGCAGCGCGGATATGAGATCGCTAGAATCCGCTATCGCGAAGGCACCGGAAGTCTGCTCGAGATCACCGACGCAGAAACATCATTGTCACAGTCCAAGGTCAATGCTATCAATGCTCTTGTCGATTACCATGTCACACATGCTGATTTTGACCGGGCTACTGGTCAGATCGATCCGAAGTATATGCGCTCGGTAATGGGTAAGTAAAGCGGTGGGAACGACACAACGCAAAGAACGCGAACGCGATCAACGACGCAGAGACATCCTAGACTCTGCACGCATTGCGTTTCTGAAGCACGGCATAACGACAACCACCATGGAGCGCATCGCACAGGAGGCTGAACTTGCCAAGGGGACACTCTACCTGTACTTCCGCAATCGCGAAGAACTTCTGATGGGCCTACTTGCTGATGACATCAGCACGCTGACGACGGCAATGGACAGTGTAGTGTCAAGTCCACTTGCTCCGCCTGAAAAACTCGAGCTGGCGTTCGCGACGTTCTACACGTACTCGCAGGAGAACCAGCTTTTTTATCAGATGATGACGCAAACAAACATTGGTCTGATGATGACCAATGTTGACGATAATCCAACGCTAGCAAACTTTAAGAATGTCAATGAGCGCCTCATCGGTCTTGTGGAATCGATCGTGGAGCAGGGGGTGCATCAAGGATACTTTCTGTTGCACGGACACCTCAGACTAGTCGTTGCAGAGATTGTCATAGCGATGAAAGGTTCGGTGATGATCCTTCGTAACAACCTCATTCCGCCAGGCTGGGTAACGGACGGAGAAGAGGTCGTTTTGCGGGATATCGTCAAGCTTATCATCAGGGGTCTGCAGCGGCATCCATCCTCGAACAACGAAATCAGCGCACTATGAGAAGTGTTACGAAGTACGAAACGATGGTTGCATCACTTGCTGTAGTGATTCTCCTGGCTGTATCCTGCAGCAAGGAAGAAGCGACAATTACGCCACAGCGTCGCACAATCACGCAGGCGGTCTATGCTTCCGGAAAGATCTTTCCGGTCAGCTTTATCCGAGTAGCATCAAAGGTCCCTGGCATCGTGGAAAAACTGCTCGTAAAACCCGGCGATACCGTCGTCAAGGGTCAGCCTCTTCTGCGAATCCGAGCCGTATCGTCCGAATTAGCAGTTGAATCTGCTCAGACAGTCTATGGTCTGGCGCGAGAGAACGCTCAGACGAAGGGTGCCGTACTTGGTTCGATTGTTGCGGATCTTGAGTCGGCTCGTGAGCGGTTGGAGCTTGATTCAATCAATGCCGCCCGATTGCGCCGGCTGCTATCTCAGCAGGCTACCGCACAGGCAACCTACGATGCCGCACAGACACAATACGAGATCTCACGACGCCAGTACACCAAGGCACTCGACGTCTATGCCGCAACACGACAGAAGCTAGCTGCCGAACAGCGCACGGCTGAACTTAATGTTTCGATCCAGCGCTCGTTGCGGGATGAATTCGTGCTTACCGCCGGTGATGATGGGCTGGTCTATGATGTCCTACCAAAGGTAGGTGAGCTCGTCATGCCACAGCAGCCCCTTATCGAACTTGGGCATTCGCATCTGGTGGAGGTCGAGTTGAGTGTTGATGAAGCCGACGTGTCGGTGGTGGCCGTCGGACAGTCAATCGTGTTTTCGCTCGATGCCTTTAAGGGGCGAACATTCAATGGTAGTGTTGTGAGTATTACGCCTCGTGTGTCGAATCAGGACAAGACCGCATCAGTCACGGCACGGATCGACTCCGAAGGGGCACGTCTGTTGCCTGGTATGTCGCTGGAAGCCAACATCGTGATCGACCGCAGGGAGCGAGCACTCGTATTGCCGCGCGAGATCGTGCCGGCAACGCGTATCCTGAACGTTCGGCGCAACGGCTCTGTGCAGAGTATCCGCGTCACTACTGGACTCGAGGATCTGCGATACGTCGAGATCAAGGGTGGTTTGAATGATGCGGATGAGATCGTTCCATGAGTGACCTGTTTGCACAGCGTCCATTGCTGCGGATCGCCTGGGTTCACCTCTTCAGCAAGAAGAGGCAGACGATTGTTGCCATGCTAGGCGTGATGTTCGGCGTGACCGTGTTCATCTTCCAAGCTGGACTGCTGACTGGTCTTCAGGCCTATTTTATCGAAAAGACCGTGAACACCACTGCTCATGTGCACATCTACAACGATGTACGGACAAGTCGCCCGCATGTGCTTGATATGGTTTCAGACAGCGCGACAACGTGGAACATTGTGAGAAACCAGAAGCCCCGTGACGAGGAGAGACGTCTGCGCAACGGATATCAGATCCTGCGTGATATTGAGCAGGATCCACGGGTAGAAGGTGTTGCACCGTATCTCGGACTACAAGGCATTCTGAGGTATGGAATGTCCCAACAGGCGGCAACACTTGCCGGGGTGGACATTCTCCGCGAGGACCAGCTTTTTCACATCAAGGACAATCTTGTTGCTGGTCACCTGCAGCGGATGGAGACACTCCCCAACGGAGTGATTCTCGGGGTCGGTCTTGCCGATAAGCTTGGCATCCGTCTTGACGACAACCTGACGGTGATCTCATCCAAAGGCGTCGAGCTGCAAATGAAGGTTGTCGGGATCTCCAAGACGGGAATCACCCTGCAGGACAACACCCGTGCCTATGTTTCCATCAGAAACGCCCAACGCCTATTGCAGCAGTCTGGCGCCTATATCACCGACATTAATGTTCGGTTGCGAGATGTGGATGACGCAGAGATCGTCGCCATTCAGTATCAAGCTCTTCATGGATGCAAAGCCGAAGATTGGAAGGCAGCCAATGCCAATGTCTTCGGAATCTTCCGCATTCAAAATCTCACGGTATCGTTTGTCATCATTTCGATCCTCGTCGTATCGGGTTTCGGCATCTTCAACATTCTGATGACGATCATCTATGAGAAAATGCCCGATATCGCCATCCTGAAGGCAATGGGGTATCGCGACGGCGACATCCGCGTGATCTTTCTCATCGAGTCAGTCGCAATTGGTTCGACAGGGGGTGTTCTGGGTCTCATGCTCGGATTCGTTGCATCCAAGATCGTCGGCATGATCCCCCTCAACATCCAGGGATTCGTCAGTGTTCAATATTTGATCATCAACTTCAATCCATTGTTCTATCTGGCTGCGTTCACGTTTGCCCTTACCGCAACGACTGTTGCCGGCTACTTTCCTGCACGAAAGGCAGCCAGGTTTGACCCTGTGGAGATCATCCGGAGCCGATGACACCACAGCCGATCATCAGTGCCTCACATGTGACAAAGATCTTCACGGAGCCCGTGGAGTTCAAGGTTCTCAATGACATCTCACTTGATGTCAATAGGGGAGAGTTCGTCGTACTCGTCGGACCTTCCGGCAGCGGAAAGACAACTCTCATGTATGCACTCTCGACACTCGACACAGTCTATGATGGGACGATCACAATCGATGGCGTTGATATCAGGACATTGAATAAGAATGCACTTGCCGACTTCCGCAATTCGATGATTGGGTTCGTTTTCCAGTTCCATTATCTGCTTCCGGATTTCACGGTGCTGCAAAACGTGATGCTTCCGGCACAGCGTCGCGGATTGCTCGCCAAAGAAGAGATGGAGGACCGGGCAATGAAGACACTCGCACTGCTGGGTGTTGCTGATCAGGCCACAAAGCGGTCCAGCAAGCTATCCGGTGGACAGCAGCAGCGTGTAGCCATCGCCCGTGCACTGATCAATGAGCCGAAAATCATCTTTGGCGATGAACCAACGGGCAATCTTGATACAAAGAATACATCTCTGGTCCTGGACATTCTGAATGAGCTGAAACATGAGTTCCAACAAACGATCCTAATGGTCACTCATGACGTGGAATTCGCGAAGCGTGCTGATCGGATCATTTCTATCCGGGACGGTCGGATTGTTAACGACAACGAACATTTCTCACCAATACATTCTCATTGACCATGAAATCTTTACTCTGGATCATTCCTGTGGGGCTGCTTCTAGCCTCGTGTGGCAAGTCCGATTCCCCCTCATCGAAGGAGCGGCTGCAGCAGCTTCGTGCCGAGAGAACTCGTATCGAGCTTGAGATCAAACAGCTCGAAACGTCCATGTCATCGTCAGGGCAGACGGATGACCGGCAGCCGGTTACGGTGGTAACAGCTGACCTAACCGACCTAGCGCACATGGTTGATGTCAAAGGGGCTGTTGATGCCCGCTCAACTATCACTCTGTCGCCACAAATGGGTGGGCGCATCACGCGCGTCAACGTCACACCAGGTCAGTCTGTTACGGCAGGCCAGGTGCTCGTCGAAATGGATGACGAATTGATTCGAAAGGGGATAGAGGAAGTAACGGTGCAGCTGGACTTTGCAAAGACACTGTTCGAAAAGCAGAAACGCATTTTTGAACAGAAGGCAGGAAGCGAGATCCAGTTTCTAACGGCGAAGAATCAGCTCGAAGCGCTCGAGCGCCGTATGGCCTCACTCAAAGAGCAACAAAGCATGTCGCGTATCGTTGCTCCGCGCAGCGGATTCGCCGAGAACATCTCGGCAAAAGTTGGTGAAATGGCTATGCCGGGATTGCCGGCGCTGACAATCGTCAACATGTCAGACGTTCGTGTTGTCGTCGATATCGCCGAATCGTTTCTTTCGACTGTCTCGGTCGGAGACGGTGTTGTCATAGAGTTCCCAGAGATCGGTGATACGGTGACGACAACGATCAAAGCTGTATCACGAATGGTCAATCCGATGAGTCGTACGTTTCGTCTGGAGATCCCGATCAGCCCCGTTCCTTCGAACCTTCGTCCGAACATCACATGCCGTGTATCGATCAATGACGTCACGCTTAAGGGAGTGGTCGCAGTTCCTCTCTCAAGTGTGCTTCAGGATAATCAGGGGTCATTTGTCCATGTCGTCGATGATAAGGGGCTTGTCGGCCGCGTCAACGTCACCACGGGACTTTCTACGGCTGGATCGGTACAGATCACTGGCGGACTCGCAAAGGGCCAACGTGTGATCTTCAAAGGAGCCACGATGGTCTCCGCAGGTCAAACTGTCCGAATTGTTGAGTAGGCCTGAACCATGGAACACCACAAGAGCTTTCCCATAACGGCCTGGGCCGTTGAAAACCGAACGACGGTCTATGTACTGATGGTCATCATCAGTGTCCTAGGCATTCTCACGTACATCCGTCTGCCGAAGGAGCAATTCCCAGATATCGTTGTGCCGACTATCCTCGTCTCGACGATCAACGCAGGAACGTCTCCAACGGATATCGAAAATCTCATTACCCGTCCGATCGAGAAGCAGATCAAGTCTGTTGCAGATGTAAAGAAGGTCACAAGTAACAGCATTCAGGATGCTTCGATCGTCGTTGTGGAGTTCACCACGGACATTGATCCCGTTGTAGCGAAGCAGCGCATCACCGATGCTGTTGACCGTGCCCGCTCTGAGCTTCCTAATCAGCTAACTAAAGAACCGCAGGTTGCCGAGATTGACTTCTCGGAGTTTCCGATCATGAACATCAACATTTCGGGAAGTGTAGGCCTAGCGGCGTTGAAGTCGTACGCCGATGAACTGCAGGACAAACTGGAGTCCCTCCCAGAGATCCGTCGTGTGGACGTCATTGGTGCTCTCGACAAGGAGATTCGTATCGATGTCGATGCCTACCGTCTACAGGCGCTTGGACTGTCTTTTGATGACGTGTCCCGCGCTATTCAATCGGAGAATGTGAACATCTCGGGTGGCGAGTTACTTACCTCGGGGGTACGTCGCAATCTGCAAGTAAGTGGAGAGTTTACATCCGTTGAGCAGATACGGAATGTTGTCGTTCGCAGCTTCAGAGGTGTTACGGCTTATGTGCGGGATTTCGCAACGGTAACCGAGACTACCAAGGAGCAGCAGAGCTTTGCCCGTCTAGACGGAAAGGAAGTGGTTACGCTAGCCGTTCTGAAGAAGGCAGGGGAGAATCTCATTGCTGCATCGGACAAGATCCAGGAGATCGTTACTGACTACTCGGCAAAGCGACTTCCGGCTACTGTAAAGGTCACGATCACAAACGATCAGTCCACGGCGACACGTATCAACCTGGCGGATCTGATCAACACGATCGTCATTGGCTTTCTGCTGGTTACCATCGTGTTGATGTTCTTCATGGGTGTCCAAAACGCACTGTTCGTGGGTCTGGCAACGCCCCTTTCGTCGTTCATGGCATTTCTTATCATGCCAAGTTTTGACTTCACCTTCAACATCGTGGTGACGTTCGGATTTTTGCTTGCCTTGGGCATCGTTGTCGATGATGCCATCGTTGTGATTGAGAATACCCACCGCCTGCACACCAAGAGTGACATCGACATAAAGACCGCAACGAAGTATGCTGCAGCCGAGGTGTTTGCTCCTGTGGTTGCAGGTACGCTCACTACGCTTGCGCCGTTCTTCCCGCTGCTCTTCTGGCCGGGAATTGTGGGCGAGTTCATGTTCTACCTGCCCTCAGTCCTTATCATAACGCTTACGGCATCGCTCATTGTTGCCTATATCATGAATCCGGTCTTCGCTGTCGATTTCATGGATCGCAAGCCGGTGGATATGACAAAGCGTCGTCTGCTGATCACCGGTGGCTGTGTGGGGCTTCTTGCTGCTTTGGGGATCGTCAGCGGCCAGCTTTGGCTCACCACTCTTTCACTTTTCACGCTGGCGTTCTGGTATCTGAATCGACGCTATCTGACGCCACGCATCATCCACCGTTTTCAGCAGAAAACCCTTCCGGCCATCATGGCGGGGTATCGGGGGCTATTGAAGTGGTCTTTGCGCGGCCGTCGTCCATGGGCTGTGATCGGATCAATGGTCGTTCTTCTCATCATCTCTTTTATGTTGATGGTCGTCGCCGGACCAAAGGTTACGTTCTTCCCAAGCGGCGAACCCAACTACGCGTACATCTACGTTCAGCTGCCGATCGGTACCGATGCGATTGAAACGGATAGCACCGTCCGTGTCGTAGAGAAACGTGTTCAGAAGGTGCTGGGTCAGTCAAATCCTCTCGTCAAGTCCGTCATCTCCAATGTTGGCCTTGGTGCAGGAGATCCCCGTAATCCTGATCGTACTGTAACGCCGCACAAGGGCAAGGTCACAGTCGCATTCGTTGAGTATCAGAAGCGAGGAGGCAAAAGCACATCAGACTATCTGGTGGCATTCCGAGATGCCCTGAGCGACATGCCTGGTGTAGAAATCGTAGTGGACCAGGAATCCGGCGGACCACCGACTGGTAAGCCTGTCAATATCGAGATCGCTGGCGATGATTTCGAGACGCTCATTAGGCTATCTGATCAAGTACAACGCTACCTTGTTGATACAGTGAAGATCGCTGGACTTGAGCGACTGAAGAGCGACCTCGTGCGCAACAAACCGGAACTGGCTGTTGTCGTGGATCGTGAAAAAGCCAATGCTGAAGGTGTTAGCACTGTTCAGGTTGGTCTTTTGCTGCGCAACAGTATGTATGGGGCAGAGGCAACAAAGTACCGCGCGGGAGAAGAGGAGTATCCAGTGCAGATCCGTTCGATGGAGCGCGTGCGAACGAACGCCGAGGCACTTATGAATCAGCCGGTATCCTTCATGGATATGAGCACGGGACGTTACCGTCAGGTACCGATGGCTTCTATAGCGCACCTTGAGTACACGTCAACGTATGCGGGCATTAATCGCAAGAACCAGCGTCGAGTAGTCACGCTCTCTTCTAATCTACTGCAGGGTTTTAACGAGAACGAGGTCAATGCTGGTATCCGTCAGGCACTCAAGGGGTATAACCTCCCAGAGGGATATACCGTCAAGCAGACCGGTGCACAGGAGGAGCAGCAGGAGAGCGCAAGCTTCCTCGGTTTTGCCTTCCTTGTTGCCGCGCTTCTGATCTTCCTGATCATGGTCACGCAGTTCAATTCGGTGGGCAAGCCCCTTCTCGTCATGGTCACGGTACTGTTCAGTTTGATTGGCGTGCTGCTCGGATTCATCGCTTTCCAGATGACATTCTCGGTTGCGATCACCGGTGTCGGAATTGTTGCACTTGGCGGGATCGTTGTTCGAAACGGCATTGTGCTTTTGGACTTCACCGATGTGCTCTTATCACAGGGGTGGAGACTTCGTAAAGCCGTCATTGAGGGCGGTGCTATACGATTCAATCCGGTGGTCCTGACCGCAGGTGCAACGATTCTCGGTTTGGTGCCGTTGGCAATCGGTCTAAACGTCGACTTCTGGGAGCTGATCAATCTCCGTAATCCGCATGTTCATATCGGCTCGGACAGTGTCGCCTTTTGGGGACCTCTTGCCTGGTCGATCGTCTTTGGACTTGGCTTTTCGACGTTTCTTACGCTGGTTGTAGTCCCGTGCATGTACTTCCTGTACACACGTCGCTCAATGATACGCGCGATCCGGCGTCAGCGTGCAGCCCGGGCATGACCCTTAATCGCAATCGTCATTTGTCCTTAGCGAACCCAAGTGAGGCGCTATTGATACAGTAGCGGAGTCCCGTCGGACGCGGACCGTCATCAAAGACGTGTCCGAGGTGGGCTCCGCAGCGGGCGCAGGTGACCTCCGTGCGTTCCATCATCAGAGACTTGTCCTGGTGGAGGTCGACGTTGGTTTTTGCGACAGGAGCATAGAAGGATGGCCAGCCACTACCAGATTCATACTTGGTCTGACTGTCGAAGAGTTCGGTCCCGCAACACCGACAGACATACACGCCCTGTTCATGGTGGTCCCAGTACTTTCCAGTGAAAGCTCGCTCAGTCCCTTTCTTTCGGGCAATGCGGAACTCTTCCTCCGATAGTTCCTTGCGCCAATCTTCATCAGTCTTTTCAATGCGATTCATCGGGGTTGCCTTCTTTGTTGTCGTAGAGTAGATCGTAACGGGGCGCGAACCATGGCTCTGTTGAGCAGGGGGCGTGCAGGCCAGAGAAATGGCCAGGATCAATCCAAGAGTCAGCGTATTCATCGGATCATTATCAATGGTGAAATTTCAGGACGGATCTCCTCATGGTCATACTGGACGTGATGAAGAAAGAGACCCGACGGCGGTGCAGTCTTCGTAGCTGGTAATGACGACTGACTGTGCAAAAGTTCACTAATCGATTCAGGTCTGATCGCGCCCCTTCCGCACTCCACGATCATTCCGACCATTTGCCGGACCATGCGCCACAGGAAGTGGGAACCCCTGATATTGATCAGGATCAGTGGACCGTCAACATGCAACCGACATAACTCAAGTTCGACGGTCGTAGACTTTGCCTCTGGATCATCCTGGGTGAATGATCGGAAGTCATGGAACCCTTCAAAAATGCTGCACGCGGCGGTCATGGCCTCTGTATCAAGTTCATCCTTAACCCACCAAACGTAGCGCTTACCAAATGCTGTGCGGCGCTGACAGATCTGGTAGAGGTAGGATCGAGATATAGCATGGTGCCTGGCATGAAACTTCGGGGCAGCGCGGTTGACATCAATGATGTTGACGTCTGCTGGTAGTAGGTCGTTGACCTTCATGCGTAGGATGTGTGGAGCCAGCGTTGTTCTGGCCTCAAGGTGAGCTACCTGCCCGATGGCATGAACACCAGCGTCTGTGCGACCCGATCCCATGAACTCGAAATCATCGCCCCCAAGGACCTGTCGTAACGCGCCGATGATCTCACCCTGAACCGTGCGGGCGTTCTTCTGAACCTGCCAACCAGAATAGCGCGTACCTTCGTACTCAACTGTAAAACGGAATCGTGACATGCAGCAAGATAGGGAAGATGTCGGCGTGCGGGGTCCGCTGCTGCACGCTTTGGACCAGTATCATATTCGCCATCCGGAGGAATCCAACATGGTGCGTCGATTCAGAGAGTTTGTCGCGCGTGAAGCAGGTTGTTTCGAGCGTACAACCATCGAAGGTCACGTTACGGCCTCGGCGTGGGTCGTTGACAAGAGACGCACCCATACACTGCTGACCCACCATCGTAAACTCAACAAGTGGCTGCAGCTGGGCGGACATGCCGACGGCAATCACGATCTGGTTGCTGTGGCATTGACCGAGGCGAGGGAAGAATCAGGAATCGAGGACGTAACGTTGTTGTTGCCAGAGATCTTCGATCTTGACATCCACGTCATCCCAGCACGGCAGTCGGATTCGGAACATCTACACTATGATGTGCGTTATGTTGTCCATGCCGGACATACCCGTCACGTCGTAAGCGCAGAATCACATGACCTTGCATGGGTACCGGTCTTATCGATCGATCACTACACCACTGAAGAATCCATGCTCCGCATGGCACATAAATGGAACGCATTGAGCGAACAGTTGTAATTGACGCCCCCATCGAGAGGGTGTTTCATTTTCACGACGACACTCAAAACCTACTCAAGATTACGCCTCCAAACATCAAGGTCACGATCGAAACGATGGGCAGTCCTGGTCTTGGTTATGAGGTCACGCTCAAGATCCGCCAGTTCCTGTTCTTCGTGATGCGCTGGCACGTTAAGATCACGGAGTATCAGCCCCCTGTACTCATGGTCGATGAGCAGGTTCGTGGACCCTTCGCATCCTGGAAGCAGACCAGGCGGTTGCAAACGGTGAATGGCAAGACCGAGCTGACAGATATCGTCGAGTATGAGACTCCGTTCGGCTTCCTTGGCAGGATTGCCAATACGCTCGTAATCCGGCGTCAGGTCGAAGAGATGTTCAGCTATCGCCAAGCCGCGACAAAGCGGCTGCTTGAATCAGCGTGATTCAGCCAGCAACACTTTTTCTCGAGCGCTCCTGACATATGCAGCAACTTGTTCTTTGCTGTTGGCTGCATAGCACCGTTCAATCATGTCCTCGATGATGGGCTCAACACGCAGAAGTGTAGACGAGTGAACAAGGGGCTTGGAAACCATTGCAGTCTGCAGAAATCCGTGTTGGAGAGAATCCCTTAAGAACACGGAATCCTGAGAGGCGGTCCAAAGATCAGCAGGGAAGCCGGCATCGCTTACCGAAAGACAGAACGCACGGGCGTTTTCATACTGACAGAGAAATGAAACAAGGCCTTTCGCGGCGTTCTTGGATTTAGATGCCTTGCTTACAGCAAGCACATCAGTATTCAGGATCGACGGTAGTGGTTGTACGCGGAGGGATGAGTTCTTCTGTTGGCGAGCCAGATCAACGATCCATGCACCGGTAAGGACCGAGCCTATCTGGCCGCGCAGAAGCTGCTCATCAAGTTGGCGAGAACGGTCACGGATGGCTGTTGGCGAAGACGTGACGACCGTCCAGATTGATCCAGCAAGAGAATCCGTCAGGTCGTGGGAGATCGGTAATCGCTGGTAGAGACGACTTCCATTGAGCCAGAGCAGTGGCAGGACGCGTTTGATCACATTGTGAGGGTCTGACACGCAGAGTCCACCGATTGGCAGACCTGTCGAGCGTCGTATGTCATAGACAAGTGCCCGTGCGTTGACGAGCCACCTCAACGCTCGATTACCATAGTCCATTCCGTGTTCCTCCGACGTCTGTTCAAAAAGGTCGGCACTGTCATACTCAGCAAACCAGTCACCGCCGAGATGAACCACGTCAGGTTGTGTACCGGCATTGAACGCCAATTGGAGTTTTGATTTGCCGTCGGCCCAGCTCAGAACGGTGGTCTCAACTTGTAGGCCAGGATGACGTCGTTCAAACTCAGTGATCAACGAGTCCACCACTGCTCGTTGTCGTGGTTCAGACCAGAAATGCCAGAACCGAACGACCGTCCTCCCGTCATCATTACTGCAGCCTGCAAACAGACAGAGGAGCCACGTGACCAGTATCGCGATATGATGGCGCGACCTCAATGACCGTATCATGGAAGTCATCAACGTGAATGAGAGGTCGAAAGGATCTCGGTAGCCTCCGACTTTCTAGCGACACTGCGAAGGGGCTCCGCAACGGCAAACGGTCCATGGGGATCCGGTGCAGAATCCTTTGCCGGTTGTGATTGCGGTGTGATACCAGGTTTTCGCAGCCAAGTTGAATCTCTCCCGACATCGGCTGGCCATCGACGGTTGAAATACAGATCTAGGAGTTTCTGGGCAATCGGTACGGCGAATTGTGCACCAAAGCCCTTGCCTTCGCCTGTAACGACCATGGCAATCTTCGGGTTATCCTTCGGGGCGAAACAGATGAACCACGACTGGTCCTGTTTGCCCCCTGAGGTCTGAGCAGTGCCAGTCTTTCCGCAAACTTCAAGCCCAGGGAGATCTGCGCCACGCGCAGTTCCACTGCTGACGACCAATCGCATCGCCTGCTTAACAATATCGAAATACTCCTTGTTGATCGGGATTGGGCGCGATTCATAGGCGATCGTATTACGCCGATGAAGAGTCTTACTGTAGATAGCTCTCACGGCATGGGGTTGATGCCACGTGCCGCCGTTGGCAATCGCCGCCGTGTATGCTACGAGCTGCAGTGGGGTAACGTTTACCTCGCCCTGACCGATCCCCCAGTTCATGAAGGCGTACGAAGTCCAATTCTTAGGACCATACACACGATCCATGTAGGGACGTGACGGTAGAACTCCACGACCATCTTCGCCGGACGGTATATCGACTTTCGTACGGGCACCGAACCCAAACATCGCTCCGTATTTGTAAAACCGCTCTGCACCCATTTTAAGACCGAGCTGGTAGTAGAAGGAGTTACAAGAAACCTGGAGTGCAAATGAGCAGTCAATCATACCGTGTACACCACCGTGGCAAAGGGCGAACCGATTACCGAAGCTGTAGCCGCCCTGACAGGGGAGCTTTGTCTTGGGTGTGATGACGCCTTCCTGCAAGGCCATAAGTGTCATGAGGGGCTTCCACGTCGAACCTGGATGGTACATCGAATTGGACGCACGGTTGAACATAGGAATCGATGGGTCACTTGCCAGCTCATTGTAGTATGACCGGGCGGTCTTTCCTGTGAATTTGCGTAAGTCAAAGTCCGGCTTACTTGCATAACAAAGGATCTCTCCATTCGTAGGATCGAGGGCTACAACTGATCCGCGCGCCCCTTGAAGAAGCTTTTCAGCCAATTCCTGTAGATCCGTATCGATGCCGAGATAGAGGTCGTCACCTTCGAGTCCTGGCGTATCACTCTTGCCGTCATTGAAGCTCTCTACCTTCTGACCGTTCTTATTGACAGCTACAAACTGCAGTCCCTTTTGACCACGGATTGCCGCCTCGTAGGACTTTTCAAGGCCGGCCTTACCCGTGACATCTCCAGGAGCATAGGCATCACCTAGTTCTTTGAGCTCCCACTCAGCAACTTCTCGTGTAAAACCGAGCAGGTGTGATGCATTACCATCGAAAGCATAGAGCCGCTTCGGGTCGATGATCAACTCCACACCGGGAAGTGAGTCTCGAAGCTCTTCGATCATTGACACGATGTCGAAAGACACATCACGACCATAACTGAGTTTCGTGGCTGCGAACTTGTTAAAGCGCGCCGCACGCTGGGCTTCACGCCAGACGAGACTGTCCTCTACACCAAGGATCGCCGCCAGACGCAGACTAGCTTGTCTGGTGAATTCGTACGGTGTGACAGTGATTGAGAATCCCGGAGCATTTTGAACGATTGCCCGTCCGTTGCGATCGAAGATCATTCCGCGAAATGGCTCAGTCGAGATCTGCTTGATCGCCTGCGATTCAGCCTTCAACTTGTAGCGGTTGCCCTGGATAATCTGCAGCCAGCCCAAGCGAGATGCAAAGACTATGCAGATCACCATCGCCGCGATTCGGAAGATCCGGAATCGCTCCTCGGATCCGAATTGAGAGTCGAGGTGTTTGAAACTCACACATCCTCCTGCACAACATTATGCCGAAGGGACATGTTGTCTGACTTCGGAAGGAGACCCTCACACATAGCTATGGAAGCGAACATAAACGCAAAGAGTGCATTGCCGTGGCGCTGATCGAACATCCCTGACATGAAGATCACGGCAAGCATGGCAGGATAATAGACAAAGGTTCCCACAGCCAGGGCACGTAGTCCGATATCAACCCCGTGTGCGCGTGATAGCCATGCAACGCGCAGGCTACGGTATCCGAAAATGATGATCACAGCAAACATCAGCAGTGCCGTCGGCAAACCGAGTTTGTGAACCAGGCCGACGTATCCGATATGTACGTAGGATGTGATATGGTGCGCCTGATCGATAGGTGCCCACGTAACGAAGGTTGCCCGCAGCCCGTGTCCGCCCAAGGGGGCCTGTTTTACTTTACGCAGAACGTCCGTGACTTCGATAATGCGCGTTTCAAAGGAGTGGTCTCCACCAGAGAACTGCGTCGATGAGGCAAATCGCGTCTTTACCATTGCCACGATCACATTGGTGATACGTGGATTATACACATAGGCAGCTGCAAAGGCTACAATTCCGATCAGTGTCATACTGACGACGATGCGGACATTACTGCGCAGACGCAGAAAGAGCATTGAAAGTCCGATGCAGGCAACTGCAAAGACCCAGATCGTCCGTGTAAACGTCAGAGCCAATGCGCCGAGATTGGCCATCAGTATTCCGTAGGCTAGAATCTTTGTCCGGCGCTCCTCAGCAGAAACAGCAAGCACCACTGAAATGCATACGGCGAGGAGAAAAAAGGGGCCAAGTAGTGTCGAGCGTGATGCTACGATCTGATAGGCATAGACCAAGTTCTCAGCAAGACGGTTCTTGAAGTTCAAGGCACTCTGTACTGACATGATCAGGCTTATCAACCCGATAATGCCCAAGAACGTGCGCAGTGAAGGTATATCCTTGCCGAATTCTTCCCGAAGGGGGAAGTAATAGAGCATGAGAATGAAGTATGACCAGTCAACGGCCCAACCAAAGAACTCTAGCTTGTTGGCCATAGCAACCGCCAGGTTGAGGACGGCCACGATGATGAAGCTGACTAGAAGAAAGTCTGCCCAAGACCGAAGGAGTGGCCCTTTGTCGGACGCAAGGTGCCAGACAAACCACAGCGATATGCTGGAAAGGAGAATGCCACCGGTGATCGCCTCGGACGCAGTAAGTCCCTGACCGGTGTCAGTGGCAAAGAATGGCACTGTGGCCATGAATAGTGATAGCCAAATGCGAGGACGTGAAATGAGCAGGGCAAAGAAGCCAAGTGCGCTGGCAATGGCCGGCAGGGCAATCACGGGCAGCAGTGATGCGTCAGGCACGTGCCTCTCCGACGGTGGACATCGTCATCTTCCAAGCTCGACCTAGAAGAAGGGCAATGATCATTGTGACAAACATGCCAATGCCTGCTCCAAGAGCGATGACCAGGCGTCGTGGTTTGTCCTTTTCCTCCGCTGGTGCCGGCTCATCGACCACAAGAAGTACCGGAGCGGTCTTGTTCATGTCCAGACGCGCCTGCTCAAGAGTCGGAAGCATAAATGCTTTGAGCTTCGTAAACGCCTCAAACTCAGCATACATTCGTAAGTACGACGCTCCGATACCGGCCGCATCGCTGAGAGCAAAGTTGCCGGCAAAACCAGGTTTAGTTTGGGCTTCTTCGTACTGGGTCTTCAGCCGCTCAACGATGGCCGTCGCATTGCGAACCTGCGGATCATTCTTTCCGTAATTCGTCTCCAGAATCCCGAGCAGCGTTTCCTGTTTGAGGAGTTCACCCTTGACCTCGGCAAGTGCCTTGGCTGAGGCTGACGCCTGATCGAGAGGTGAGTACACTCGATACTTTCTGGAGTACTCGCTGAGTGAATCCGTTAGAAGTGCAAGTGTCGAATCCATCATTGCTAGGCGGGTCTCAAGATAGGCCGCATTTTTGGTCGCTTCGGTACGAGAGATACGATTTGAAATGTCGTTCACGTGGGCGATGAAACTGCGGCACATCTGCACAGCCTTTTGCGGGTCCTTGCTCCACATGCTGATCTCGTAATTGCCTTCGGCATGGAGGTTCACTTCGATGTTGTCCTCAAACTCATCGCGCACGTCGTCCATGGTCTTACCATGAAGCCCGTACTCATCTCGCAACTTGAACTCGGAGATCATCGAATCACGGATCGTGCGGGAGAATAGCAGGGCAATCAGTTCATAGCTTTCTCCAGACTTGCCGCCAAGCTTTGCAAGGCCGATGTCCTTGAGCGTGGATGAGATGCCACCAAGAGCACCGCCCATTCCGCCAACATCTGAGGAAGGGGGCACACAGTTTACTGTCGACTTGAAATACGGTGCAAGAGAGTAGGCGTACATGTAGCCGGCTATCGTTGCCACGGCAGACAGGCCGATGATTAGCCATTTGAAACGGAGTAAATGGCGCAGGACATCGGCCGTGGGGAACGTTTCGGTCATAGCGTGCGGTCTGAAGTGTGCGATTCGGCAAAGTTACGACGCTGGAGCCCTCTATTGCGTGTCTTAAGAGCCCCCTTGAAGCTCGCGTAGGCGTTGAATCTCATCGCGTAGGTTTGCCGCTCGTTCAAAGTCTAGATCCCGCGCGGCTGCCTTCATTTCGGCGAACATCTGATCGATTGCGTTCTGACGCTCTTCGGCAGGTAGATAGTTGAGAAGGGGCTCTGCTGCCACTTTCATCGTCTGCCGTGATTTCTCTGCAGACTTATGTGCTCGGGATGATTGAATATCTGCGACGCTTGTCGATTCAAGAATCTCCTCGAGTGACTTGTATACGGTCTTTGGCTCTATTCCGTGCTCAATGTTGTAGGCGTGCTGTAGTTCACGTCGCCTATTGGTCTCCTCCATGACGGCATGCATTGATCGTGTGACGTTGTCAGCGTAGAAGATGACAAGGCCCTCGGCGTTGCGTGCAGTCCGACCTGCCGTTTGCATCAGAGAGCGTTCGCTGCGGAGGAATCCTTCGCGGTCAGCATCCAGAATGGCTACTAGAGACACCTCCGGAAGGTCAAGTCCCTCACGAAGAAGATTTACTCCGACAAGGACGTCGAAGTTCCCGAGACGAAGATTCCTGATGATTTCCACACGTTCTAGGGAATCGACGTCACTATGAATGTATGCAACACGAATCGACAGGTTTTGCAAATACTCCGTCAAGTCCTCTGCCATACGTTTCGTTAGCGTGGTCACGAGTACGCGTTCTTGACGATTTACACGAGAACGGATCTCTCCAACGAGATCGTCGATCTGGTTACGGACCGGACGCACCTCGATACGCGGGTCTAGAAGCCCCGTTGGTCTAATGACCTGTTCCGTAACAGCGCCCATGCACCGTTCGAACTCGTAATCACCGGGTGTTGCTGAGACATAGATCGCCTGGTGAATGTGTGATTCGAACTCCTCAAACCTCAGAGGGCGATTTTCGAGCGCACTTGGCAGGCGAAATCCGTGTTCGACGAGAGTCATCTTGCGCTGTCGGTCCCCATTATACATGGCGCGAAGCTGTGGAATCGTCACGTGGCTCTCGTCGATAACCAACAGGAAATCATCAGGAAAGTAATCCATGAGACAGTTCGGAGGATCGCCGGGAATTCTTCCCGAAAGGTGCATCGAATAGTTTTCGATGCCCGAACAGTACCCGACCTCTTTCATCATCTCGAGGTCGTATTGAGTGCGCTGCTCCAGTCGCTGGGCCTCAAGAAGTTTATCGATCTCACGGAGCTCCTTGAGTCTTGAGACCAGCTCGTCTTTGATGTCGTTCATGGCCCGTGCAAGTTGTGTCTGTGAGGTCACAAACAGTCGTGCGGGATAGAGCAGGATACTCTCGACTCGCTCTATGACTTTTCCTTCACGACGGTCGATCCATGAAACACGTTCCACGACGTCATCGAAGAGCTCTACACGTATAGCTTTCTGGTCTTCGTCAGCAGGCATGATATCAACAACGTCACCTCTCACACGAAATGTCCCCCTGGAGAACTCAAAATCATTGCGTGTGTAGTGGATGTCATTGAGTCTGTACAGCAGTCGCTGACGCGTGAGCTCCATGCCCGTCTTAATTAGAAACAGCTGGTCCTTGAAATCAGCTTTCGCACCGATGCCGTAGATGCAGGAGACCGAGGCTACAACGATGACATCGCGCCGACCTTCCACTAGCGCAGTTGTTGCTCGAAGACGTAACCGGTCGATCTCATCGTTTATCGAGAAATCCTTCTCGATAAACAGATCTGACGAAGGTACGTAGGCCTCGGGCTGGTAATAGTCGTAGTAGGAAATGAAGAACTCGACGGCGTTGTTCGGGAAGAACGACTTGAACTCACCATAAAGCTGGGCCGCAAGTGTTTTGTTGGGGGAAATCACCAGCGTCGGCTTCTGTACGCGTTTAATGACGTTTGACATTGTGAACGTCTTGCCGGATCCGGTCACGCCGAGCAGTGTCTGCTCTCGTCTGCCCGTTTCCAGACCATCGACGAGCTCGTCTATCGCCTTAGGCTGGTCTCCACTCGGCAGGTATTTGGTTACTAGTTCAAAATCCGGCATGATCTGGCTTTTCGTCGGGGTACAAACTGCGAACGTACGGTCTATGCACGATATTCGCAGGATGACAGTGTCCGTTGATGAAAAATCAGCCAGTGCGGCGTGCTGGAACCATCGAATACTGATGGTGATTGCAGTTGGAGTCGTTCTGCGGCTGATCGTTGTGTTTGGCCCGTTGGGATCTATGCCGCAAATGGGGGACGGTCCGGCATATGTCGAGCAGGCACGTTCAATACTCTCGGGCACCGTCGATCACTTCTACTTCCCACCCGGTACAGCTTTCTTCACTTTACCAGTATTCGCGTTGGCCGGCTTTTCACTGTTCAGTGAACATCTTGCCGGCTTTCTGATTGGGCTGCTATTCCTTGTAAGTACCGTCTTTCTTGCTCAAACAATTCTTGCATCGTCGCGCGCAGTATTCATTGCCGCCCTCATCTCTGCGGTCTACCCACACGTGCTGCTTTCCACAGCGCAGATCTCGTCTCTACCCTTAGCGGCTTCACTGGTGAGTTTATCGATCGCATCGGCCGTTCGTGCTCGAAGGCATGACTCAACAGGATGGTGGTTCGCTTGCGGCCTTGCGTGCAGTGCAGTGGTACTGGTGCGGCCCGGTACACTCCTGTTACCTGTTGTTATCGTTGCGATGACGTGGTTCTCGACTCCACGAACCGAGAGAGTGTTACGGAGGATTTACAGGCCTTTTGTTATCCTTGGAATGATCCTTGCCACCTTTTGCCTTCCTGTGGGATTGTTTCATGCCTCTCGAGGACACGGCCTGACTCTGGCCACAAACTCAGAGTGGAATGTCCTGTTGGCCAATAATGCTCACACGCCGGATTACAAGACCGGCCACTTTGGTCAACGAGCCATTGCAGATCTTGATACGTCTGCTCAGGCCTACATCCGTCAGTTCTTCACAGCCGAGACTGCCGAATCCGCCACGGTCGCACAACGGCGGTTGATGCTGGATTCTGCACAGGCGTACATGCTGGATAATCCGCTTCGAACTCTCTGGCGCATGTCAAACAGGGTAAGGGGCTTTTTTGGTTGCGATTACACGGCTGCGCGGGAGATGCAGCTCGTTTTCGGCTATTCAGACAGAGTGTTTGCTTCTGTAATGGCCGTCGAGGGAGGACTTTATCTCCTCGTCCTGCTCGGCTGGCTGTTCTATTTGGTCGTTGATGGTTCGTCAATGGGGCTCTCGCGAGCTTTTCAGATCGGAGTGCTGCTATCCATTATGGCACCGCACATCCTGGCTTTTTCACTTGCCAAGTACCATTTGCCGTTCGTTCCGGTGATGATCTGTGCCACCGCCGCCGTGTTTGCAAGGCCACGCGGCGCCGAGAGTGGCGTTATGGCTAGTTGGGTAAAACGGCGCAACCAGTTGATAATATTGCTCTTAATAGTTGTTGTGATCCAGGTTGAACACCTTCTCAACCTTGTCTGGTATCGCTAAGGGAAAAGAACGAAAAAGGTGGCACTCGGCCTGAAATCGCCGTATCTTTGCCGTCTTTCCTCACTGTGAGACTGCCCCTCAATGAAGCTCTCCGAGTTCAAATTCTCCGTTCCGAAGAACTCTATCGCTAAAAATCCGGTCAAGCCCCGTGAAAGCGCCAAAATGATGGTGATGAACCGTGAAACGGGCGAAATCCAGGACAAAACGTTTAAAGACATCATTTCCTACATGAACGCCGGGGACGTGATCGTTCTCAACGACACCAAGGTGTTTCCGGCCCGTCTTTTCGGTAAGAAAGAGAAGACCAACGCCAAGATCGAGGTCATGCTTCTTCGCGAGCTCAAGGCCCAAGAGCGAATCTGGGATGTGCTGGTGGAGCCTGCGCGTAAGGTTCGTATCGGAAACAAGATCTACTTCGATAACAATCGATTCTACTGTGAGATCATCGACAACACGACGTCCAGGGGGCGAACGGTCCGCTTTTCCTATGACGGTGACCTTCACGAAGTGATCGAAACTATCGGTCAGATGCCAATTCCGGAATACATCAAGCGGGAGCCGACCGAGGACGACAAGAAGGATTACCAATGTGTTTTCGCCAATCCTTCGAAGGTAGGGTCGATCGCACCGCCAACTGCGGGTCTGCACTTCTCGGAGAAGTTGCTGAAAGCAGCTGAAAAGAAAGGTGTCAAGATCGCCACCGTTCAGCTGAATATCGGTCAGGGCGTGTTTGAAACCATTGAAGTTGAAGACCTCACCAAGCACCGCATGTACAGCGAGTATTTTGAGATCACCAAAGACTCGGCTGACGTCATCAACAAGGCTCTCAAATCAAAGCGCAATGTCTATGCCGTTGGTTGCAGCGTTGTGCGAGCCCTCGAGTCGAGCGTGCTTACCAGCGGTATCGTCAAGCCAAACAGAGGTTGGACGGATAAGTTCATCCATCCGCCATACGAGTTTAAGATCGCCAACCGCTTCATTACCAACTTCCACCAGCCGGCCTCACCGTCCTTGCTCGTTGCAACGGCCTTTGCCGGTGGCAAGGATGCTATGTTCAAGGCGTACAAGCGCGCGATGAAATCAGACTACCGTCTGTTTGCCTATGGCGATGCGTTGATGATCATCTGACCTCTTTCATCGGAGAGACCATGAGTGCGTATGCAGAGTTGCAACGTGTTATGAATACCGCTGCAGATCTTGGTGCGGCAGCTTCCTTGCTAGGCTGGGATCAAGAAACGTACATGCCAGATGGATCTGTCAGCGGACGTGCAGAACAACTCGCCACGCTCTCGGGACTCGTGCACGAGACTGTTACGGGTGAGCGTGCAACAAATGTTGCCGAACGAGTTCGATCGGAGATGGCAGATTACGATGATCGCCAGCGCCGGGTTGCTGCTATGTTTCTGCGTGATTATGACATGGCTAAGAAGCTTCCGGGAGAACATGTTGAAGACATGGCTCGCACGGCTTCCATGGCCCAGGATGCGTGGAAACGAGCCCGTGCGAACTCAGACTTCAGCATCTTTCAGCCCCTTCTCGAGCGAATTGTCGAGCTGAAACGGCGTGAAGCGGATCTTTTAGGACCGGCAGCACATCCGTATGACAACCTGCTCGATCAGTTTGAACCTGGACTCACGGTAGCCAATGTAACGCCGGTGTTTGATGAGCTCCGTGCAGGTACTGTCGAACTGATCCAGTCGATCAGTCAGGTTCAAGACCGTGTTTCTGATGACGTGCTGTATCGATCCTATCCCGCCGCGCAGCAGAAGGATCTGGCGACATCTATCATAACATCGTTGGGTTTTGACCTGTCGACGGGGCGCGTCGATCTCTCGGCACATCCGTTCTGCACCAATTTTGGTAACCGTGATGTGCGTTTGACGACGAGGATTCGCGATAACGACCTACGTTCATGTCTGTTTGGCCTTGTACATGAGGCTGGACATGGGATGTACGAGCAGGGGATTGCCGACGACCTTAACCGGACAGCAGCCGGTGGTGGAGCCAGCATGGGCATCCACGAATCGCAGTCGCTCTTCTGGGAAAACGTCATTGCTCGTTCAGAAGAGTTCTGGACATGGGCCTTCCCAATCCTGCAGAAGCAGTTTCCCGAGCAGTTGGCCGATCAGACCGTACGTTCTTTCTACCAGGCTATCAACGTCATGCGTCCGTCGCTCAACCGCGTCGAAAGCGATGAGCTCACCTACAACTTGCACATCATTCTCCGCTTTGAAATCGAACGCGAGCTCATTGCCGGCACCCTCAGCGTAAAGGATATCCCAGCGGTTTGGAATGAAAAGATGCAATCGTCGCTTGGGGTGGTTCCACCAAGTGATGCCGAAGGTTGTCTTCAGGACGTTCACTGGTCATTCGGTGGGATTGGGTACTTCCCGTCCTACACCCTGGGTAAGCTCTATGCTGCGATGGAATGGAATGCCATGCAGGCTGAGATCCCTGACGTCCGGAAGCTTATCTCCCACGGTGATTTTGCTCCTATCCTGGTATGGCTGCGAGAGAAGATCCACCGTCATGGCCGGACCGAGACTCCAGACGAGATCGTTCGACGCGTCTGTGGCCGCCCCCTAACAGCAAAGGATTTCCTCGACTACGTCGGTGCTAAGGCCCGCGACGTCTATGGTTTCTAGATCTTTCGGCCGTTTCGTCGAGACATTTCTCACGACCCTGTCGATCGATGGAGTTTTGCCAGAAGGAGTCGAGGTTCTCTTTCCCTACAGCAGTGACGAGGTGCGTCGAGTGGTGCATGAAATGTGCATCCGCTACTACGCGTCTACCGGTCCCCGTATCGGAGTCTTGGGTATTAACCCTGGACGTTTTGGGGCTGGTCTTACGGGGCTTGCATTCACGGACCCATGGGCTGTAGAGCACGATCTCGGTATTCCTACAACCGTCACAGGACGCCGCGAAATGTCGGCGGAGTTTATCTCGATGGTGATTGAAGCCTACGGTGGACCTACCATGTTTTATGATGATGTGTTCATGTCGGCACTCTCTCCGCTCGGATTCATCCGTAATGAGGCAAACATCAACTTCTATGATGATCGAGAACTTGAGCGCACCATGACCCCGCAGATCATCACATGGATGCGCAAGATCTTCGATGCCGGCGTGCGGAAAGACACGACGATCTTGTTGGGGTCGGGCAAGCTCAGGACCTTCATGGAGAAAAATGTTCGTGAGCAGGTCGGGGTCAGCGAAGTGATCTACCTTGATCATCCCCGCTACATCATGCAGTACCGCCGCAGTCAGGTCAGTGACTACGTCCGGTTGTATGTTGAAACGATCCGAACATGTGCATCACAACCCAAGAAGAGATTACGATAGACCGGCAACTGCTTGAATCTCCTCAAGGACTTCTCGAGCGCCTTCAGAGGTCAGAGTCCAAGTTTCTGGATCAACGCGAAGGCACTCATCGCGGAGTTGCTGATACGTGCACATGTCCAGCGACGTAAGGCGGTCACAAAGGGCTTGTGGGCTTAAGTCGTCAAGTAGCATCCCAATGCCGAGACGCTTATAGTACCTCCCAGTTTCGACCGATGCCTGGGCAATCGGTACCACACCGGCCCGGCCTCCCTCGTAGATGCGATTAGCTAGCGCCCATGTTGAGTTCTGACCCTCCCAGAACATGTCAATGGTCCAGTTGAAATGAGCTGTTGAATAGATGGTCTCGAGATCATCGGGGTAGCGGTAAGCTCCACGAAACTCGATCCATGGGGATTCTGCGACGATCGCATCGAAATCAGGGATCTGATCGTAGGACACCTTACCGTTGATCACAACCAGGATACGACCATTGCCGAAGGCAGCTGCACGACGCAGGATGTCTATACTTTTTGCACAGCGAATTGCCCCGTTCCAGGCGATGGTCCAGGGAGGACCCGAAACTACTTGTAGGGGGCTTGTGATGACCGGCAAGCCGAAGACCTGATTTTCGATGAGGATCACCTTTGGAAATACTTTGGCGATCGAATGAAAATACTCCTGAACGTAGGCTGGAGAGCTTGTGATAAGTCCAGCAGATCTGCCCAATAGTGACCGTTCGAGATGCCGGAGCACAGAGGAAACGAGCCCCTTTCCAAGCATGAGCCGGTGGACGTCGAGACATTCGTAGATGACCGGTACATGATTTGGTGAGCGCAGACTGACTATCTGTGCCAACAGCAGCATTTCAAGATTTCGGGCAATAATTACATCACAGGAATGAATCCTAGTGCGTCGAAAGAAGAGCCGCAAGGCCTGAGCTGCGACAATGCCGATTCGATGTAGAAAGCGCGCGTTGTGGGTTACTCCCAGAACAGTCGTTGCTGAAAAATTGGGCAGTCGATCCGGATCACGCACGAAACCAACGACACTGACGTCCGCACCTGCAAGGTTGAGCATCTCAACACGTCGTTTGACGGCGGCGTCCGTAAGATCATGGACAAACAGTTGAATGTTGTTCCTTTTCATCGCATCAATAATAGTCACCCTTTTAGAATCTGTTACGGAGAGTCCCCATGAAACGTGAATGGTTGCCTACCACACTTCTTGCTGTTTCCATCGTCACAGCCGCGTCGATAGTAGCCTATACCATTATGTCGTCGATGTCAAAGCGTGAGCAGATATCGGTAACTGGCCTTGCCCAGGTTGATTTCTTGAGCGACGTTATTGTCTGGCAGGGAACATTTGAGCGCAAGGCAATGGAGCTGAATCAGGCGTACTCGATGATCAGAAATGATGCAGATGCCGTCCGCAGCTATCTAGCACAGAAAGGCGTCAATTCTAAGGAAGTCGTCATTGGAGCCGTTGAAATCAAGAAGGCAACGACCGAGGTACCTGTAGGTGATAATCTGGTCTCGAAGTTTGACGGGTATCTTCTCACGCAGACAGTCAAAATTGAGAGCCGTAACGTCGATCACATCGAAATGGTCAGCCGAGAAATCTCCGAGCTTCTAAACACTGGTCTGGCACTGCAGTCTGAGGTCCCAAAGTATTACTACTCAAAGCTCAAGGATCTCAAAATAGACCTCCTCAAGCAGGCCTCAGCTGATGGAATGGAAAGGGCCAAGGCAATTGCTGTCAACTCCGGAGGCAGCCTCGGAAAACTGTATCAGGCCAACATGGGAACATTTCAGATAACAGCTCCCAATAGTGACGAAGAGTACACCTGGGGTGGCGCTTTTAACACAACAAGCCGCAAGAAAACTGCTAGCATCACTGTGCAGATGGACTTTCTGACACGGTAGTGCGCCATCCCTGGCAAATTGTTACGTCTACCGCAGCCTAGAGGCCGCCAGATTGCGGTCTATAGCGTAGGCTATGCGGCCCACACGAGTTATTTTGCGCATTGGTAATACTTGGGTCCCCAATGCAGAAACTCTTTTTCGCGGCCATCTCGATCGGGATGCTGCTGCTGTTCGGTAGTACTGTAACAGCTACACCTAGTGATGTGCCGTCGATCGGGCTCGTACGGAACGCCGGCCAATGGCCACAAAACGTGCTCGCATACAGTCACACCAAGGGTGTCGACGTGTGGGTCACCACTACAGGTGTGCTCGTTGACGAATACACCGTGGATGGTGATAGACGCACGGGAGTCGTTATCGAAGAGTACTTTGCCGGCGCAACCGTCATAGAAACACCTTTGCCGTCGGACGCATCAACGGTCACATTCTTCCGAAATGGGTCCGATACGCCGATCATTGCTTCCGCCTCGCGCAATGATGTTGTTGCATTTCGCTTTGAGAGCGGTGCTGTGCTCAACATTTCAGTTTCGCAGGACGGTCGCATCATGCGCTCCGTCAGAAGGGGTGATGAGCCCCTTGCCTCGTCCATTGCTATTGTCAGAAGGGGCGACGTGGGCCATTCGGTAATGGACGCGACTCGGGCTGGTTCGTTTGTCTATGGTTCGTATCTCGGAGGAGCACAATTCGACGCCATCGCAGCCATGGAAATGATGCCAAACGGGTCTATCGTTGTTTCTGGCACGACCACACAGCTGGCCTACCCAGCCGGCGTGGGTGGATACGTTAAGGCCATCAAAGGAGATCATGATGCCTTCATTCTGATCTGCGATGCAAGGTTCCAGAAGATTTCCGCCATGACCTTTATCGGAGGTTCGGGAACAGATAGAGTTCGATCTCTGACCCGCGACAAGGACAACAATATCTACATCGCAGTTGAGACCAATTCGTCTGATATGCCAACAACCCCTGCTGCGCAGTTCAAGACTCTCAAGTCTGGATATGACGCATATGTGGCACGGCTTGATTCGACGCTGACAAAGTTACTGTCGGGCTTTTACCATGGTGGAAACAGGGATGATTCTCCGCGAAGCATTGCGGTTGATGGCAATGGCGTGATTTACCTGGCTGGTGGAACAATGTCAACGGCCAATTTCCCGAACAATATGCCCGCCACAGCCAATGTTACCTGGCAGTATCAGGATGGTAGAGATACAAAAACCACCACGGTAGTCATTACCAGTGGTAATCTCAACATGGGGCAGATGGACGGATTTGTAGCTATCTACTCCCCAACGGGTAGCATGCAACGATCGCGCTATTATGGCCAGGGTGGTAACGAGATTTTCACCAAGGTCGCCGTTGATGGTCTCGGGTACATTGTTCTAACCGGTACTACTACGTCAACAAGTTTTGAAGCTATTCCAGTTGCCCATGCCACGTGGAACGGTCGCGCCCCATACGACCGCACGTTCAACGGAGGAACGACCGATGGGTTTGTTCTCAAGATGAGTAGTGGACTGACATTCTCACAGACCGATGGTATCACCTTTGCAACGTTACTCGGTGGTAATAGAGAGGAAGAACCAACGGCCATGTGGATTGATGATGACGGTAAGATCTATGTTGGCGGCAACACCACATCGACGAATCTTCCGACCTCCGGTTCCATTTATCCTACGGCCCTTGGAAAACAGGACGGTTTCGTGATTCAATTGGCAAACAATGGCACACAAGTTCTGAACGGTACCTACTTCGGTGGTAATGGTGACGACATCGTGCGCACTGTAAGGCCAAGCGGCCGCACTTCAGCATTTCTCATAGGCGGTGCCACCAACTCAATGGATTTCCCGATCGAGGGCGTTGGCGCCATGACTGAACGTTTCGGTGTGACAGATGGATTCTTCACGATGATGAATTTTGCATCGGTGACGCAGTCCAGTCTGCTCACGGGTCTCGAAGCGGACACGGTGGTAGACTATCTGCTCGACTTCCGTGGTGATGCTCTGCTTGCGGCCAACACCACGTCAGGCAATCTTCCTACGCACGACTCTGCTTACAGTAAGCGCGTTGGTGGTTCGGATGGATACCTCACAAAGTTCTCTCCGGGGATCCTTGAGATTGTCACCCCTAAGGGCGGTGAAGTGTATTGCGTCGGAACCAGCAAGCCCCTTTCATGGGATGCTTCGGGAGTCTCTGATACGACGAAGTTCCGGATCGAGTACTCGCAGGAAGGTTCTGGTAAGTGGTCGGATGTGGTAAAGAGCATCGGCGGCCGATCTTACCTCTGGAAGATTCCTTCAAATGCCGTTGCTGGTTCCTACCGAATTCGCATCTCAACTGTTAACGGCCACGTAAGTGAACTCACCACGCCATTTATGATCGACGTCGCTCCGACAATCACCAAACAGCCGTCCGCAATGACGGTCTGTGAGGGCGCGACACTAACATTGTCAGTGTCTTCATCGAGTGTTGCGGCCAAGTACCAGTGGCGCAAAGATGGGGTGAATATCTCTGGTGCAACAAGCTCCACCTATTCCTCAGACAAAGCCACAACGGCCGCGGCAGGCAGATACGAATGTGTGATCACTGGAGACTGTCCTCCGGCCGTCACTTCTCAACCGGCCACTGTCACAGTGACGGCAAAGACTGTTATCACCGCGCAGCCGGCGGGTCAGACAGTTGAAGAAGGCAAGTCGGTTACATTGACTGTTGCGGCATCCGGATCGGGACTAACGTATCAGTGGCTCAAGGACGGTTCGAAGCTGCCAAGCGCCACAGCCGCCTCCCTGACGATCCCCGCTGCCACAAAGGCAGATGAAGGGTCCTATTCATGCGATGTTTCGGATGCCTGCGGTACGACAAGCTCATCAACGGCCTTGCTGCGCGTTAGTGGCAGCACGTCTGTGAACGGTGATGATGCGGTTCGACAAACGGTCCGCATCCTCGGTCCTCAGCCTGCCCGTGACGTAGTGTCGGTATTGGTGCGTTCCAGCTCTGATGATCAGCTTTCGATCGAGTTCCTTGATGTGCAGGGCAGAGAGGTGCTTGTGCTGGCCGCTCAATCTGTTTCCCCGGGAGAACAGACGCTGGCTGTGTCCGTTAGAGAACTGCCTGATGGAATGTATCTGCTTCGTACACGAAACTCATTCGGTACCACGGCTCTTCCTCTGCTCATCCATCGCTAAGTTCGCGGCCAATCCGTCGTTTGGTCATCACTGACCGATGGCGTATTTTTGCCCTCCGTTCAGGCCAATGTAGCTCAGCTGGTAGAGCAGCTCATTCGTAATGAGCAGGTCACCGGTTCAAGTCCGGTCATTGGCTCCAAAGCCCCTTGATGCCTGAAGTCAAGGGGCTTTTTCATTTCCAGGTTCATGGCCTCAACATCTCCAAACCGTCTAGAATTGACGATTAAGCTCACATTAGTCTGCGCGATGATTGTCGCGATCATCGGATGTGCCGATCGAACGTCATTCGGTGGGGAAGTCGATGGTAAGCTGGTGAATCTCTCTGAAGCTTTCCAGCGAAGCTCCGTCGGCAGAACCGTTATTCTTGAAGGACGCATTCATGAAGTGTGCCGAGATGAGGGGTGCTGGTTTATCGTATCGGACAGTTCACATGAACTCACAGTGCGTTATGTCGATGAGACCGGCTTAGGAATTCCCGTTATATCGCGGGGAAGCAGAGTGCGGGTCAAGGGCAAGATTCGTGATACAATCATCGGCCGTAACCGCATCCCAGAACTCCGGGCAACCGGAGTTCTGTTAATGACAGAATGAACCTGCCATAACTCCTCCGCTTCGCCGTAACTTCGCGCAATGAAATTCGTGATCATGCTGGCTGGCGTCGTCAGTGCGCTGGTTCTGATGCACCGTCCCGGACGCATCGATGAACAGAAACCGCAATGGTGGAGATGGCTGGTCGTTGCCTCCGTTACGTTGACCTGTATTCTTGGCATTTTTCCTCCACTTGCCGGGAGCATCACCGACGTGGTTGTGCAGCACCGGGCAGATTCTACGAAAACGGTACCAGCGCTCGTGCGGATCAACGTTGCCGAAGGGGCACTTATCGATGCTCGAGACACGCGGGTAAAGGTTTCCTTCATCGCCTCAGATGACGTGCGTGTTCGGCTAAACACGATCGAACCATCGGCAGACGTGATCGCACGGCTTCGGCGTCTTGCCAGCGATCGATCTTTTGAGATATCCGAACTGGTTGCCATTGAACCGCCCCTTACAATGCCATACATCGTAGGGCTTGAAGAGCGTGCACGCATACTTTTCTTCCACGTTCCAATGTCGTGGTGTGCGGTCATTGCCTATTGCCTGGCCATGATAGCAGCCGTGCGCTACCTTCGTACAGGGCAGATCGGTCACGACGAAATGTCGGCTGCAACAGCCTCCGTAGGTACGCTGTTTACGATTTTGGCCACGACCACGGGAGCTGTGTGGGCAAAGTTCAATTGGGGAACATTCTGGAACTGGGATCCACGTCAGACGTCGATTCTCCTGTTGCTCCTGATCTACGCTGCTTACTTCCTACTGCGCTCGTCCATCGACGATGAGCAGCGACGGGCCCGCCTAAGCGGCGTTTATGCGATCATAGCGTTTGCCACCGTGCCGTTTCTCATGTTCGTCCTTCCGCGACTGTTGCCCGGCCTCCATCCAGGTAGTGCTGACGACTCCAACATCGGACCGTTACTAAGTCCGCGTTCGGATGCAATCAATCCGACCAAGAACGCCGTTTTCGGCCTAGCTCTCTTTTCCTTCACCATGGTCTTTGCCTGGCTGGTGAACCTTCGCGTGCGTTATGCGCGCGTCGAGCGCCATCATGCTGAGTTACAGGAGTTCGTATGATCGACTTCCTTACGCAGAATCCGATGTATGTCGTGCTCGTCACGATTCTGGTGCTATGGGGCGGGATGGCCCTATACCTGCAGCGCATCGATACGCGTATCAATGAACTAGCAAAGTCCATTCGTCGTTTACAGCACAATGGAAAAAACGTCGCCTGACATCCGCCCCTTTCCGTGGAAGATTGTTATTGCTTCCGTGGTCATCATTGGGTTCGCTACTCTTGGCGTATCGGCACTGTTATCGAGCTCCGTTGAGTACACCAATGTCGATCGCGCCGAGCAGCTCGGTAAGACCGTGCAGATTGTCGGAACATGGGTCAAAGAACGCGGTATGGAGTATGACCAACACCGCAATATCTTTTCGTTCACACTCAAAGATCAGCAGGGAGAAATCGTTCCAGTTGTTCTGAGTGGTGCAAAACCAAACAACTTCGAGATCGCCGTGAGTGTCGTTGCCAAGGGACGAATGGAGAACGGGGTGTTCAGGGCGTCGGCCGTTCTAACGAAGTGTCCTTCCAAGTATGAGGGACAGGCAGAACAGTGATTCGAAAGCTCATCATTGCCGGTGCGCTCGTCAGCATTCCGGTGATCATCTACCTGGCCATGCAGTACGGTCAGCCTCCGAGTGTCTCATTTGACGAGGCCATCGATAAGACGCAGCATACCAGTGAATCGGATCCGGCCTCCAAGGTCCTCGTCGACGTTGTGATCGTTGACGCCACCGATATGGCAGCGATCTCGGCCACGGATAACACCGGCAGGCCATTCAGCATTCAGTACACGGGCTCAGCTCCACAGCGCCCCCTTCAGCCGGGAATGCGGTCTCGATTTGTAGGGCACGTTCATGGCGGAGACACGCCGATCTTTCACGCTACGCAGGTTCTGTTTCCATGATCGGACAACTGGGAATCCATCTTCTGTTCGGTCTGGCTGTTGCCTGCACAGTGCTCTATGCCCTTGCTCTGCGTAACGGATCAGAGGTTCTGGCGATGACCGGACGGTGGCTTTTCCGCATCATGACCGGCGGACTCATCGTTTCGGCCGTTGGTCTGATCTTTCTGATCGTCACGCATCAGTTCGGATATACCTACGTCTGGAACTATTCCTCCAAAGATCTCCCGCTTCATCTCCTTATTGCCTGCTTCTATTCGGGTCAGGAGGGAAGCATCCTTCTCTGGACCTTACTTGTTGCGGGCATTGGTAGTATCCTGCAGCCCTATGCCCGACGTCATGGCTATGAGTCGGCCGTGATGCTTTTCTACGGATTGATTCTGAGCTTCCTGACACTATTGCTCGTGGCGAAGAATCCGTTTGCATACTACCACGAATCCTTCGCCGCCCGCGGCATCACTCTTGCCGATGTGCCCGAAAACGGGCGAGGGTTGAATCCGCTACTGCATAATGCATGGATCACCATTCACCCTCCGATCCTCTTCACCGGCTTTGCTTCGATGTCAGTAAGCTTTGCCTTTGCCATGGCCGGTCTTGTCCGTCGGGAGTACCACCGCTGGATAGACATTGCCCTTCCATGGACACTTTTTGGTACTGCGGTCCTTGGTTTCGGCATAATGCTTGGTGGCTTCTGGGCCTATGAAACCCTCGGCTGGGGTGGATTCTGGGGATGGGATCCTGTTGAGAACTCCTCTCTGATCCCATGGCTTGTGGTGGTGGCACTGGTTCACACGATGCTCGTCCAGAAGCGTACCCGTGGCCTTGTCAAGACGAATATGATCCTGGCCGTGGTCAGTTTTGTGATGGTACTCTATTCGACTTTTCTGACCCGAAGTGGTGTGCTTGGTGATACCTCGGTTCACTCGTTTGTTGATCCGGGAAAATTCGCCTTCTGGATACTGCTGGCCTTTATGGTCGTCTTTGTTCTGATTGGCACTGGGCTTGTGCTTCTACGTCGGCGGGACATGAATGTTCGCAAGGAGGAGTTCTCACCGACCACGCGCGAGTTCATGCTCTCGATCGGTGCCTCGCTGACGATGGCCAGCGCCATCTTCGTCACCATCGGCACATCATGGCCCGTGATCATGGAGGTCTTAGGACTACCCAAGGTTGCGGTAGCCATAGACTTCTACAACCAGATTCATCAGTGGCTTGTCCCGGCAGTACTTCTGGTCAACGGTCTTTCATTGGTTGTACTTTGGCGTTCAACATCATCTGAACGGCTGCGCAGGGGAGTCGTACCGGCAATTGTAGTTGCTGCGGCCGGAACTGTTTTGCTTTTTGCCTTTGGTATCCGGTCAATATGGCCCCTTGCCTTGGGCTTTGGTGCTTGGTTCTCACTTGCCGTGAATCTGCGCGAGGCACTTCGCCTGCTACGATCCGGTCCTGCAATGATGGGCGCTTACGTTTCGCACACGGGCATTGCCATGCTGATGTTCGGTGTGATCTGCACCTCGTCCTACTCGACCAGTTACCATGCTGTGCTTCTACATGGATTACCCAAACAAGTAGGTCCGTATGTCCTAACGTATCTGGGCAAGGAGCAAGTTGAACGCCAGTTCAAGGACCGCGAGAAGTTCCGGTACTACGTTCGTATCGAGCGTGACGGTAAACGTCGCGTGGTGGCTCCTGTGCTCTATTGGAGTGACTTCAACCAACGTCAATCTGCATTTCTCGAGCCAGGCATCGCTTGGGGGCTGACCACGGACCTCTACGTATCCCCAAAAGCAACGGGGCGCGAAGATGTCTTCCACTCAACTGTTGTCATGCGGGGTACCACGATCACAGCACCGATCGACTCGTCCATCCGATTGACACTTGAGCGGTTCACCATGCCAATGGAGGAAGGGGCTTCTGCGGACGGTCGCATGCAGATGGCTGGCATTGTCCATGTGGCAGATTCTGATGGCCGGCAGGCAGGAGAGCTGCGGCTACTGACAAGGATCACGACCGGCAGTTCTGGACCAATGTTCGATCCAGTTTGGCAATCTCTACCGGGTTCCTCCTATGCCGTTGGTCTGGTCGAGATCCAACGTAACAATGACGATCCAACAAAGTCCACTGGGACGCTCGCATTCTATGACACAGCTAAACCTATGCCCGTTGGACGTGAGGAGTTCACCGTCGAGTTCAGTGATAAGCCCCTTATCTCGCTTGTCTGGTTTGGTGTGATCGCCATGGTCACTGGATTTTGTCTATCGATAGGACGTGCTCTGTCGGCTCTCAAGAAGAAGAGTGCGATGGTCAGCCCCGAGAACACACCAAGCACCTGAGCCGAGCCCGAGAGTATCGAGTCCAAGCCCGCCGCTGCGCACACGAACCAGGCGTAGGGTTGGGTGGCCAATCTTTGCAGTCATTCGCCTCACTTGGCGGTTTTTGCCTTCTATGAGGATCATCTCTAGCCACGCCGTTGGGATTGTAGCCCGATGACGAATAGGTGGTGTGCGCTCCCAGATCGTTGGCTCCGGGTGAAGCAGACGAACACGGCAGGGTTGCGTAGTGTATCCGTTAAGTCGCACGCCTGCTGATAACTCACATAAGGCGTCTATTGTCGGGATTCCCTCAACCTGAACCCAATAGGTTCGGTTGTGACCATTTCTGGGTTCGAGTAGCCGAGAGACGAGCTCCTTTTCATCGGTCAGGAGAAGTAACCCCTCGCTGTCGGCATCAAGACGTCCGACAGGGTACACACCATCAGGCAGGCCAAACTGCTCAAGCGTTGTGTGCTGACTGCCGGGCTCTGGTGTGAACTGTGACAGCACACCCCAAGGCTTGTTCAACGCAACGATCATCGTTGGAAATACACGCCCGGAGCCAGGCCATCAAGAGACTCGCCGACATAGGCTCCACGGATGTCATAGTACCCCGGACGCATCACAGCTGGACGGGGCGTACGAGGATCGAACAGGCGCTGTCGGTCGTCTGCCTCGCATACTCCGAGAGTGCGTAGTTCGCCCGGAATGTACTTCGTGATGATAGACAGAGCTCGTCGGTCACCGGAGTACCACGTAGCAGAGTCAACCTCGATAGCGGATGAGTCAGCAAGGCCGAGTGTATGATTGCCAACAATCAGTGCCACGGTGTCGCCCGGCTTGATGGTTAGTACGTTCGCATTCAGATTCAAACAATAGAAAGACCTCGTCGAATCAAGGTCACCGGGTTGACGAGTTACGAATGAGGTGGCATCAAATCGAAGTCGAAAGCTGACACTCCTGATTCCGGCAAGGGCTTCCGTGTTTCGGAGGTCTACGCTATCAATAATCACGGCGATGGTATCACGCTTTCCTGCAGTTCCTACCGCATCGAGTGCCTTGAGTCGGATGACCGGATCATACAATCGTTCAAATGCCATTCCACCGGTATAGCCATAGGACTCAGCCGGTCCATAGCCATAGACAAAGATTCCGAGTGCCGAATCGGAACGGACGCGATGGGCACCCGGGGAAACACGGGCCGAAGCAATGGAGTAGGCCGTTCCAAGAACAGACTGCACCGACGTGAAGTTGGGACCACCGTCGAGGGTCAGGGATGGAACAGCGACCGTCGGAACGATGACCGTGATATTGTGTGTCGTGTAGATCTGCCGTCCACTCGTATTTGGGCCAACGCTGCCGACGATGTACGACCGCAGGTACTGCTCAACCGGCGGAACGATCAACATTGATGGATCGCCTGTGAGTCGTGCGGAGGGTGTTGTATTGGCTGAACGATCAATAATCGCCGCCAAAATCGGTTTGGTGGCCGAAAATACTAGCGCTTTATCAAGGGGCAAGTCCCAGAACGCCCCCTTGTTAAGCAAATACGGTGGTTGTGAGTTGACAGTGATGAGTGTTGAGTCATTGGCTGCTAGAACTCGGCAGATAGGAACATCACTGGGCCCGCTGATATCGGCGTCTGTCGGAGGGATAAGCGAAGGCACAATGATCTGACGGCCCCATGTCTCGACGCCCGGAAGTTGTTCAACGAGGCAGTCGCGGGATGTTTTTGGGAGTGTTACGGGAACAAGCGCGCGACGATGTCCTCCGAGCACGACAATGGGCTTGTTTGATGTCACGGAGGATCCGGTTAGATCATCGCGGCGCGTGTTGTCGACCTTTGCCTGAACCAGATACGACTCACCTTTGGCAAGTGTGACTGTCCTGTTCCTGCCGATAGCTCGGTCTGATCGGTCAGGACTGAGGTCAATATTCACCACGGTGGAGTCCTCAGTTGCTACAACTACAAACTGACTAGGGTAAAGAGCAGGTGTTAGTACAGCTGTTGCGTAGCTCGACGGGTACGACATGACAAGGTAATCCGTCGATAAAGCATCCGTCGGCAGGACGAGCCACGCATCACTTGATAAGGGGGCACGCAGGACAGCGTAGAGCGAAACATCATGCGACGTCACGACGTGTATACTTGCCGTCGTTGGTCTCTCCCCATCCGGACTCTGACCATTAAGAAATTCTGCACCTTGGAGCTGGTAGCGAGTGTACTGTGCTAGGCGGATCTCCCACAGCGTCGATGGCGGCACGACCGTCAGTATGGTATCTGTCTCACCGGTTCGTCGACGAGCAAAAACAATGACGGTTGTCTGAACGGTGTCCGACGCTACGAGCAGTGATACAAAGGAGGGGTCCGCAACTGTCGAGGCATTGTTGTCATTGGGTGGCACAGCCAGCCAGAAATCACTTCCGCGACTATCTCTGATGTTTTGGGCAAACGTTGCAGACCCGACTACCAGAAACACCACGAACAGCTGTATCAACGAGAGATTGCGCGGCGACATAGTGCTTCCATTTCGATAGACGATCGATCCCAAGAAAACTGGCGAGCCCAGACAAGAGAGCCTTCCTGAAGTGTAGAGGAAAGGTGTGCATCTGAAACGACGGACACAATCCTCTGTGCAAGAAGCTCAATATCACCATAGGGATACAGAAGTCCCGATACGCCATTACTTACCGAATCACGCAGACCGGGTGAATCAGCAGAAATGACGGGCGTACCGCATGCATTTGCCTCAAGATTCGTGATACCCCAGCCCTCTTTCATAGAAGGATTTACAACCACATGTGCTCGTGACAGGAGTCTAACCTTCGTTTGATCGTTCACATAACCATGAAACGTCACGTTGTCAGCGAGACCTTCTTCTGCCACTAGCGTACGCAGTCGCGGCTCATCATCGCCTCTTCCTAAAACATCTAGCCTTGCTTCGGGAAGACGTTGCACAACAATTCTCATGGCCTTTATGACATGGTCGACTGACTTATACTTCTTCAGTCGTCCGAAGTAGGCAATCGTCGGTACTGCCTCTTTCTCGGAAACTCTCATCGGAAAGTGCTCGACAGCCACGCCGTTGTACACAATATCGAGTTGCCTCTCAGAGAGTCCTGATTCTATACAGTCACGGCGGGTACTCTCGGAGACAACCGCAATGGGTGTGTCACGGTAGATGCGAGGGATCAATCGTTCTGACAACCAGACATAGGTGCCGGCAATGGCACCTGCTTCGGAAAAGATCGCGGAGCCGAAAAGATGGTGGACGAGGGCCAGAACTGGCAAACCGACAAAGAGGGGAGTGAATACCGGAATCTTGTTGATGTCATCGACAACAAGATCGTACCCAAGGTGCTTTCCGTGGCGCAGCCACCAGATTGGAACGGCGAAGTTGTACGTGGCGCGGCTCCCGATGCGGATAACTGTAATACCATCGATGACCTCCGTCGATGGTGCTCCGTCATAGGCACACGCTACGAGTGTCACGCTGTGTCCACGCTTGACCAATCGACTAAAGATCTCGTGCAGATGTGTCTCAGCACCTCCGGCCTGGGGGTGCGTGCGATCCTGCCAGTTGAAGATGACGATCTTCATTACTTCATTGGCGTCTCGACGATGACTTCCACCGTACGCGAGTAGAATCGGCCTTCAGGGGTTGTGTTATCGTAGAGAGGCAATATCTCTCCCTGGCCGACGACGCTTGCACGTTGCGTACCAAGTGCCGTTGCAATAGCACGAGCACGTTGCTCGCTCAACCGGCGGTTGTAATCCTCTGCGCCGCTACGATCCGTATATCCCGTTATGGTGACTGAAGACGTAGGTGTAATGGCACGTTTAACGCTAGAGAGAGTAGCCTGATGCTCGGTTGTGACCTCTGACTTATCGAACCCGAAAAGGATCAGGGAAAATCTGTCAATCGACTTATCGGTGCCGCCCCCTGAGCGCTTATCTTCAATTGTGACTTCGCTCACAGGAATGCTGCCGGTTTCCGTAGGGATAACCGTTCCGTTTGAATCCTGAACGACGAGCATGTATTCGATCTTTCGTGTGCCACGTGGAATCAACCGAGCCTGCTCAGCAATGCGCCAGTCAACCTCTTGAGGTGGAACACCCGAACCGTGGAATGTTCTGATGATCCGATCTCCTTCGGAGACAAAGAGGGTCCATGACTTCAACTGAGCGGCATGTTGTACGGCGAGATTGAATCTCACGCCCGGAGGGTCAAACACCCTCATCGTGTCATTTGAGTTTACGGCAGATAGAATTGTCGGGTCAGAGCTGGCAATCTCTACACGGCGGTTCTCAGCCGCACCATCCGCGTCGGACTCATTTGATGCTTCTGTCGGTTGAGCACGCTGGTCGAGGGCGATTCGCGAAGCCGCGATCTTCCATGTGTCAACCAGATAATTGCGAACCACAGTCGCCCGACGCTTGCCGAGATCTTCGGTTGCCTCAGCCTCCTTGGAATCTGTGCAACCCGTGATGGAGATGCTGGCATCTGGATTCTCCTGCATACGCTTGCCGATGACGTTCAGGAGCTGATAGTATGTGACCATTGCGTCGAGGTTGTAGAAATTCTCGAGGGAGTAGGTCTCGACCTGTTCTTGCGAAAGCTGACGGTAGCGTGGCGAGAGTGAATTCGACTTTGCGTCGAAGAACACATAGGGCAGAAGTGGTCGAACCCGGTTTGACGCAAACTCCTCGACCCGAATTGTCTTTCGGTCACTAAGATTGCCATTCTCCATGAGACCGGTATAGGATACTGCCGGCACGGCAAGGGGCTGTCCGGTTTCCGACGGTGTGATCGTAACGGTGCGTGCAACCTCGAACAGCTCCATGTCGGAGATCTCGTCCTTGTCTTCCTCCGGTGAGAAAGACACGACAACTCCCGCACGAATCATGGCCGCAGACCAGGAGGTATTCTGTAGGATGTTGGTCGGAGCAAAGGTGAACAACAGCTCTGGGGACATCAGCAGCGAACCATCAGTATTCAACGGCAATTCCGTACCAAGACCAACGGTTAGGCCTAGGTTCATACTCGCAAGTGAGGTCAGAGTTCCTTCGGACTGATTACGAAGCTTTTGACCGTTGTCAAAGACTGCATTGGATGGGGCTTCAAGAGCCTCTCCTTGGCTATACGTGCCGTTGAGCTGGTAGGCACCCCAGAGCCCCATTCGAAGTCCAAGGCGGGGAGTGATAGCATAGATAGCAAGAGGCTCAATGCTCATCCGTGACACACCCAGTGACATGTCATGTCGGATCGTGGCGGTCTGAGCAGTTCCATCAATTTGGGTGATCAGCCTCGATTCACGGGTAACCATGTCGACACTGCCATGCTGATAACCGGCTCGCACATCGAGAGACCATGGCGAAGCTAACGGTGTGTTGTAGGAGAGTCCCACCGACCAGCCGGAGCCAGAACCACCGGTAAAGCCTGGGCAACAGTTGTCGATCTCGGGCAAACGTGTAAAGGAGGCCGAATGAAGATCAAGGCTTCCCTGTAAGACGGCACCGACACGAGCGCGACGCTCGTCTGACGACTGTGAAAATACTTGGACGCCGAAAAGTCCGAACAGGACAAGAGTTAGTGCAAAACTGGAGTTGCGTTTCATCGGATCACCTCCAGACGCTGTGTAAATGTTTCCGAAGGAGTTGTCATGACGACGAAGTAGGTGCCATTATGAAGTGAAGACAGATCCAATGGAACCGTCCAACGACCCGGTGGCGTGTCTTCGTCAAAGAGCAAAGCAACGTTGCGTCCCTGTGCGTCATAAAGACGAACACTGGTTCGTCCTCGCTCAACGAGATCTATCGTTGCAGATGCCTGGCTGGAAGCGGGAGTTGGGTTAACTCTAACGCCAGCGCCATTGGCCTGCAGTGAGATAAGGCGCGCGCGACCTCCGATACGACAGAGGTCCACCAGACGTACCTCACCGTCAAAGGTTCGGAACTGCAGCGTATCGGCAACAGTGATGCTGTCGATCTTGATGAACGATGATGTGTCGTTACCCCAGGTCGTCTGAAAGGTCATCATCGTTGCAACCGAATCTTTGGACGTCAATGGCACCGCGACGCTGAAACTGCGAGAACCATCTGCCTTGAGAATACCTACTGGCGTTGATCCCGATGGGGTGAGGATCCGCCCGTTGACGCTGCAGTGCATAAGGAACTCCTTCACCGGAGTCCGTTCCATATTGGTCAGATTGGAAACATATACCGGCACAGAAACAAGCTCCCCGGTGCGTGCATCAACCTTGCCAATACGAACTCGTCCACCGACGATACTCTTGACGTAGGCCTTAAGCGCTACCGTCTGACTCCGATTACAGATTGTATCGACAAACGTGTACGTGGTCTCGTACATCTTTCCGGCCTGACCACCCGTGAAGGTAACCAGCATGTCTGAACTTCGGCGGCCAGGTGTGATGTCCGGAGTGATACTGTCGATGCGAAACGGTCCGAGCACGATACCACCTCGTGGCCACTGAAGCGTGATTGTTCCGGTGTTCAAGATCTGCAAACGGTCACTTTGCATTTCTCCTTCAGCAACATTGCCGAGATCAACCGTGGTGCGGGAAAGCTCGAATCCGACCGAATCTCGCCGGGCTATCATACTCACAACGGTGCGACCATTGATGGCGTTGGATGCGTTCGACGAGGTGACAACACGAGCATCCTTGACACCTACACGTTTCGGATCGAACTGTATCGTCAGAGGCAGACTGTCCTTTGCTGCCATGGTGAAAGGAAAGGTAGGAAGCGAAAGGAACTCAAACTCATCGGCATTTGTCCCTTCCAGGCCGATCGAATACAGGACGGTCTCTGAGTTACCTGAATTGCGAAGGAGTATGCTGCGCTGACTCGGTGATGAAGAGCACGGAGAGGATGGAAACAGAACCGACGATGTGGCAGAAAGGCGTCCTTCACCGGTGGCCTCCCCGTAGAGCCTGACTACCTGTGATGGACGTGAATCAATACGGATGTTCAGGATGGCAGCAAAGCGACCAAAGGACTTCGGATCGAATCGAACAGTAATGCGCCGGGTTTCACCACCCTTCATCGTGAATGGTCCGCCCCCTGAAACAATACTGAACACAGAGCGCTGATACTCTAGGATCTGCGTTAGCGAGACATTGAACGTGGACGATGGGTCACCAACAGCGGTGAGCGTAATGACACTATCTACCACTGCGGCGTTAGCCACGTGACGTCCAAAGTTCAGTGTCTCGGGAGCTCGCAGAGCAGGCAATGCGCCATTGCCACTGATTGAGATCAATGTCGGACCTCTGCCAGTCTGAATCTCGGCCATTGCCGTACGCAGACCCTGCTCAGTAGGGGTGAATGACACGTCTAGTTGGTACTCGGCGCCCGCCGCCAGTGCCAAGGGAAGGCCTGGCGCAGTGATGTCAAAGTCTGTTGGGTTACCATCAGGTAGAAGGTGTAGAGAACGAATCACCAATGGAGCTGAACCGGTATTGCGAACCACCGTGCTGAGCTTGTCAGACCCTTCACCAAGCACGACATCACCCATTGAGACATCTGACGATTGAACGGTTCCGCCACTGATACTGAAAACGCCGTCGCTGATGTCGCTTATCAGACCGAGTTTGTCAAGTGGCCAAATGCGGCCTGTGTAGTCGGTGGAGGCTGTCACAACACTCTTGCCGTCATGTGAATACATCGCTGAATAAACAATGCCGGTGTGGCCAGCAAGCGACGCCTGCGGCGAAAGATTATCGGCTGAGTAGAGTTTAGCAGTAGCATCGCCACCGGCCGTGAGAATCCTCGTGTCGTCAGGCGAGTACGAAAGTGTGAGAATGCTTCCAACACCAGGTGTCGTCTTTCCAACGAGTTGGCCATTGTTGAATGCATACTTTCTCAGCACAAAGTCAGCACCACCCGTCACAATGACGTCACCTGATGCAGGTGAACTGACGGCGTACACCGCACCTTTCTGCTGAGGGTCTGAAAACGTCCGTAACGTATCCAGGCTGATAAGATCACGAGCAACTGCTCGACTGCCTTCAGCTGAGATCATTCGGCCGGCAGGCATCGGATGAATATCGTAAACGGGACCTTCAAGAGCGGTGGTGATCTTGTCGATTGTCCAGGAGTCGGTCGAAACACGGATGATCGACTTATCGGTTCCGATCATGAGTGTTTTACCATCGGCACTGAACGCAACGGACCAGGCCCTAGAGTCAACATTGATCGTGGCTATGCGACGGCTTGAGGAAAAATCCCAGACACGAACCGTGCCGTCATGACTTGCTGATGCTACAATCGAGGAACCGGGCATTTGCGCCAGGGACCATACCCAGTTTCCGTGGATTCCAACGATACGCGTCTGCTGTCCGGTGCGTGCATCCCATGCCCTCACCGAACCATCATCACCACCGGTGATAACAAGCTTGTCGTCCTCGGTGAATATGCTGCTATAGAGTGGTTGTGTCTGTCCCTTGAGTACGAGAACATTTCGCTGATCAATAACTGTCGACGAAACGCGCATCTGACATCGTTCACCAGTCAAGGGGCCCGGGTTCCACTTGTATGACAGACCAGTAGCGGATTCGGATATGCTGTACCAGGTAACACCGTTGTCGTAACTCACTTCAAGTCGAACGAACTCATCCGGTAGGGCATTGGTCCAACGTATCAGTGTGTCCCTGCCGGCGATAAACTGATCACTGACCGTCGGTGAAACCAACTGAAGTTTCTCTCCGGAATAGACCGAACCGGCCCTCATTACCACGGGCTGAACGTCACACGCATCAGTGACGAGATTCAACCGTGCATAAACGGCATCAGATGTTGCTGAGTTGTACTTGAAGGTGAATGTGATACTCTGGTCAACACTTACCGTACGCGGCATCGCTGGAGGATTCACAAGCTCATAGCCCCCGGATTGCACGAGGTCGAAAGAGCTTATTGTAACAGGTCCATTGACGGCAGTAAGTGTTATCGTTTCCGTTGAAGATTGTCCCTGAGGCACAATCCCAAAATCAATGCCTTTCTCGGCCCCCTTGAGCGTGCGAACAAATGATTGTGGATACCTGAACGGTGTTTCACGCTTTCCTGGTGATCCGAATCGCAGTGTCCGTGTGGTGTCGCAGGGGAGACTAGTCTTCCACGTAATGGTATGGAGTTGACGCAACTTTGCATCAGCGAGATAGGCAATCGAGTAACTGATGGCCTCATTAACCGTGGTTACCAAGTCAACACTTCCACCGCCAGAAGAATCTGCAAGAGCCTGCAGGTCGGAATTGACTCTCGTCCCGATGCCGACAACGTACACCCGTATACCGTAGGTACGTGCAATGGCGATCGCCGACTTTGTGTTGAAGGTTGAGGATCCATCAGTATATATCAAAAGCGCTCTGGCATTGCGAGCATTCTGAAGATGATTAAGGGCCCCTCCGGGTACGTCAAAAAGTCCACGTCGGAGATTGAATCCTCCTGTCGTAGTTATTCCCGCCACGGCATTGTTAAAGGAAGCCTTGTCACTTGTTAGACCGCATGTAAGCTCGGCGAGTGCATCAACACCAACCAGCCCGACCTCATCAAACGTCATGTTCATAAACCCTGATGCAGCTGTCGCTGCCTTCTTGGCAATCTCCAACGGGGTGAAGTTCGATGGCAGTTTGACGTCATTTGACTTCGACAAGTCCATCGCTACCAACAACGACAGATTACGGGCCGGTCGAGCCGAGTCGAGCATGAAGCTCTTCGTGATCAGTTTTCCACTTTCGCTAACATCTTCGCTAAAGCTTGCTAGCGGAATTGGAGTGGTCGGATCCGCAGTAACGAACACGGCAAAACGACATTCTATCGTTGTCGCATCCAATGGACGAATGCGTACCGGAACATAGTTGAACGGCGAGGCTTGCGAAAAGATGCTTACGGCGTTTGCAAGCGAGCAGACAATCACGATGAAGCGGACTAGATGATTCATTCGATTCCCTTGATTGCTGGAGTGCAGACACAAAAGTCATAGGTTGAGACGGACGTCGACCAGACAAGATAGACAACGAAATGAGCAAAACGTTTCCTTACGGAACCTTTGTTTTCAGCTCAACGACAACAGTTCTGTTTGATGCTCTGCCTTCGGGCAGATCATTAACGAACTGCGGCGCCGATTCACCCCTTGCGTCGATGGTAACGGAGGTGACACCCAATGCTCGCGCAACTTCCTTTGCCCGACGCTGCGAAAGGTCCCTATTGTATTCGTCCGAACCCAAAACATCGGTCATCCCAAGAATGGAAACGGTGGTCTGAGGGGTGATACGAGACCGGATAATGTCGATGATCTTGCGGTGCTGATCACTGAGACCAGCATTATTAAACTCAAACAGGACGAGCCCGTAGCGCTCGATCAATAGGTCTCCACTGCGCTCGGCACGCCACTTTTCAACAGACTGCTGACGTATCGGTACCGCGATAATCTCTGTGCTGGACTGTCCGGCTGTATCCGTGGCTGATATCCGTATCTCGAGACTGGAGGAACGAGAAGACGCAACCAGCGACCCGATATCGACATCTTCGATTCCGCTTGGGGCGCTCGTTGTACGTTCGACTGGCATTCGTTGGTCAGCGATTTGTATCTGGCTGGTTACCGCAGAGAGCGCACTTGACGCGACCGTGTCGATAATCCGAATCCTACGTGGTTGTACCGAAACATCGGTCGTTCCTAGCGTAATCGGCGCCATCACGACGAAATCCGAACACGAGACCTCAACTCGTTGATTCTCTTCGATGGCAAGGGGCTTCTGCAGGCTGTCAGAAGCGCGCGTGGCTGGAAACAGACCCGAACTTGGAATCAATTCGATGCGCTGTGGCTCTATACCAAGTGCGATCAGTTTATCCCGAACGGACTCGGCTCGGCGCCTGGCTAGTGCAGCCCCCTGATCTCGGGGCGTATTGGCCGTCATTCCACCAACGCGAAGGCGGGCTTGCGGACGGTTCTTCATTCGGGCCGCAATGATGGCCAGCTCACCATGCAGTGCCTCAAGAGGGCCCAACGAGAGGGTATCCCGACGCGCACGGTCAATCCCACGCAGGTAGCGCTCGGGGATCTGCCATGAGCCTTCATCGAAATAGACATTGCCTAGCATCGGATGAAGGGTGCGGATAAAGACCTCACGTCGACTGATTACCGGGTCGGGGGTAGTCGTTCCGTCATCATTCACGCCCAGAATCCGAAGTGTGATTTTCGGTGGTTCCGGACGATCAGTCACACGGCGCACCAGAGCCGGCGGCTGCAATGGCGGCTCTTGGGGTCTTTGCGGGATTGGTTGCTCGACTCCCGGTCTCCAACCCAATGCTATCGATAATCTAACGGCATGTGGGTACCAGTCAGCCCCCTGTGAAACAGGTGTCAATGCATAAGAGAACGAAAGCTCGGGCAGCATCATAACGCTGCCCGATGAGGTCAGTCTGAACGACCAGCGCAGAGCCCCGGTAAGGGCTAGGGCGAGAGCAGGTGTCGAGGGAATATCGCCGGATTGATCTATCCAGACACGTCCGGTATTTATAAACGAACCAAAGTCTGCCGGTTCTACGAGCGACTCTGTCTGCTGGAAGGTCGATGTGACCGAAGCCCCCAGTCGGGGACCAAACAGCATACTGCCGTTTCCGGCGAAACGCAACGCAAGAAGCGGCTCAATGACGATCTGTGCTTGTGTGGATGAAAGCCCATGACGGAAGACTGCCGGGACGACTCTCGGCGTATCACGCAGATCCGCGACAAAGCTGCGTTCGTCAAACGCAAAACTCACGTTTTCGTACGAAAGCATCAGACGGGTTGATAAACTCAAGGGGCCTGTCAGGGTTCGCTCATACCATCCGCCAAATTGAAATCCTGATCCACTACCGTCGGTGAAACGAGGACAACACGAGGGATAGTTACCCAGCTGCTGGAAATCAGCCGAAGGCACAGGTATAGTCAAGCCGGCAATAACGCCAATAGGCTGTGCCCTCAGCCCAGGAGTGGACAGCAGAGCACAAAGCAAAAGGTACAGGAAACAATAGGGTAAATGCCCCGGCAAGCGAAGGTTCATGGTCGAAGTGTTCTCAAGTGATTTCGGCCATTGAGCAATCTGTCGAGTATTTCGTGACACTTCGCTACGGTGATTTCTTTTGAGAGGGGCAAAGGTCGATGATAGCGCAGTCCGTGCAGCGTGGTCTTCGTGCAACACATGTGCGCCGTCCGTGGTTGATGATCAAGGTGTCGAATTGATTCCATCGCTCTGGATTAAGGATGTCCATCAGGGCAAACTCGATCTTTACGGCGTCATTTGTATCAACAAAGCCCAGGAGATTCGTGATTCGCGTTACATGGGTATCGACTGTCAACCCTGGAACGTCAAAACAGTTACTCAGAACACAGTTCGCCGTTTTCCGTCCAACTCCAGAGAGAGTTACAAGATCCTCGAGTGTGCGGGGTACTTCACCGGAGTAACGATCAAGGAGCTGGCGGCAGCAATCCCGTATGTTCTTGGCCTTGTTCTTGTAAAATCCGGTTGTCCGGACATACTCTTCAAGCTCTTCCAATGGGGCGCTGGCGTAGTCCGTGGCATCTTTAAAACGGGCGAACAGCGCAGGTGTGACCTTGTTCACACGCTCGTCCGTGCATTGCGCAGACAGGATCGTAGCAATGAGGAGCTCGAGCGGTGAAGTAAAATCCAAACCGACTCGAGCGTCAGGGTAGGCCACTGCAAGTCGATCCAGTATCGTGTTGAGTCGAAGCGACTTAGCTGCCTTGGATTCACGTCGTGCCATAGGTCCTCGTCAGGGCATCCTGGGTGTCTCGGTAATAGCGATAGGTCGGGTGATCTGTCCGAGCGATACTCACACCCGAAGATGCCACGCGCTCGAAGAACTCTGCATCATCGCCGTATTCGATCTCAGAGAACGTCCCGACGCGTTGGAAGAGATCTCTTCTTATGACAAAGGTGCCTCCGATGACGCATTCCTCCAGGTGAATCCACTTTGTCGGGTCGTGCCGATCCCGAACCATCGAATCGCCAATGATCTCTACTCCGCCGTGCAGCAACATGACCTCCGGATTGGCAAGTAGCATCTGTTGCCGGCTCGATAGATGATCATCGAGAAACTCATCATCGCTGTCAAGGAACGTCACAAAAAGCCCCTTGGCTTCGGAGATACCATGATTCCGTGACCGGGCAACGCCGCAATGCTCACGATGGAAATACCGGAAGCGCACGTCGGCATCGGTGTATTTTTGCACCACCCGGCCCGTGGGATCCGTTGAACCGTCATCGACGATGATCGCTTCCCAGTCAGTCTCTTCCTGACGAAGGAGCGAATCCAGGGCTCGGGGAATCAATGTTGCACGCTGATACGTGCAGATGATCACGCTGAAAAAGGGAACATGCATACCGTGCGAAACTACGACCTCACATCCACCAACTCCGCGTTGAATGCATGTCAATGACACCCCTTGACTTCTGGACGACCTGCTCAGCTAACGATATCCTGCTCGAAAAGGAGCAGGTAGATGCTCTCAAGCGCTATCATGATGAATTGATCTACTGGAATGCCAAGGTCAACATGATCTCCCGCAAAGACGAAGTCAATGTCTGGGACCGACACATCCTTCATTCTCTGACGATCCTCAAGTACGTGAACATCCGCCCGAAGGCACGTGTTCTTGACGTGGGGACCGGAGGTGGCCTGCCCGGTATCCCGATCAAGATTGCCCGTCCAGATCTGAAAATGCTCCTGGTGGATTCCATCAAGAAGAAGGCCACCATGGCGGCGATGTTCGCCCAGCATACGATGCTCAAGGACATTTCCGTCCAGGCTGCACGATGTGAAGATCTGGCGCGGGAGCCCCACTATATTGGCTCGTTCGACGTTGTAATCTCCCGCGCCGTTGCCCGAACGGCTATGCTCCTTGACTGGGTTCGACCGCTGGTCAAACCCAATGCAGTCTGCGCCTTTCTCAAAGGCGGAGATCTCAACGAGGAAATCGCCGAGGCAAAGGCAGCATTCCAGGGCGTTCGCATCGACACGATTCCATTGGAGATCTTCGGTGTGCCGATGTTCACTCAAGACGAAAAGAAAGTGGTCGTGTGTCGATTCTCATAGTGCTGCTGGCCATTATCGGACTTCATTCCTCAACTGCTGCACAGAATGCCCCTGCATCGGGTTCAGCGGTCAAGATCGCCCGTGTCAAATACTCCGGCGGGGGAGACTGGTATAACGACCCCAGCGCAGAGATCAACCTCCTTCGCTATGTGCGGACTCACACTTCGATCACCGTCGAACCAGTCTATGAATACGTCGACCTTGGAACCGACAACCTGTTCTTGTATCCGATGCTGTTCATGACAGGGCATGGAACGGTAAGCTTGACCGAAGCGGAGTTGCGGAACCTTCGTGCCTATTTGACCAATGGTGGGTTCCTCTACATTGACGACGATTACGGAATGGACGAGTCCATTCGACGTGAACTAAAGAGGGTCTTTCCAGATCAGGCATTGAGGGAGCTGCCCTTTTCACACCCGATCTACCATTGCCACTATGATTTCCCAAAGGGGCTTCCGAAGATCCATGAACATGACAACAAGCCCCCTGAAGGGCTGGCTCTGTTCCATGACGGAAAGGTGTGCGTGTTTTACACCTATGAAACAAATCCGAGCGACGGTTGGGCAGATCCGGAGGTTCATAATGACCCACCTGAACGTCGAGAAGCGGCGCTGAAGATGGGAACGAATATTATTGTCTATGCACTGTCGAGGTAACGGCTAAAAGAACATGACCACACGTCGTGCCCACATCATTCAACGCCTAAGGGCAGTAACCCGAGCTGAACAAGGGTATCACCTTCTGAGAGGTATAGGCTATACAGCAACGATTGTATGCCTTTCGATCCTGCTTGCCGCAGGCGTCGAGGCTCTGCTGCACATGGGTGTACCAATGCGCACATTCATCTGGTGGGCGTTAATTGCCCTTTCCGGACTAGCAGGCGCGTTGCTGATCCTACCACCTGTTTTGCGCCTGGCCGGTGTCCTCGCGACCGATGATTCCGAACAGATGGCTCTGCGTGTCGGTAAGGCCTATCCCGAGATTAAGGACGCACTTTGTAATGCCCTCCAGCTCACACGACAGCCAGAAACGGGCAGCGAACTTGCAGAAGCTGCCTTCGTCGGCGTTGCGGCCGCTACCGACCCCCTCGACTTCTCCGTTGTTATCAACCGTCGCCCTGCACGCATGGCGGCCCTGTGGATGGTAGGTAGCGCACTCATCGTAGTTGTTGCACTGACTGGGTTGCCGCATTCATTCGGCGGGGCATGGCACCGTCTAGTTGATCATGCCTCGTCTTACCTGCCACCAGCACCTTTCGCGCTGAAGGTAGAGGCCCTGCAGGATACGCTTATGCGCGGTGCCGCATCGAAGGTTATCGTAACGGCAAAGGGCGTACCTCCGGAGACGGTGGTTTTCAACGTTCGGGAGGCCGGACAGAAGTCGTTCACTCAGCACACAATCCGCCGTGATTCAGGAAACGTGTATTCGTACCTGTTCTCAGGGCTTACTCAGTCGGTGGAGTTCTACGCAGAAAGTCCATGGCTTGACACCCGCGTCATCAGTGACACCGCGCGGATCACGGTGATCGACCGACCATTGATTCGTGCTCTAAGCGGCAGCGTGACACCACCAACCTATACGCGCCTGGCGTCGTCACGGCTCGATGCCACACACGCCGACGTCACCACTATAGCTGGCTCAATGGTGCGATTGAACGTAGAGAGCAATAAGCCCCTTCGCCGTGCATTTATCGTGCTAAAAACCGCAGGAAGCGATTCCGCAACGGCAGATTCAACCGTCGCCGAAATGACCGTCTCGGCGAATTCAGCCTCAGGGGGCTTCATGGTTCGGCGCACGGGCTCGTATACGATTCGACTCGAAGACCGTGATGGAACAACCAATATTGATCCGCTGAAAGCAAGTATCGTAGCCCTTACGGACTCCTATCCAATGATCTCGCTCGTTTCACCACGAGAGAACGTTGAACTCCGCCAAACTGCCGTCTTGCCGGTTGCCGTCTCGGTCAGTGATGACTTCGGATTCTCGGGACTCAAGCTATACTACCGACTTACGGCATCCCGATATGCCCAACCCGAGAAGAACTTCCGGTCGATCGCTATACCGATTCCCGATCCGTCAACGTCGCAGGATATCCGGTATGTCTGGGATATGGCAAAGGTGGACATGACACCCGAGGATACATACGAGTTCTACCTTGAAGTTGCTGACAACGATATCATCGGCGGACCCAAAACGGCAAAGACCGCAACCATCTCCGTGCGGATGCCATCACTTGACGAAGTGTTTGCCGAAACCGACCGCCAGCAAGGCGACATTCGCAAAGAGATGAAGAACCTCGCTAAGGAGGCCGAGAACATCAAGAAAGAGGCCGAACAGCTGCAACGGGAACTGCAGAAACAGCAGTCCAAGCAGCAAATGGAAGCTGCATGGGCTGATAAAAAGAAAGCTGAAGACCTGATTAAGCGTCAGCAGGAACTCGAACAGCGCATGGAGAAGATGGCCGACAAAGTGCAGGAGATGACCGAAAAGCTCCGAGACAATCAGGCCATCAGTGAAGAGACACTCAAGAAGTATCAGGAGCTCCAGCAATTGATGCGCGAGGTCAAAAACCCAGACCTTTCGCGCATGCAGGAACAGATGCGTAAGGCCATGGAAGAGGTATCCCCCGAAGAGCTGCAGCGTATGATGAAAGACTTCAAGTTCAACGAAGAAGAATTTCGGAAGAATCTCGACCGCCAGCTGTCACTTCTCAAGCGCATGCAGGCTGAGCAAAAGACCGATGAGCTAGCAAAACGGGCCGAAGAGCTTGCCCGCAAGCAGGATGAGCTCAGTCAGCGCACCGAGCAGGCAAACCCGAACAACAAGGCCGAGAATCAGCGTTTGGCAGAGGAACAGAAGAAGCTTCAGGAAGAACTCGACCGACTAGCGCAGGAGTCAAAGGATCTCGAGCAACTCATGAAGGAAATCGGTCAGGACATGCCGCAGGAAAAGATGCAGCAGGCACAGAATGACCTTAATGCTTCGGAAACACGGAATCAGATGGAAAAGGCCGAAGAACAGATGCGTCAGGGTCAAAACGACCAAGCTTCGGAAAAGCAAAAGCAGGCCTCGCAGAATCTTCAGCGTTTTGCGCAACAGATGAAGAGCATGAAGCGGGAAATGCGTCGCAACAGCCAGCGCGAAGCCATGCGTCAGATGCAGAAGAGCACAGAAGACCTCACGCAACTATCGAAACAGCAGGAAGCTCTGCGTGAGCAGATGAAGGGGCTCGACCCGAACTCCATGCAAATGTCGCAGCTTGCCCAGCAGCAGCAGCGACTACAGGAGTCGATGCAGAACATTGCCAACAACATGATGCAGCTGGGTCAGAAGTCTACTGCAGTAACGCCGGAAATGGCCCAGGACATGGGTGATGCCCTTCAGGCAATGCGTGATGCGATGAAGTCCATGGCTGATCGGAATGGAATGCAGGCAATGCAGTCGCAATCTGCTGCCATGAAGGCCATGAACGGTGCAGCGTCCAAGATGGGTAGTGCCATGGCTCAAATGATGCAGGGCGAAGGGGCAGGACAGGGCGGCAACGGACAGATGCCAGGTCAGGGTGAAGGACGCGGGAAAAGCCCTTTTCAGCGACTTCAGCAGCTGGCTGATCAGCAGCAGTCGATCAACGACGGCATGAACCGCGTGGGACAGAGCGGACAGATGTCGGAGCAGCAGCGTGCTGAAATGGGACGCCTTGCTGGTCAACAGGGCCGGGCTCTGAAATCGCTACAAGAGATAGAAGATCAGAGAAAGAACGCAAATGGACAGAAGCAGCCACTGGGAGACTTAAACCGTATCGCGAAGGACATGGAAGAAGTGATGTCCGACATGCAGACCGGGAACATCACCTCCGACACGCGTCTTCGCCAGGAGCGTATCCTTTCCAGACTCCTCGACGCTTCACGGTCAATGAACGAGCGCGACTACGAGAAGAATAGGGAATCATCGTCCGGCAAAGATCTAGACAAACGCTCTCCGGCTGAGATCGATCTGCAGCGGCAGCAATTGATGTCGCGTACAGCGATCGAGCAACTGCGCCAAGGATATACGGCCGATTACGAGAACATCATTCGGCAATACTTCGAGGCTCTGCAGCGCCAGAGATTGTCACAAGGCAAGACGCCATGATGCGTATCGTGCTTTTAAGCTTTGTCCAGTCAGCATTGAGCGTTGGCGGTATTGGTTTGCTGCACACTGCTCTGCATGGTAAGGATCAGAACATGATCGGTACGGTCATGTCGCTGCTAAGCCTTCGCGGCATGGCCGGCTCCTTGATGCTCTTTCTGGGGTTTCTGGTGATGTCGCACATGTTGTCGCTGACGAAGGTTTCGCTGTTCATCCCACTGAACACGGCAACAACGTTTCTTTTAACGATCGGTTTCGGACTCATTTCCGGTTCGGACCGTCCGTCATTGTCACTCATCATTGGGATGGGGCTTGTCCTTTCTGGCATAGCTCTGATCACCGCTCAGCGCAACTAGGTTTGCGATAGAACTCAGTAGTTGTCGATCTGCGCACGCTGCAGGTGACCCGAGTAGTCAACGTAGACGGTCTTCCATTCCGTGAAGATGTCAAATACCGTCCAGCCCCCTTCACGGTGTCCGTTGCCGGTGCCCTTGATCCCACCAAACGGCATGTGTGCTTCAGCACCGATGGTAGGTGCATTGATGTATGTGATGCCGGCCTCGATGTCTCTGATGGCAGCAAAAGCGCGGTTGACATCCCGCGTGTAGATGCTTGAGGATAGGCCGTACTGGCAGTCATTGGCCATGGTAATGGCCTCGTCAAACGAGCGAGCCTTGGCGATGCTGAGCACTGGTCCAAAGATCTCTTCTTGAAAGATCCGGTGATGGGGCTCTACGTTGGTAAAGATGGTGGGCTTTACGAAATAGCCCTGTGCCTTTATTCCGTTTGTGTCCCGCTCGCCGCCGGCAACGCACGTTGCTTCCTCTTTACCGATTGCGATGTAGGAGAGGATCTTGTCCAACTGGCGCTGATTGATAACCGGACCAACCTGCGTTTCGGCCACCCGACCGTCACCGAGGACGATCCTCGAGGCCGCTTCGATCAGTCGCTGCACAAACTCGTCATGAATTGATTCGTGCAGGATGAGGCGGCTCGTTGCAGTGCATCGTTGACCCGTTGTGCCGAATGCGCCCCAGAGAACACCATCAAGAGCTAGATCGAGATCGGCATCTTCCATGACGATTTGCGCGTTCTTACCGCCCATTTCGAGGGAGACTTTCTTGTTCAGCTGACCACAGCGGGCAGCGATCGCAGTGCCAGTATGTGTTGAACCGGTAAATCCAACAACACGCACGTCCGGATGTTCTACAATGGCCGAACCTGCCTCGCCATCACCGTGGATGACGTTGAATACACCGGCCGGAAGACCCGCTTCCAGAAGGATTTCGGCAAAGATGTTCGCACTGTGCGGTGAATCGTCACTCGGCTTAAAGACAACGGTGTTCCCGGCTGCAAGTGCCGGTAATATCTTCCACGACGGAACGGCGATGGGGAAGTTCCATGCGGTAATGATGCCGCAAACGCCAATGGGCATACGGAATGACAGATTCATCTTGTTGGACATCTCCGACGGGGCCGTGTAGCCGAAGAGCCGTCGCGTCTCGGTGGCCGCATAGTAGGCCGTGTCAATGGCCTCCTGAATATCTCCCTTGGTTTCCGTAACCGTCTTGCCCATCTCTCGCGTCATAATCTCAGCCAGCTCGTCCTTGCGGCGGGTAAAGATGTCACCAGCCCTACGCAGGATGTCACCCCGCTTCGGCGCTGGCACGAGGCGCCACGTCTCGAAGGCTTTGGCAGCCGCAGCCACGGCTGCATCGACGTCTGCGGCTGATGAGAGCGGAAACGCGCCAATCACGTCGGACGCATTCGCCGGATTCAGATTGTCGAATGTGCGTCCAGACTCGGACGGTTGCCAGGTGTTGTTGATGAAGTTGTTCATTCAGGTTTCAGGTTTTGGGTTCTAGGTTTTGGGTTGTGAGGGGTGCGCCTGCATGACGTGTGCACCGCATGGAACAAATCGTGCTATCCCTGACCGTTGAAGGTCGGGTAGTCGGCGTCGAACTGGCCGCGGGAGATCCTCTTTAGCTTTCCGTTACCAAGGGTTCGGCGGATAGGAGAGAGGCGCTCAAAGAAGTAAATGCCGTTGAGGTGGTCGATCTCATGCTGCATCACGCGAGCAAGGAGCCCGTCTACTTCCATCACACGTGGCTTCAAATCGGCATCGAGGAACCGGACCTGGACAGCACTTGGCCGCACAACCGTATCACGGTAGTCGGGAAGAGAGAGGCATCCCTCCTCGAATTCTTCCTCGTCGTCGGAATAGGCCTCGATGATTGGATTGATCAGTACGAGCTGGCCAGGGTCTTCTCCTTCATCACGATCAGCGATATCGATCACCGTGAGGGAAAGCCCCTTACCAACCTGATTGGCTGCCAGACCAATGCCGTTGGCCTTGTACATGGTCTCGAACATATCGTGGATCAGAGATCGTAGATCATCTGACATATCTTCAATCGATGCCGTCCGCTGCTTGAGAACCGGATGGTTGTAGGTATAGACCGGGAGGATCATGCGACGATATCGAGAAGTTGTTTAATGTCATCGAGGACAAAATCCACGTCCTTGAGATCCTGGTTGCCAAATGAATCCCCATACTTGGCAAAAGCCGTGCGCATTCCAACATTGCGGGCCCCGCGCATATCGCGCTCAGCCCAGTCGCCAACCATGATAGCATGTTCGGGAGCAACATCCAGACGCTGAAGGACCGTCGTAAACGGCAAGGGGCTTGGCTTGCGCTCACCGGTATCGTCAAAGGTCACCACAACGTCAAAGAAGTGGTGGTAGTTAATGAAGCACAGCCTCAGCCATGCTTCGCGCGTTGGTGCGTCGCTTAGGATACCTAGTTTGATGCCGCGTCGGTTGAGCTGCATCAGTGTGGCTGTTACGTGTGGATACGGCTTCAGTGCAGCCTCGCGGGCGCGACGATAGGCGATGATCCCGGCCGAGATGATGCGAGGATCAACGTATCCAAGTACGTCTGTAAGCAGACGGTCGAAGACCTGTTGGTACTCGATTCCGAGTTCCTGATAGATCTTGTCAATATGTGATTTCACCTGATCATGGGTCAGGTTTAGCCCTGCGTCCATCATGGCGGCGATGGCCGCATCCACGGCCTGGCGCTTCATGCCCATGAAGTCCACGAGGGTATTGTCTAGGTCGAAGACCACGGCTTTAATCATGGGTGCAAAGATAGCCATCCGGCGTCATCACGGCCGGATTGGGCCAATGCGCTTCTGACCGTATTTTGACACTCTTTCACAAGCAAACTGCGATACCAATGACACTTACAGAGACTATCACTGAACAGCTCAAACAGGCAATGAAGTCGGGCGATAAGCTACGCCTCGAGACACTGCGCTCGCTACGAGCTGGAATTCTTGAATTCGAAAAGAGCGGTACGGGGCGTGAAATGACGCCAGATGACGAGTTCAAGATCTTGAATTCGGCAGCTAAGAAGCGTAAGGACGCCATCGAACAATATGATGCGGTCGGACGTAACGATGCCGCCGAGCAGGAACGTGCCGAGTTGAACATCATCATGGAGTTTCTGCCAGCACAGCTCTCTCACGAGGAGATCCAAGCAGCTGTTGTAGAGATAGCCTCGCAGATCGGTGCCTCCCAGCCGGGAGACTTCGGCAAGCTCATGGGGGCGGCCACAAAGGCACTCAAGGGAAAGGCGGACGGGGGAGTAATCCAGCAGGTTGCCAAGGCGCATCTCAGTGGCAACTAGGCCAGTACTGACTTCCGAGCAGGATCTGCTCGATCGTGCTCTTGGTGAACTCGACTATGCTCGAGTACTGGAGACGATCGCGCGTCGCTGCATGACGGCCTCAGGCAGCGAGGCTGTACGATCGTTGATGCCGATCTATTCTTCCGACGTTTTGCGTCGGGAACTGGAGCGTGTTGACGAATGCCTGCGCCTGGTGCTTTCGGCCGAAACCGTTCCTCTTGACCGGTTTGAGGACGTTCGTCACCTGGTTGCGCGCTGTCGTATTGAGGGGAACTTCATCAGCGCGCCCGACCTGTTGAACGTTCTCGAAGCGCTGCAGACTTCGCGTCGGCTGAAGGTCTATTTCCGTGACCGTCAGAATGTGTGTCCGAATCTGCATGAGCTGTGTCAGCCCCTTGTTGATGATCGTTTCCTCGAGAAACACATCACGGATGCGATCGATGATACTGGCATGGTGCGAGATGCAGCCAGCCGGGAGCTGCTATCGATCAGGCGTGATATCCACGAATTGAGTGCACGCCTTCGGCATCGACTGCAGCGCATCCTCAAGAAATTCGGCGAAGAGGATGTTCTGCAAGACGAGTTCATCACCCAACGCGAGGGCCGATTCGTTTTGCCTCTGCGGGTTGAGAGTAAGCGAATGGTCGAGGGTATCATCCACGGCGTGTCACAGTCGGGTCAGACGGTGTTCATGGAGCCAGCCGAGACGTATGGTATGAACAACGAGCTGGCGATCCTCAGGGGGCGTGAGCAACGCGAGATCATCAAGATCCTGACGACACTCTCGGCCGAGGTTGGCTCGGTTGCCGATCAGATTCTTAGCGCGGTTGACGTTCTGACCCATGTTGATACCACTATGGCCCGGGCCGGCTTTGCCGCCGAGTACGGTGGAATCAAGCCAGTTATCGTTGATGACGACCAGATCGAAATGATCAATGTGCGCCACCCACTGCTGGCCATCCAGATGCGAGGGACACCGAGCACCGTTATACCACTTAGCGTGCGATTCGACGACGCCTCACGCGGTGTGCTGATCTCCGGACCCAATGCCGGGGGTAAGACCGTGGCAATGAAGACCATCGGCCTGTCGCTGGTCATGACCATGTCCGGGATCTTTCCGCTGGGTATGTGTTCAATGCGGCCGCGCAGGGTGATGACGGCAATCGGCGATCATCAGAGTATCGAATCAAACCTCTCGACATTCTCGTCACAGATCATTCGTCTTCGTGATGTCCTAAGCCACTGCGACCATGATGCCATCGTGCTGATTGATGAGATCTGCGCCGGCACAGACCCTGCTGAAGGGGGAGCACTAGCAGCCGGCATTCTCGACTCTTTGCTTGAGCGCCGAGCATGTTTCGTCGTCACCACTCACCAGTCGTCGCTAAAGCAGTACGCGCTAACCCGGCCATCAATCACCAACGCATCGCTCGAGTTCGATGACGCCAGGCTCCAGCCAACATTTTCGTTTCTCTACGGCGTACCAGGCAATTCGTATGCTTTCGTTTTAGCCTCGTCCGTCGGACTGCCTGATGTGGTCATTGAGCGGGCCCGCGGCTACCTTGGCGATCGGCACTCAGAACTTGAAGCAAGTATCAACGCGATCCAGCAGTTTCGTGCCGAGGCCGAGCGTACCCGCAATGCCGCCGCCAGTGACTACGAAGCAGCTCGGCGCTTGCGACAGGAAGCCGAGGAACGTCTGGCTGAAGTGCGTAAAAAGCGCAGTACAGCTGTGACCGATGCCCGGCAGGAGGCCGAGGAGATCCTGCGTAAGGCGAATGCACTCGTTGAGAATACCATCCGCGAGATTCGTGAGCAACAGCGCAAAGTTGCTGACATTAAATCGGATTTTGAAGAGGCACGCACGCAGATCACTGCCCGCGAGACTCCAGCCGAAGCAGAGTTGACGAGTAAAGCCGCAATAGATGTCGGCGCCGACGTTGTCATCACTGGAACGTCCACCCGAGGAACGGTTATCGCCATAGATGCCAAAGGAACCACCCTAACTCTTGAGGCCAATGGCATTCGTTTCAATGTGCCCCTTGTCAGCGTCTCGCAGGTCGAAGGTACGAAGGCTCCCGAACGGCGCCGTGAGCGCTCACTAAGCACTCCCGTGGACTTTCTCAAACTCGATGCGTCAACCAATCTAGATCTGCGCGGCATGCGCGTCGATGAAGGTTTGCGAGCCCTCGAGAATTTTGTTAACAGTGCTATTCTCGGAACGATGTCCCATGCCACGATCATCCATGGCAAGGGCACTGGCGCAATGCGCAAGGCAGTGCATGAGTACATGCACGAGCATCCGCACATCGCTTCGCTGCGCCTCGGAACCATTCATGAAGGGGGCGACGGGATCACTATCGTAGAATTCCGTTAAGGGTCCTGTCGTGGTTGATCGAAGCCGTATCTTTGCCGCATGTTCAAACGCGTTCTGATCGCCAATCGAGGCGAGATCGCCCTGCGGGTGATGCAGACATGCCGCCGTCTCGGCATTGAGACCGTGGCCATTTACTCTGATGCCGACCTTCGTTCACCGCACGTCGGGTTTGCTGACCATGCCGTGGCTATCGGCGGATTTACCCCCCGTGAGTCGTATCTGGTCATCGAAAAGGTGCTGGATGCAGCCCGGAGATCCGGTGCTGACGCCATACATCCCGGGTATGGATTCCTGAGCGAGAATGCAGACTTCGCGCGAGCGGTTGCCCAGACTGGCATGACATTCATCGGCCCCACCCCTGAGGCAATCGCCATGCTTGGTGATAAGACGGCGGCTCGTGATCTGGCGGTTCGGTCTCAAGTGCCAGTCTCTCCCGGAAGCGATGGCGCGGTTGCGACCTTTGACGAAGCACGTGCCGTCGTTGATCGCATCGGTTATCCCGTTATCATCAAGGCGGCCGCTGGAGGAGGGGGCAAGGGCATGCGCATCGTCGAACAGCCGTCCGAGATCGAATCGGCGTTTCGTTCGGCGCAGAATGAAGCACTCGCTTCGTTCAATGACGAGCGCGTCTTCATCGAACGATACATTGTGCAGCCCCGTCATATTGAGATCCAGATCCTGGCCGATCATCTGGGAAATGTGTTGTACTTCCCAGAGCGTGAGTGTTCGGTGCAGCGCCGTCATCAGAAGGTTATCGAAGAGTCTCCTTCAACAGCAGTGACTCCCGAGATCCGACGGGCGATGGGTGAGGCCGCTGCACGCCTCGTGACAGCCGCCAACTACACGAATGCTGGAACTCTGGAGTTCCTTTTAGATGCCAGTGGTGAGTTCTACTTCATGGAAGTCAACACCCGCCTTCAGGTCGAGCACCCGGTGACAGAAATGATCAGCGGTGTGGACTTTGTCGAACAGCAGCTCAAGATCGCCGCTGGTCATCCTCTCACGATCACGCAACAGGATATCGCTGAGCCCAAAGGGGCGGCCATCGAATGCCGGGTGTGCGCCGAGGATGTCTTCAATGAATTCCTGCCCGACACCGGCGTGGTGACGTTTATGCAGTTGCCATCGGGCGAGGGCGTCCGCAACGATACTGCACTTTACGAAGGGTACGAGGTCAGTGTGCATTACGACCCTATGGTTGCGAAGCTCATTGTCCATGCTCCAACGCGGCAGGAGTGTATTGACCGCACCATCGAAGCCCTTGACGATTATCATGTCGTTGGTTTTAAAACGACAATTCCGTTCTGCCGTCTTGTTCTTGATTCAGCCCCCTTCCGGACGGGCAACTACAGTACGTTCTACGTGAAGGAGCACTGGCCCCTTACACAAGACAACGATCTTTTACGCATGCTACCATTAGCCTCCGCAGCGGGCTTTGCTGCCGAGGACATCCGCCGTTCACCGAAGAACACCCATGAATGATATGACCCCGATCAGCGAGATTGACGTCACCGTAGAAACTGCCAAGGAGCTTGGTCTGACACCGGCCGAGTATGAGCGTATATGCTCCGTGCTGGAACGCACCCCAACATATACCGAACTGGGTGTGTACTCGGTAATGTGGAGTGAGCACTGCTCATACAAAAACTCGATTCTGCAGCTAAAAACGTTACCACGCTCGGGTAGCCGCATGCTGGTGGCTGCCGGTGAAGAGAACGCCGGCGTAATCGACATCGGCGAAGGGTATGGCGTGGCCTTCAAGATCGAGTCTCACAATCACCCAAGTGCCGTTGAGCCTTTTCAGGGGGCTGCTACCGGCGTCGGGGGAATTCTGCGGGACATCTTCACGATGGGAGCGCGTCCGATCGCTGCGCTCAACTCCTTGCGTTTTGGAGAGCCGGACACGGCACGAACCAAGTATCTGGTAAAGGGTGTCGTTTCCGGAATTGGGCATTACGGAAACTGCTTTGGCGTTCCAACTGTTGCTGGGGAGATCTACTTCGACCGTTGCTACACGGACAACCCCCTGGTCAATGCCATGGCCGTGGGAGTGCTGCGTGCTGATCGTATGGCATCGGCCACAGCAAAGGGGCCGGGCAATCCGGTCTTTATCATGGGTTCCGCAACCGGACGTGATGGTATTCACGGAGCGTCGCTGCTAGCCTCTCGGGAATTCGACGAGGAAACTGAAAACATGCGTCCAACAGTCCAAGTTGGCGATCCGTTTGCCGAGAAACTTCTCCTCGAGGCTTCACTTGAGCTCATCGACGCTGGCGTCGTCGTTGGCATGCAGGATATGGGAGCCGCCGGCATTTCGTGCTCCACTGCTGAGATGAGTGCCAAGGGCAACGTTGGCATGAACATCGATCTTGATATGGTGCCTCTTCGCGAGGCTGATATGTCGGCATATGAGATTATGCTCTCAGAGTCGCAGGAGCGCATGCTCGTGGTCATCGAAGTCGGAAAAGAGGACGAAGCCGCCAATATCTGCGCAAAGTGGGATGTTCCGTTCGTGCGCATCGGCGTTGTCACTGATGACGGTCACGTCAGCATCTTACGTCGGGGCAATCTTGTGGCCCGCCTTCCGGCTCAATCGCTGGTACTCGGAGGAGAAGCGCCGGTGTATGTGCGCGAACAGAAGCGTCCGGCTTATCTCGATGTCACACAGAAGGCAGTCGATCACGGTCCGGTGATCGATGATTCGAGTTTTTCATCGACACTTCTGCAGCTTCTCGCTACCCCTACCATTGCCAGCAAACGCTGGGTCTTTGAGCAGTATGATTCGCAGGTGGGTGACAACACGGTCATCCGTAGTGGTGCTGATGCAGCCGTGCTCAGGATAAAGGAGCTGCCCGGTAAGGCTGTGGCCGTAACTACCGACTGCAACAGCCGGTATGTCTATCTCAACCCATACCGGGGCGGCCTCATCGCCGTAGCCGAAGCAGCCCGTAACTGCGTCTGCGTTGGAGCGTTGCCGGTTGCGATCACGAATTGCCTGAACTTCGGCAATCCCTATGACCCTGAAGTATACTATCAGTTTGCTGAGGCCATTCGCGGGATGGGGGACATGTGCCGAGCGCTCGATACTCCCGTCACAGGCGGCAACGTTTCATTTCACAACGAGTCGCAGAGTCACGCCGTCTATCCAACTCCAACCATTGGCATGTTGGGCTTGATCGATGATGTCTCGACAATTGTGGGTAACTCCTTTACCGGAGACGGACAGATCGTTGCTATGCTCGGCTGGCACAGGGCCGAACTTGGTGGTTCGGAGTATCAGAAGCTTGTCCACGGAAGTATCACCGGTGACGCCCCCTGGATCGATATCAACGAGGAGGTCCGACTCCAACATGTTCTGCTCGAGGCGATCCGCAGTGGCAAGGTCACGGCGGCTCACGACTGCGCCGAGGGTGGAGTGGCTGTTGCCCTTGCTGAGATGTGTCTTGGCAAGGGGCTTGGTGCAACGCTCAATTGGCCATATGAACGCCATGCGGCTGATATCTTCGGAGAATCGCAAAGCCGAGTCCTGGTCACGGTCCCTGCTAACCACTTTGATGAACTCGAAGCGCAGTGCATTGCCACAGACGTACCATTGGTGCGCCTGGGCATGACAGGGGGCACGCATCTCGCACTTTGGGACGGTTGCTCAGTGCACGTTGACAGTATCAGAGCTGCCTACGAGAACGCGCTGCCGGCCATCATGGCCAGCTGAGATTTCCGTTCGGAATCAACGAAAACGCAGAGCACGTACCGGACTGATCCGAGTTGTGATGATCATCGGAACGATCGAGGCAACGCATGCTGCAAGGAAGATCAATACCGACGACCTTAGCAGGATCCACGTATCAAATGCTACGGGTAGGTGTTGCACGTAGTAAATGTTGCCGTTGAGCGTGATCACATGGAACTCGCGCTGAATGACAATGAATGCTATCGAAACGGTAAGCCCGCAGAGAACTCCGATGAATGCGGTTGATATGACGCGAATTGCCGTTATCAGTGCCAACTGACGTGGTGACATACCCAGTGTTGACAGCACGGCCAGTGAACGGGTCTTCTCGACGATCGATAGCAAAACGGTTGAGACTACTGTGAACATCGATACAATAGCAATCAGGCTCATGATGATCGGGATCGGCTTGCGTTGCAGATCGATCCAGTTCCACATCGCAGCAAAGTGATCCCTGTAGGTCAGGATCACGTGTTCTTGAGAGTAGGCCT
>JBILLF010000094.1:0-6866 GCA_044376225.1 Patescibacteria group bacterium | reverse complement strand
TTTCCCTTGAGCGTCTGATGGGCGACGGCCGTATCCATCCTGCTCGTATCGAAGAAGTCGTTGAGAAGGTTCGCAAGGAACTGGAAGAAGAAGTTGTCCGCGTGGGCGAAAATGCCCTGATGGAGCTAGGGATTCACAACATCCATCCGGAAATGATCCGCTACGTTGGACGTATGAAGTACCGCTCGTCGTATGGTCAGAACCTTCTTGCCCACTCGATCGAAGTTGGATTCCTAACCGGTATTATGGCCAACGAACTTGGCCTTGACGTCAACCTGGCCAAGCGTGCCGGACTTCTGCATGACATTGGCAAGGTCATCGACCGCGAGCTTGAAGGACCCCACGCCCTTCTCGGCATGGAACTCGTCAAGAAGTACAAGGAGCACCCGCTGGTTGTCAATGCCGTCGGTGCTCACCACGACGATATCGAAATGGAATCGCCGATCGCCGTGCTTGTTCAGTCAGCCGACTCCATCAGTGGCGCTCGCCCGGGTGCCCGACGCGAATCGCTGGAAAACTACATAAAGCGTCTGCAGCAGCTCGAAGAGATCGCGACGTCTTTCGACGGTGTCACGAAGACCTTTGCGATCCAGGCAGGACGCGAAGTGCGCGTGATCATCGAGCCGGATCGTATCGATGACCTGCGCGCCGATCAGCTCGCGAACGACATCGCGGGCCGCATCGAAACGGAAATGGAATACCCTGGTCAGATCCGCGTCACCGTCGTGCGCGAACGCCGCTCTGTGGCGATTGCGAAGTAAGAGCGAGAGACGAGAGACGAGAGACGAGGGACGAGAGACGAGGGACGAGTGACGAGAGACGAGAGACGAGTGACGAGTGACGCATTTCGATCCTCGTCAATCGATGGGGACAAGAAGCAAAAAAAATGAGACCGAGGTACAGGATGCGTTCCTAACCTTGGTCTCTTTTTTTTTCAAACTGCAGCCGGGCTCTCGTCACTCGTCACTTGTCACTTGTCACTCGTCACTTGTCACTTGTCACTCGTCACTCTTCCTCTTCTTCTTCCAGCATTGCCAGAACATCGGACCAAAACGCCCCTTCGGTTAGGGCTCGAGGGTCGATGCGATCAACGGCGCGTTCGAAGCGTTCGATGGCATCGTCAATCTCATCGGCATCGTCTTGTTCGAGGACGCGCCATGCTTCGAGGCACTGCAGGAGGTGGCCGACTGATGAATTGACGAATTGCTGGGCATAGTAGCCCCATTCGGCATCGAGGAGGATGACGGCGCAGTCGGCGCGCTCGTCAAGGCAGAGGACGTCTCCGTCGTCGGTTTCGCCGATCTTCCAGAACGTCGAGAAAAACTCTTTACTTGAGGCATCATCGACCTCATCCTCTGCCAGCTCGACCATGTCCGAGAGCCGGGTAGGAGGCAGTGAAAATGTCAGCTCCGGATCGGCTTTGGCTGGCAGACCGGCCTTTGTCAGCACGTCCAGTGTCTGACGCGGAGCAATGATCTCACGTACCGAATCGGCATCGCAGCAGAGCAGCAAGCCCCCTCCCCAGGATCGAGCAAGAACTTGGGCTGCCGGCAGATCTGGAATTTCAACGTCAGAGGCGATAGCCCGCAGAAAGAGGGCGGACGAGAGCGTCATGTGAGCCAGATAGACCGTGTCGATCAGGTCAGCATTGGACTCGTCAATCTCCAGCGCTTCAGCCGCTTCATCCCGAATAGCGGCAAGCTCATCGATCTGCTCGTCGGTCAGTTGAGCCAGTTGCTCAGGGTTATCAAGGATGCCGGGCAGGCCGATTTCGGTTAGGCGCTGGTTCATAGGGGTGTTTCGTTGTGAAGCAAAGGTGGCGCAAATCTACGCCCTTAGGGCATGCCGACGACCAGGATGACAACACCGATGACGCTGATGACCGCGCCGATGAGGCTACGCGCGGGAATGCGTTGACCATAGAACACGCGCATAATGAACATCACCACGAAGGGCACGAGTGAGAAGATCGTCTGCGCTACGGCAACGTCGAGGTTCTTGGCTGCAACCAGTGACATTGTAACGCCAACGATCGGACCGAAGAATGTTCCGAAGAACATCGCCGTGCGGGCTTCTCTGTTTGTGAAAGCCTCCCGCAGGGGGCGGTGCGGAGCACGACGAATCACGTCAATCAGATACGTGGCCGAGAACCCGACGATCATCCGCAAAAACGTCGCATGAAAGGGGGCTATATCAGAACCCTGACCCTGCATGCCCTTTTTCGCAAGGACCAGTCCAGCGCCCTGGCACACGGCCCCGCCGATGGCCAATAGAATGCCGAGTGAATAGGACCCGAACCCTTCGCTATGAACTTCCTCACGCTCATCGGGTGTGTTCATCGCCACCATCACCCCCAGGATCGTCAGGGCAATACCGACAACGTCGGCAAGCGTCAATGCTTCTCCGAGAAGAGCAAGTCCAACAATGGCCGATGCCGCCGGTGCGCTCGTACCGATGACACTCTGACGACGGGCCCCAAGAATACGGAGCGAGGTGAATCCAAACAGGTCACCAATGGCAAGGCCCACCAGACCGCTCAGCCCAAGCCAGAGCCATGAAGTCAGTGGCGTGGACGATAAAAGCTCCCACGGCCAGATCCATTCTGCTCCACAGGCGATGGCAAAGGTGACGATCACGGCAACGCCAAGGCGTGCCCGATTCATCAATCCCGGGTCCATCAGACGAGAGGCTTTGAGGAACGAGAGAGTACCCACACTCCATGAAAGGAGTGTGGTGCAAGCGGCTAACAGTCCCAGAATCATCGTGAAAGTTACGGCGCATAGCGTTGGTATCAGGTTCCGGGTTGTGGGTTTCAGGTGACCGGTAACGGTGTCTCATGTGTGAGGCACGTGTCTGACGACGCAGGCGTGTTTTCCTAGCTTTGCAGGGGGCTTTTGATCACGGCCTCGCTGGTGCTGCCGGTCAGATCTGTCGGCGGCCCATGCATTCGTAACAGCCTGGTGATCCTCTAACGCAGCAGGCTCTCAGATAAGCCGAGTCGATGATCGCATCCCGTTCAACCCCAGCTGTTACGAAGTAGAAATTATTGGGTTGTTTTCCAGTCGATCTCCAGTCATCTTGGTGATTCTGAGTATGATTGCCTTTCAATACGGGATTTCCGGAGCAAAGCATGGCCTGGCGTACGACAACAGTGCTGTTCGTAATACTCTGCCTGAGTACGTCGATCTCGCATGCCCAGCTCCGTTGGAAGTCCTTCGCGAATCTGCGCCTGGGACGGCACTGGCATGCGGTTCGGTACCTGGCGGGTGACAGGGCGATTGTCATGGGCGGATATGTAGATTCTCGGGGCATCCTCGATGGTACGCCGACCAATCAGACGGAGATCGTTGACCTCAGCTCTGGAACCGTCGTGGACGGGCCACCGATGCGATACGCCAGGGCAGAGTTTCCGACGCTGGTGCTTCCAGATGGAGACATCCTTGTCTTTGGTGGTTTCTCAAATGACGCGGGAGGTACCATCATTGAGCGGCTTGACATCCGGAGCATGACGTGGTCCGTCGAGGCCACCATGCAGTCAGCGCGTCGTCAGCATGCCGCCGATTTTCTGTCGCCTGATGAAATCCTGATCTTCGCCGGATTCGGCAATTCCTCCGCTGAGATCTTGAATCTCAAAACATGGCGTACCCAGCGCGTGAGAGCTTTACCGACGCAGGCGAATAGTGCTGTCTCTGTGAATCCTGACGGCAGGGGGCCATCCTACTTCGGATTCCGTGAAGGCGGTCCGAACTCTGCTCGTAGCAAAACGTCACTGCGATACATGAGGAGCACGGACCTATGGGAGCAGGACCTGGTGTTTGATGAAAGCCCCGTTGCACCTGGGGTAACAGCTCTCAACGACGGTTCGGTTGTCGTTGTCGCAGGGGCGCTGACGGAGAGTCCATTCACAGCTTCGCCGTACACGTGGGTCGTCAATCCACTTGGTGTTGTGCGCAAGGGGCCTACACTTGAGGTAGGGCGCCAGCACATCGGAATTGGTACGTGGAGCAATTCGCGCGTGCTCACCGCCGGCGGTATCGCCAGCGGAGTTGTCATTAGCAATGTCTGTGAATGGATCGATATCGAGAAGGGAGTCGTTGAACGTGGCCCCGACCTCGTTCAAGAGCGCCTGTATGCACCGATGATCATGGCCCCCTCCAGAGATGGTCGGATGCGGGCGTTCGTGTTCTCCGGACTGTCGGAAAATTCGAACACCGCTCTCATTGAGGTCCTCGAGGATAGTGCATGTAGCCAGCGGGTTGCGCGGCAGGAGCTTTCCAGGATGCGCACTGTCGGTGCTGCCCGTTTCGGTGAAATGGGGCTTGCCCTAACCACCACCGGACAGTACGAAAGCGGGGGAGCGTTTATCGACAAACGAATTGCTGTTCGTAATGGCTTCGACCTCAGATTCTCGTTCAGGCTTTCGCAGGGTAATGACAACGGCATGGTGGATAACGGAGATCCCGGAGCTGACGGCATTGCCGTTGTCTTCCTTCCTGAAAATCCGACGGCGCTCGGCCGTGCCGGAGACGGCATCGGGTATCATGAGATCCCCCATGGCATGGCAGTTGAGTACGACGCGTATCTCAATCCGGCGTTCTCAGATCCGAATACCAGTCACGTGGCCGTGCAGGTTGGAGACGGTCAGATGTTGCGTGCCTGGCATATGCCTCCATATCTGCGTGGTATCGCTACGACTGGCGTGCCAAGCTTCAAGGCCGACGGAAGTGTGTATTACGGACGGATCCACTATACGTCCGGTCGCCTGTCTGTGTATGTATCCACGACAGGTACGTTTACCAGCCCCGTTATCGAGATCGATTCATTTGATCTTCAGACCGTGCTCAATCTCGATTCACGGGGCTCCTGCTACGTCGGCTTTACGTCCTCCACAGGAAGATCCAGTGAGATCCATGAATTGCTTTCTGTTGAAGTGACCGACTGTCAGCCCCTTGTTTCAAGCGCTGAATCTGACAGTGACCCACTGGCCTCAGAGTCTGCTTACGCGATCATTACACCGAATCCGAGCGGCTCGTCTTGTGAACTTCGGTTCGCTAAAGAACTCGCCGGCGAGGCTGCACTTGATGTTGTCGATCCGCAGGGACGTTTACTGCGGCGCGAATTGTTGGCGCGTGGAACGCAATCAATCGAACTTTGTAGCGGTGAACACCTGGCAGCTGGTTCGTACGTAGTGAGGGTTGTTTGTAACGGTCAGATCTGGTCGTCCCCATTCGTCATCTTGCCATAGTAGCGACATGGATACTTTACCAAGACGTCCAACATTTGCTTGAAATTGATATGAAGAAGACAATGCTCAACAAGTACTCTCGTCCGGTCCACGCGTTTTCTGCGCTTCATCGGTGTGTCCTTATTGCGGGCCTCTTGACGTGCTTTGTGTTGAACTCAACGGCGCAGACGAACTGGCGCGTGTTCGCTCAGCTACGCCTTGGCAGGCATCACCATGTGGCGAGATATCTCCCTGGTGATCGCATCATCGTTATGGGTGGATGGACCGAATCCAATGGCATTCTCGACGGCCGGCCAACGAACTCGACAGAGATCGTTGATCTCACGACGGGCGCAGTAAGCCAAGGTCCAGCTATGCGCGATGCCCGTGCCGAGTTCCCGTCTCTGGTTCTGCCAGATGGTGATATCCTCGTCTTTGGTGGGTATTCAAATTCGGGAACGGCAAGAAGTATTGAACGCCTTGATATTCAGTCAATGACATGGTCGGTGGCTGGCACCATGATTACAGGCCGACGCCAGCACGCAGCTGATTTCATCAATGCTGACTCGATCCTCATCTTTGGGGGGTTCAACAATGGGACGGCTGAGATCTTCAACCTCGCAAATGGTCAGTCATTTCGAGTGCGGGATCTGCCATCCTATGCCAACCAGGCTGTGTCGGTGAACCCAGATGGTAGGGGCCCCTCATATTTCGGCTTTAGAACGGGAGGTGCGAACTCCACACGCAGTAAGGTGTCCCTGCGCTACTCGCTTGCGCAAGACGCATGGTTCAATGATCTAACCTTTGACAACGCACCCGTTGCGCCACGTGTTACGCCCCTTGTCAGCGGCTCCGTCTTTCTTGCCGGTGGCGCGCTGAGTGAAAACCCTGTCACGACGTCTACCTTTACCTGGACGATCAACCCGGCCGGCAATGTCGAGCGGGGCCCGAACCTTGCCATTGGTAGGGTTCATCAGGCCATGGGGGCATGGGGCTCGCAGAAAATCCTCGTTGCGGGAGGGATGGTCGATGGCGCATCGGTTACAGGAGTGTGCGAATGGGTGGACCTTGCCAAGCGTAGTTCCTCGACCGCACCGAGGCTCAATGTTGCACGATGCCTATCCCAGATGGTTATAGCTCCAAGTGCCGATGGACGCACGCGGGCGTTTGTTGTGTCCGGTTTATCCGATGCCCAAAATACGCCGACCATTGAGGTGCTCGAGGACTCGATCTGCACCAGCCGTCTTGTGCAGATGCCGTTGACCGAAATGCGTCTTACTGGTGCGGCACAACAAGATGGGGCGTCCGTACGGCTCACCTCGACTGCCAAGTATGAGAGTGGCGGAGCCTATCTGCCTGAGCGAGTTACGGTGAGAAACGGATTTGATCTGCGGTTTTCATTCCGGCTTGCCATGGGCAACGACAACGGCATGAGTGATAATGGTGATCCTGGAGCGGACGGCGTTGCCGTTGTTTTTCTGCCGGAAAACCCAACAGCTATCGGCCGATCCGGCGATGGAATTGGCTATCACGAGATCGCTCATGGGATGGCTATCGAGTATGATTCATACCTGAATCCCGCATACTCAGACCCGGATGGAAGTCACGTTGCCGTTCAGGTTGGTGATGGACGTCAGTTGCG
>JBILLF010000093.1:0-6893 GCA_044376225.1 Patescibacteria group bacterium | reverse complement strand
GAACGACTGGCGCCGGGACGTATACTTTAACATTCCCGGACGGCAATGGATCCTCGGGTGAGGTATTGACCACAAATGGAAGCGGCACGCTGAGCTGGGGTGGAGCGCTAACACTACTCTCGGGCACCTCTGATTTTCGTAGTGCCTCGGTTGATGAATCTAATCGAACCAACACATACATCGCACTTGGTGACGCGGGCTCCACCAATGATTGGGCGTATCTACGCCAAATAGGCGGGCCTAATACCTTTCATCTTGCACTCGATTTTCACGATGATGGTAATGACGCTCGTTTTTCAATTCGTAGTTTTACTTCTACACTAAGCCCGGACCCATCGCCTGTAACTCGTCTCGCGCTGGACGCCGATGGGCGATTTATGGTCGGTGCGGAAAGCTCTTCTGTTCCTTTCTTATTCCAAGCATCGGGTGATTTGGGCGTTTGGGAAAACCCAAGTAGTACAGATGCAGCAGCGTTGGTGGTACGTAACAGTAATACCTCGAGCTCTGATGCGGATGCCCTCGTTTTGATTCAAACGGCTGCAAACACCGGCGGAAACCCATATCTGTCGTTTGATATCATAAACGACGCAAGCTTTACAATCGGTCTCGACAATGGAGATAACAATCTGAAGGTCAAGTCATCTTGGGATTTCAATAGTGGCACGATTATGACCTTTGAAAGGAGCACCGGATATGTTGGCATAGGCGAGGAGGACCCTGACATCTGGCTCCATGTTAAAGGTGGCGGCGGATCACTGATGGATCTGGAGGAAACAGGTACTGATGCCAATGGGTCCCTGCATATCCGTGTCCCGAATGCTAATCATAGCGTATCGCAGCAGTTCGTGGTTTTTACTACTCAAGGAGTTACTAGGGGAGAGATTGCCTACGATGCTAGCACCCTCACCTACGGCACGGCATCAGATTACCGCCTCAAAGATGATCTTCGTGACTTTCAGGGCTTGACGCTCATTGAAAAGATTCCTGTGTATGACTTCGCATGGAAAGAGGATGGTAGGCGTATGTATGGATTCATGGCACACGAGCTGCAAGCAGTTGTACCATCGAGTGTGACAGGCTCGAAGGATGCCGTCGATGAACGAGGTAATCCACAGTACCAGATGGTTGATTACTCCAAGTTGACCCCTGTATTAACGAAGGCTGTACAGGAATTGCACGCTGTCGTTGAAAAGCAGCAGCGTGAAATCGATGAGCTTAAGAAGTTGGTCCGCGAAATGAGCGAACGCAAGTAGTGCGATACCGCTTCGCGGTGCGAGACGGCTTCGCCGTGTGATACCGCTTCGCGGTGCGAGACGGCTTCGCCGTGTGATACCGCTTCGCGGTGCGATACGGCTTCGCCGTGTGATACCGCTTCGCGGTGCTATACGGCTTCGCCGTGAAGCGGCGTAATTGCGTACTTCCGTAACTGCGTGATTCGGTAATTAGGTAATTAGGTAATTAGGTAATCAGGTAATTAGGTAATTAGGTAATTAGGTAGTTACGTAACTCAGTAATTCCGCAACTCTTCCTTATCTTCGTGGCTGTTCAATCCTGCCCCTGGTACGTACCACCACGCAGGGATGTCTAAACAATGTTGCCCCACGTCTGTGGGAGCGAGGTACATATGAAGTACAATGGACCTAAGGTCAAGATCTCTCGGAAGCTCGGCTTTGCCGTGACTCCGAAGTCGCGCAAGGTGCTCGACAAGAAGCCGGCACCGCCGGGACAACACGGTGCAGCGAAAAAGCGCGCCAAGCTTTCTGACTACGCCAAGCAGCTTCTCGAGAAGCAGCGTTTGCGTCTGCAGTATAACCTGCACGAGCGTCAGATGACGAATTACATCGCCAAGGCTGCCCGTATTCAGGGCAACAAGGTTGACATCCTGGTGCAGCTCCTCGAGCAGCGCCTCGACTCGCTTGTGTTCCGTGCTGGACTGGCCCGCTCGATGTATGCCGCCCGCCAGTACGTACGCCACGGTCACGTGACGATCAACGGTAAGAAGGTTGACATGCCGGCCTACGCCGTTCAGCCGAACGACGTGATCGCCATCCGTGAAAAGAGCCGCAAGGTAGAGGCAATCCAAGAGGCTATCCGCTCTGCCGGACCGCCACCATATCTCGACCTGAGCAAGGCCGATTACTCCGTCAAGTTCCTCTATATGCCCCCTCGGGAAGAAGTGCCGGTGATCTGCGAAGTACCGCTCGTTATCGAGTACTACTCGCGGTAAACCAGGTTACGGGTTACAGGCTGCAGGTTGCAAGAGCGGTTCACACTTTTTGTGCGAGCCGCTTTTTCGTTGGTGGCAACAACCGCGCTAGCGAGGAACTGGGTTTCAGCAGAAAAAGCGCCGTAATTGCGTCATTCCGTAATTGCGTCATTCCGTAATTGCGTACTTCCGTAATTCCGTAACTCCGTCATTCATTACCTCAGTAACTTCCGCCCATGGAACAATTTGGCGCTATTGACGTTGGTGGCACGGGCATCAAGTATGGTGTGGTGAGTGCCGATGGAAACACAATCTGGGAAGAGAGCATCCCCACGCAGGCAGATCAAGGACGCGAGGCCGTTGTGGCGCGCATCTGCGAAGTTGTCCGCCGTATCGAAGAGCGGTCACCCGAGATCGTGGCCATTGGCCTTGGAGTGCCGGGGATTGTTGACCCCGACACCAAGCATGTACAGTCGCCGCCAAACTTGCCGGGATGGGATGACGTTGATCTTCTGAGGAGTATCCGTCAGGTTACCTCCAAGCCAGTTGATCTCGAGAACGACGCGAACGCGGCCGCTCTTGCCGAGGCGCTTATGGGTGCTGGTAGAGATGAACCGAACTTCCTCTACGCCACTCTTGGAACCGGCATCGGCGGCGGGATCATCCTGAATGGGGCTTTGTATCGCGGACCCCATGGAGATGCCGGCGAGATTGGGCACATCATTCTGGATGCATGGGCACGTGAGGGGGCTCGTGACCCACGTGCGTTCCGCACCGCTGTTCTCGAGGATCACGTCGGCAACGCTGGGATCGTCCTGATGGCACGGCAGGCCGGACATGACGTCCACTCTGTGGCTGAGATCACTGACGAGCACATTCTTCGCGAAGCTGGACGTGTGATCGGCATTGGCATGTGCACCGCCATGGCCGTGCTGGGGCTGCGTGTTCTGATCATCGGCGGGGGAGTATCGCAAGCCCCCTACATCATCGAGACGATTCGTCAGACCGTGCAACACCGTGCAATACCGACCATTGCGGCCAATGCCAGGGTGCTGCCAGCGCGCTTTGGTGCCCATGCCGGACTGGTTGGCGCGGCTGCCGTAGCGCATGCCGTCATCGCGCGCTGATGTCGTAACTTTACGCCTTTCCAATCATCTTGTTCGCCTGATTCCATGCAGAATTCCAACAGGACGCTTCACTACGCGTTCGCGAGCATTGCCTTTGCCGTTTCCCTGATCACCTACCTCATGACGGTGCAGCCCACTGTGCCGTTCTGGGACTGCGGCGAGTTCACCGCGGCTGCCGTGCAGCAGCAGGTGCCGCACCCACCGGGAGCGCCGCTCTTTCTGATGCTTGGCAAGATGTTTCACCTACTGCCGTTCGGAGATCCGGGATGGCGCGTGAACCTGCTTTCGGTGATCTCCAGTGCCTTCACGGTGCTGCTGTTGTATCTCATCACGGTGCGCGTGATCCGCAACTTCTTTACAGAAGACCTCAACGACCTCGGTAACGCCCTGATGGTGTACGGAGGGGGCTTTGTGGCAGCGATCACCTTCACATTCACAGATACCTTTTGGTTCAATGCGGTTGAGAGCGAGGTCTATGCTGCCTCGTCGCTCTTTGTGGCCATCATCGCTCATTTAATGATGGTATGGAATGAGAAGGCTGACGAGCCCGGACACGAGAAGTACCTGCTCTTGATCACCTATCTCATCGGACTATCGATCGGTGTTCACCTGCTGTCGATCCTGACGATCTTCTCGCTGACGCTGCTGGTGTACCTGCGCAAGTATCCGTACTCGCTCAAGTCTCTGCTTATCACACTCGCGGTGGGCCTTGGGCTGTTCGTTCTGATCTACACGCTCATCATCATGAAGCTCCCGGCACTCTTTGCCGGCAACCTGCCATTCAAGAATTCCGCTGGTGAATTCCTCATCGAAGGTAACTCCCTCTTTACGCTCATCGGCGTCGGCCTGATCGCCCTGGGTGCCTACGGAGCATGGTATGGTGCTCGCACAAACAAGGGAGTGCTCTCGCTTGCCTGCTCGGGCTTTCTGCTTCTGATCCTCGGATATTCGACGTATGCGCACATCCTGATCCGTGCCAACTCGAACACGCCAATGAATGAGAACAAGCCTGAGAGCTTTTCGAAGCTCGTCAGCTACCTTGGTCGTGAACAATACGGCGAAGCACCTTCGTGGCCGCGCCGCTACCAGAGTGAGCAGCGCTTCGTAAACAACTACATCAAGTACGGCAACTGGACACAGCCGCCGGTGAAGGCTGTTGAGCGCAAAGATGGTGCCCGGTATCAACGGCCCGACTTTGGAAGCTGGAAAACGGACGGACGCTCCAGGTACAACTCGGCAGAGTTCAAATACCTGTGGGATTATCAGATCGACCACATGTATCTGCGCTACTTCTTGTGGAACTTCATGGGCCGCGTTAGCGACGTGCAGGATGCGCCCGCTGCAAGCCCCTTTACCAATGCCTCAACGGTTGAAGAGTTCAACTACAAGAACGGTTACGCCGCGCACTACCCGATCAACTACTTTGCGCTGCCGCTGCTTTTAGGTCTCTTCGGACTCGTCTATCACTTCATGCGTGATAAGCAGATGGCCTGGGTGTGGCTGATCCTATTCTTGATGACCGGAGTTTTGGCGGCCATTCAGCAGAATCAGCAGAACCCGCAGCCTCGCGAGCGCGACTACTTTTACGTGTCGTCCTTCATGGTGTTTGCCATGTGGGCCGGCATGGGTGCGTTCTTCCTGATGGAAAAGCTCCGCAACAACGTGGCCTTGATCGGAGCGTCACTGGTTGGTGTGCTGGCGCTTGTGCCAGTTAACATGGCCCGTCAGAACTGGTTCACACACTCTCGGGCCGGCAACTACCTAGCCTTTGACTATGCGTATAACATTCTGCAGTCTCTCGAGCCGAATGCGATCGTCTTCACCAACGGTGACAACGACACGTTCCCGGTATGGTACCTCCAAGACGTTGCGGGCGTGCGCCGCGATGTGCGCGTAGTGAACCTTTCGCTCGGACAGACAAACTGGTATATCGAGCAGCTGAAGAACCGAGAGCCGTGGGGTGCCAAGAAGCTTCCGCTGTCGTTCACAGATGAGCAGCTTACCGTTCCTGAAGAGGACGAGCGCGCTTTGTCCTACGACTTTGGTCCGGCACAGATGATCACGGTGCCTGTCGATAAGGCCATCCTTGCCAAGTTCACCACAGACACGGCCGTCATCAATAGCGGTGTGATGATGTGGAACTTCAAGGGCTCATCAAGGGGCAATTCCGATCCGGGTGGACAGGAGACCTTCTTCATCGGCGTTCAGCACAAGCTCGTAGCAGACATCATCAAGACAACGCGCTTTGAGCGTCCGATCTACTTCTCCACATCAGTTGGTGATCCATCGTGGGCCGATGAGTACTGCGGATTGGATCGCTATCTGCGTCTCGAAGGAATGGCCTACCGACTCTGTCCAGCGCCACAGTCGTCGGCAATCGGCGAAGGCTTGAATCAGGAGATCATGGAAACGACGCTCATGAAGGACACGCCGTTCGATGAGATCAGTACCCAGCCGAAGATCGGCCTGAAGTTCCGCAACCTTAACAATCCGAACGTCTATTACGACGATGTCAATCGCGGCTACATCCTGAGCTATCGCAACGTGTTTTACAAGTACGCCACGTGGTTGCTCTATGAAAAGAAGGATACGGCTCGTGCCGGAGCAGTCCTCAAGCGCATGACCGAGGTGCTCTCGCTTGATATGTTCCCGATGAGCATGATGTTCGAGCTGCAAATGGGACGTTTCTTTGAGACCTGCAACATGCAGCCCGAAGCTGAGGCCATGGCCACGCGTGCCCTTGCCAGCTGTCAGAAGCTGATTGCCAACCCACGCATGTACACCTTCGAGCAGGGCCTGCAGATCCCGAACGAAGGCTCCGAAGCTGACATTCTCGAGCAGGTTGGACGTGTCTGCCGCGTCATTGCTTCTGATGCTGCCAAGATCATGGGCAAATGGGATGCTGCCCAGGGCTATCTCAAAGAGGTGGGTGCGGGAATGGGTGTGGTTCCGGAGTTTGATTACAAGCTTGACGAGATCGCAATCCTGAAGGCCGTCAGGGCTAAGGACTACCAGGGGGCTCTGAAGATCGCTGAGGGCTTGCAGGGTAAGTACAATATGGCTACAGCCCGTAGCCGGTCGGCTCAGATGGCTGCTAATGAACTGCAGCAGACGATCATGTCCCTACGGGCGAAGCTGGGACTGACACCGCAAATGGCCTTCATGCTGACACCGTGAACGAGCTGAACCTGTCACCGCTGACATTCACGATCGTGATCGCCACCGTGGCGGTCACGATCGTTTCGTTTCGGAGTGCATCGCTCTACGAGCGGCTGATGCTCAGTGTGGAAGACGTCCTCGGACGCAAAGGCGAGTGGTGGCGCATTGCCACTTGCGGACTCGTGCATGCGGACCTGATGCACCTTGCGCTCAATATGTTTTCGCTATTCACCTTTGGACGCTGGTTCGAGCACGTTATCGGCTCCTGGCGCTTCGGTATGGTGTACTTGCTTGGTGTGATCGTGGGCTCCTTTGCATCGATCATCACGCACCGCAAAGCCCCCTCGTATAGGGCTGTGGGAGCCTCCGGCGCTGTCTGCGCCGTGATCGCCGCCTCTACG
>JBILLF010000146.1:0-6899 GCA_044376225.1 Patescibacteria group bacterium | reverse complement strand
GCAACTGGCTCGACACCAGCCTGTACGACAGCCGTCTCGACGCAAGTGATCTATCGTCCAACGACGATCACAGCTACGGTTACTAAGACCAACATCACGTGTAACGCTGCCACGGACGGAACCATTACGGTTACCAGCCCTGATGGCGGAACACATGATGATGCAGTCACACGCACGTATCAGTACATGATCGCCCGCTCGGGTGGATCGACGACCGGCCCACAGGTATCGGGCTCGTTCTCGGGACTGGATGCCGGCACGTACACGGTATCGGTGGTTGCTACGGCAACCGGCTCGACACCAGCTTGTACGACGTCTGTCTCGACGCAGGTGATCTATCGTCCAACGGCGATCACTGCCACGGTTAATAAGACAAACGTGCTTTGCAACGGCGCATCAGATGGTACAATTACCGTCAGCAACCCGTTAGGGGGCACCCATGCCGATGCAGGATCACGGACGTTCCAGTACATGATCGCTCATACGGGCGGATCTATCACAGGCCCGCAGGTTTCTGGTTCATTCACTGGTCTCGACGTTGGAACCTACACGGTTTCGGCAATTGCCGAGGCAACCGGTTCGACACCAGCCTGTACAACGGTTGTTTCGACGCAGGTAATCACGCAGCCGACGCCACTAGTGGCAGCACCGGCCGTAACGTCGAACTTCAACGGATCGCACCTGTCGTGCCCGAACAGTTCTGATGGTTCACTTGCCGCGAATGCAAGCGGTGGTACAGCTCCATACAGCTACCTGTGGGAGAAGAACTCGGGAACGTGGACGACTATTGCTGTTGGTCAGAGTACCCTGGTCAATCCAACAGGACTGAACGCCGGTACCTATCGCGTTACAGTAACCGACGCCAATAACTGCGTCACAACGAAGTCGGTTGAGATTGTGCCGCCGGCACAAGCATCGATCGTTACTCTTTCGAATGCAGACTACAAGTTCAATGGTCGTGATGTCAGCTGCTATGGCGCATCTGATGGAAGCATCGTTGTGACAGCTGAAGGCGGTACGGGTATCATGGCATACTCTAGCGACAATGGCTCGACGTGGAAGTCTGGTGGGGTAACTCTGCCAAACGGTAATCAGACCTACACGTTCACAGGTCTCACCGCCGGATCCTATACGGTTGTCGTTAAGGATGTGAACGGATGTTTGTCAGACCCAGAAGGGTTCACGCTGCAAAATCCGCCGCAACTTGTCATTAGCTCGTTGACAACGAATGGACCGGTTAACGCCGGAGAGTCGATCACGTTTACTGCAGTGATCGATGGTGGCACATACTTCGCAACGGGATCGGAGAAACTCAGCTATAGCTGGGCGAAGCCAATCCCAACATCGCAAATGCCGTCGAACTTGGTTGAAACCACCAACAGTGGTACGCAACTGTCCACGACGTTTACGATTTCAACGACAACTCCTGATGATAACGGATACGTGGCAGGTTATACGCTTACTGTCACCGATGTCAATGGCTGTACAGCAAGCCTGAACGTCAAGCCGATCATCTATCCATCGACGATCTATGTGTCTGACGCCTCAGGCAATGACCTCACTGGTGATGGACGCTCGATTAACCCGCTGAAGACCATTCAGAAGGCTATTGACGTTGCTGACCCAACCAACATCATCGAGGTACAGACAGGAACGTATAGCGAGTCGCCAGTTGTGGACAAGGAGCTGACGATCAACGGTTCGAGCTCATCATACCTTGGTACCGGTAACTACTTCATCTACGGAACTACGGATGATATCCACTGGGGTACAGCATGGCCATTGTCGGTCTGGGACAACCTCGGTATGAATGGCGATGCAGCAGCGGAAATTGGAACGGTGATGACGAAGGTCAACAGCAATAGCTCAGCAACGCTGTGGCTGATTGGAAACATCGAGTGGAACAGCACAATCACAGTGAGCAAGCAGCTCGCGATCCGCGGTGCAACGTCCCTTGCTACTGTGCCAAGCTACACCGGCTGCGACATCGTTCCACCTACAACGATCACGTTTACTGGATCTGGTGCTGACACGGTGCTCTTCAAGTTCACAGGATCGACCACAAAGTCACTTCGCGATCTGATCCTCGAGATTCCAAATGGTGGCAAGTTCGCTGAGATCCCGAATGGCAATTCATGCAACGTTGATCCAGTGACAAACGTCCGATTTGATTGGGATCATGACAACGATGTGAATACCGACCGTCGTCGCATGTATGGTGTCACAAACGGTTCGTTCTCAGTCAACCAGAAGTTCGACGTTGCCAAGTTTGTTTATGACATTGAAGATGCCGGTTACGGTACCGGACGCTTTGTGTATGGAAACAACGGTACGTTGCCATGGAACTCGCTTGAAATCGGCTGGAAGGCCGAGGATGGCAGTGTCCAGAATGCCGGTGACAAGATCAAGACTCTCGAACCGATGAAGGGGGCTGTTAAGCTTCAATCGCTCATCTCGAATGGTCGTCGTCCGTCACTCAATACGACAGCAGGTAACTACAACGGTAAGTGGTCGATGGACTTCGACGCCGCAGCAAATCAATACCTCGAAGCGAATACGACGACAGAGATCAATGGTGGCACACAGAAGACGCTCTTCGTGGTCTTCCGTCCCCTCGATGGTGCCAATGATCAAGTCATCTACAAGCATGGTGATGAGAAGTACGGCATGAGCCTTGTTCACCTTGCTGATGGTCGAATCTCGATGAACGTCTATGACGGCACAATTGCCGATAAGCGCGAGAGCTGGATCTTTGAGTCATCTGCTTCGTCGCACTCTGCAACTGGATTCGACAACGAAGTCCTCATCGCTCAGATGTACTTCAACGGTAATGGCGATGCAAACGGAACTCGTCGCGTTGGTGCGTCACTTGATCGCGAATCCGGCCGAATCGTTTCCGATCTTAACCATGCTGGAGTTGGCAAAGACAGCGGATACGTTGGTAGCGCAAACTTCACATCAACAACGCTGACAACGCCTGCCGTTATTGGCCCAGCAAACGTCGCAGTAGTTGGAGCGCGTTCTGGTTCGATGTACTATGCAAGTTGGGTTGCGGGTGCCGCTTCAGGTAACTCTCCAACTGCCTCGGGTCGTGCCCTGTTCTACAACGGTAGCATTGCCGAAGTTGTCATGCTGAATACGGCAAGCGAATCGTCGCGCGATGCTGCCTACTGTTACCTGCGGAATAAGTACTATGGCGGATCGCAGGGTACAGGCAACGGCCTCGACAAGCGTGTTATCGCTGGTGATGATCGTGAAGATCTCGACGAGGTTTCTGTGTGGCCAAACCCAGCAGAAGATCATGTCTCGATTGAGGCTATGGTTCCTCAGTCCGGAGTTGTGACCGTTGTTCTTCGTGATGCTCTGGGCCGTGTTGCTCAGGTACTCTTCGAGGACTACGTGCCAGGTGGAACGTTGCTGCCAGTTCAAGCAGACGTGCGTAACCTCGTCAGTGGCGCGTATATGATCCACGTCACTGGTGCCGGAGATCTCAATAGTTCACTTCCGGTGATCATCCGACACTAAAGTCGGTTCTCCAACTACGTTGTCATCAAGCCCCTTGAGGATTTCCTCAAGGGGCTTTTCTTTTCATTCAATCGTCCAAGCATATATTGCGGTTCGATTATTACACCACTACAACAGGATCGTCATCGTGCGAGTATCAATTCTTGTTTGTCTCGGCATCTCCCTTGCAACGTTTGTTTCGGCTGTGTCTGCGCAACAGGCCGATCGTAAGCAATCACAACAGGGCACCAAGGTGTCGGACACCAGTGCAGCGTCGTCTGATTCGTTGAATTCTCGAAACCGTCGTCTGCGTACACCACGCCCAGCGCGCCCAGGTATCTTCACGAGTTTGGATTCTGCCAAGACGATGCCAGACTCCGTCATTGTCTTGAATCTTCGGGGCAAGTCCCTTGGATCAATTCAAGGTCTGACGGCGTTCAAGAATTTGAAGGTCCTGGATCTTTCCGGAAATGGGCTCAAGGCATTCCCACCGGAGATTCTCGCTCTTACGCAAATCAATGCGGTTGATCTTTCCGACAATCCGATTGGATCCGTGCCGAATGAAATCGGCAACCTCGCGAGTCTATCCCGATTGAGCCTTCGCAACACCGGAATCACAACTTTGCCGCCAACCATCGGCCGATGCAAAGGGCTCTCTGCTCTTGATGTTTCGAGGAATCCACTCGCAACATTACCGATCAAGGAATTGAACCTTCTGCCGTCCTTGCGCTCGGTTACAATCGCCGGGTATAAGGAAGGTCAGCCAACAGACACAACGACTGACCCGAAGCAACCAGCAAAGCAGAAATAAGGTAAGGACCGTCAATGTATCGCTATGCCGTTGCAGCGTTCTGTGCTGCGCTGATGTCTCTCGACGTTAGCGCACAGATCTCCATCGGTGGTAGTGGGCCACAGACGTTCCGCGTTCAGGGTACGATCGGTATCGGAAACGGTGAGAGCACCGTCACGCTTGCGAACCCGAACGCCGTTGGCGATTTCCTCTTCCTGTTCCCGGCGCTCACTCCACTGAAGTCAGGGGAGCATATTCCTCTTCGACTCCATGCTGTCGGTCACGACGGACGCACAGTGTTGGTTTGGAAGGCCGATGATACCGTGCGCAGCTCTCAGGAAGTTGTTGCAGGTGGCGGAACATCGTCGATTACTTCGGCTCAGCACTTTTCAACGTCGATAGACATCCCGGCAATGCTCAGCGGTACCTCGCAGATCGTGCGGATTGACATTCCTGGCATCAAAGCCGGCTCTGCCATTTCCGTTTCGCCGAGCGAAGAGCTTCCCGGCATGCTCGCCATCGCTCACGCTTCCGCTCCCGTCGATTGCGTCGTCATCGTCAAGCTCATCAACCCCGGCCCCTTCACACCCGGAATGACAATGCCGTTTAGCATTGGCGCTGTTGGGAAGTAAGGGCTGAAGTAGAGAAGTACGGGATTACGGAAGTACGGAAGTACGGGATTACGGAAGTACGGAAGTACGGAAGTACGGGATTACGGAATTACGGAAGTACGCGGTCTTGCCAGGGAGGCCAGTCTCGCCTGCAATGACGGGTCGCTCCCGCGAAAGCGGGAAATCACCCGAAGCAGGCAACAGAAACCTTCGAAAACAAAAGAGCTCCTCGAGCAATTGCGCGAGGAGCTCTTTTTTCAGTCATCAGTCATCAGACATCAGTCATCAGACATCAGTCATCAGTCATCAGTCATCAGTCATCAGTAACCAATCACTTGTTCCAATCGATCTTCTCTTGGGCTAGCAGACGTTGGGCGTCGGCATAGCCGAGGCGGGCAGCGGCCTTGAATTCGCTGATGGCCTTTTCGCGCTGGTTGGCCTTGAGGTAGGTGTGTGCCAGATTGTTGTGACCGATGGCGTAGTTCGGATTGAGCTTAACAGAGTTCTCGAAGGCGAGAATGGCGCCACCGAGGTTGTTCTGCGTCAGCAGGGCAAGACCCTGGTTGTTATACATCTCATCGTTGCGGCCCTGTAGGCCACTGATATTGGCAAGCTCGAGGTAGCACTGCGTGAATGTGCTGTTGAGGCCAAGCGCCTTCTTGAATGATGCCGTTGCATCGTCGTACTTACGCATCTTCACGTACACGTTACCAAGGTTGTAGTGGGCCTGTACGTTCTTTGCATCAAGTTCGATCGCCTTCTTAAAGGAGGCTACGGCCGGCTCCAGCTGACCCTTCGTTGTCAGAATTACCCCCTCATTGTTGTACCCAACAGATGTATCGGGCTTTACCTCGATTGCATGACGGATCACTTCCAACGCCCGATCCGCGTTGCCCTTGGCTGCGAGAGTGTTCGACAGGGCATAGAGTGCAGGGATGTTGTCTGGGCTTGCTCCGACGGCCTTGTCAAATGAAGCGATCGCGCTATCGACGTTGTTCTTCCGAACCCAGGTATTGCCCAGTGCACGCCATGCATCGGGGTTCGCAGCGTCCGCGGCAACGGCCTTGCGTGCCCAGTCTTCGGACTTTGCGATGTTGTTCATATCAGCATACAACTCGCTACGGAACACAAGTTCCTCTGATGATGGCCCCTTGCTGCAACCGACGGCAAAAAGTGCCGAGCAGACAAAGCCGGCAACCATGATCCTTTTCATCAATCCTCCTGTGAATGAAAGCTGCTTCGGTAGCGTGTAACGCCACCAAGTGTCAAAAATACATAGGAGATACGGTACTCCTGACAGCCCGTGGAAAACACCGTATGTGTGGATAACTACGGCAATAGTGTTGATAATCGGCCCGATTTTTGCAGATTCGTAGTGCAAAACTCCGCACACCACGGCCTCTTTTGCTACGGTAACGGAGAGTATAACTGCGACTATGATCTGCAGGAAGGGGAAGAACGTTGATGGGAAAGCTCCGTATTCTTATTGTCAGCCTTCTGATGGCTGTGTTTGGATGGTGCGTTGTTACGGCACAGCCAGCCGCAACGATGTCCTTTCAGGGCCTGCTTACCACACCCCTTGGTGATCCAGTAACCGATGGGACCTATTCCGTTACTATCGCCTTGTATACGGATAGCGTGGTGAGTTCGGCCGCTTGGAGCGAACAGCACTCTGTTGCAACCGTTCTTGGCGTATTCGATATAGTGCTTGGCAAGCTCCAGCCCCTTTCCTTTGATCCCGCAAATCGATATTGGGTTGGAGTTACGCTCGGGAACGACCCCGAATTCCGGCCGCGTGCCGAGGTCACAAGCACAGCCTTCGCCTTTGTTGCAAACTCGGCCATGCAGGCCCAGTCGCTAGCCACCGACGCCACAGGGGCCGTTCTATCGGTGAATGGTCTGCAAGGAGCGCTCAAGATCGAAGCCGGACAGGGGTTATCCATCACCTCTGCCAATGGCGTGGTCTCAGTTGCCCTGAATGTTGACTCGCTCAA
>JBILLF010000091.1:0-7023 GCA_044376225.1 Patescibacteria group bacterium | reverse complement strand
AGCACGCCGATGATGATGAAGAGGCCGAGATACGGCACGTAGGTATAGCGGTCAGCGATCACCGCACCACCAACGGATATCAGCTGAAGGACGATGGAGATCGTCACCAGGAAAAACCCCATACCGAAGAACAGCGTCGACGATAGCTCTGAGCGCTTCTTCCAATACATCCAGACGATTCCGCCAATGATGAGACTGGCAAGACCCGCATACACGTAAACAACCGACTCCGGATTCCCGCCGGTTGCCGGGTAGGGATAGAACGCGGAAAGATTGATCGGCACAAACAGCTTGATCGTGTAGGCAACAACGCCATAGAGAGCAAAGAGAATCCGTTCAAACAGCGTATAGTACGTTGTATCCACCAACCCTGCTCCAGTTGATGATTGCACGCTCAGCGTCAGCAAACCAAAGATCACCGAAACCACGAAGAAGGGCATCTTCTCCACCGCCGATCGAATGCTGAACGTCCGCTTCTCGAACACATCCAGCAGCACCAGAATCACAGGTAGCGTCACGGCCATTGGCTTTGCATAGCACGATGCAACAAACGCAGCGAATGCGGCAACCAGCCAGGCCCACGAGCCCCCTCGCAGATATTGAAGGTAACCGATGAGCGAAGCAAGGTAGAATGTCGTGTACAGCACGTCTTTGCGTTCGGCAACCCAAGCAATGCTCTCCACGTGCATTGGATGCAGAGCGAAGAACGCAGCGCACAGCACCGGGAGCAGCAGACTCCTGCGGAATAGCAGACCAACAAACACGAACACAAGCACTGTGTTCACAAGATGCAGCAGCAGTGTTGTCTGCATGAAGGCCCACATCTGGCCTTCACCGCGCTGGTAATCGAAGGCCAGCGTAAGCATCGTCAGCGGGTGGTAGTTGGCGGCAACGCGAGACTCGGTCTTGAACATCGTCTTGATGTTCTCGGACTCCATTGACCTGACAAGGGGCTGCGCGGTCACGTACGCCGGGTCGTCCCAGTTGGTAAACTCTTTGGCGGCATCGAACACCGGAAGGTAGGTGACGACCGTGGCTATGAGGATTGCCGCAAGGATGAGCAAACTCCGAGGCTGCGACACGACGAACGCATCCGCGGCTATAGGCGCTGCTTGTGGCTGGTCAGCCACCGGCATCTGCCTCTTGCTATTTCTATTTTTTGCCATCCTTCACACTCCCCCGTTGCTGGGGTCGAAAATATCAAATGCGGTGCTTCGCTCGCGTGGCCGGGGTGGGCCCGTGGGCTCGATGGATCGCATCGTGCAGCGTTATCTCACCAGCGCCTCAATCGATGGATCGATCTGGCGTCCGAGGGCTCGTGCCTTGGCCAGAGCAGTACGTGCCTGGTCTTTCTGGCCCATATTCAAGCGCGTGATGGCCAACCTGTACCAGGTGGCATCGTTTGTGCTATCCAGCTGTACGGACTCACTCAGGAGCTGAGCGGCAGTGGCTGTTTGCCCCCTATCAAGCAGGATCAGGGCCTTGACCAAGCGTCCGTCGGCGTTTTGGGGGAACTCTGAAATGAGCTTGTCACACCAGGAAAGAGATTCATCTACGCGGCCAAGAGAACGCGTTTCCTGCGCCAGTGCATAAAGCGTGCTCTCGCGCGTGTCGGGACCAGCCTTTAGGGAGAGGATCGCTTCGAAATCGGCTACCGCCTCTTTTGACCGATCCATCATGGCCAACGTGATTCCCCTGTTGTAGAGGGTTTCAGCATTATTCGGACCCTGGATGCTGGCAATGTTGAGAACACGCAGGGCGTCTTCGCGCAGTCCGCGCTGACCATACAGCACGCCGAGCTTGAGGTAGTAGCGTGCACCGGAATGTCCGGCTAGCTCGGCCATTTTGAGATCTTCGAATGCCTCGTCAAACCGTCCCTTCTCGTAGAAGTAGTCACCCCGTGCTGCATAGGCCAGTCCAACACCACGTTTCACAACGCGCATTCCGGAGGCAGACTGTTCGGTTCGCATTGGGTAGTGTTTCATGACATTGGTCCAGAGCGTCTCGGAGTTTGTCCACGTATCCACCTGAGCATACGTTATCGGCACCAGCATCAGCGAGACAACGGCAAGCCCCATACCAACTGCGCGTCCATAGCGTTGTACCACCCAGTCGGCCGCCATTGCCAGAATGAAGAAGCTGCCGATGTAGGGCACGTAGGTGTAGCGATCTGCCATGATGGCCATCCCCACCTGCATGAACTGCAGAACGAGCGCCACGAAGAGGATGAAAAGCCCCATTCCAAAAACGACGACGCGTCGGCCAAGGTCATCTCTCCGCACTACAATGAAGGGAATCACGACGATTGCCACGGCCACCACCGGCATAAGGAAGTACCAGGAGGCGATCTGCCCGTTGGATTCAAGCGTGGGGTACGGATAGAATGCAACCAGATTTACCGGAACGAACATCTTTACCCAGTACATCACGAACCCGTACCCTGCAAAGGCAATACGCTGGGGCATCGTGATGGCTCCGAAATCCGCTACGGCCGTCTTCGATTGAATTGAAACCGCTAGCCAGCCAAAGACCAGAGCCAGAAGAAGGAATGGCACTTTCTCCAGCACCACCCGAGTGGAGAGTTTTCGGTCAAACCAGTAATCGATAAGCAAGAGCGCCACAGCCATCGGGACAGCCATCGCTTTGGACAGACACGAAGCAATGAAGGCCAAGAGGGCCAGTCCAAGCATCAGGGGGCGTCCGGCTGTGACGTATCGCACATAGGCCAGCAGACTTAGCAGCAGGAAGAACGCATAGAGCACATCCTTCCGCTCAGATGTCCAGGCCACACTTTCCACGTGCATTGGATGAATCCCGAACCAGAGCGCCGTCAGCGCTGACGGCCAGAGCCGCCGCTGCGTTAGCATCCACACCAGAGCAAAGACCAGAGCCGTATTGAGCACGTGGAACGCCAGGTTCACGCCCACAAAGGCGCGTGCCGAAAGGCCAAACACCGCCTTGGTAAGCCCCAGCGACAGCATCGTGAGCGGATGGTAATTCGACGCCACCTCCGTAGATGTTGAGAACATCTTCCCGATCGAATCCACGGAGAATTCCGCTACAAGGGGCTGAGCAACAACGTAGAGATTATCGTCCCAGTTCGTGAAATCCTTGTTGGCATCGAATACCGGCAGGTAGGCAATGGTCGTGGTAAGGAGAATGGCAGCCAGGATGGGAAGCGTCAGACCAAAAGAGCGCGCTACATCTGACTGTCCGGCTGCTTCTGATGCCGGAGCAGAGACACTCACCTTGACATTTTTCGTTTTACGTGCCATTTCGTTTCAGCCGTGGAGTTAGGAATAGTACTCTCGATACCACTCAACGAATCGTGCCACACCCTCTCCAATTGATGTTGAAGGTGTGAATCCTGTCAACTCCCATAACTCGGAGGAGTCGGCCCACGTCGCAACAACGTCGCCCGGCTGCATTGGAGCAAACTCGATCGCAGCCGGCTTGCCGAGTTCGGCCTCCAACACCCGCACAAAGTCGAGTAGATTCACAGGAGCATTGTTACCGATATTTAGCACACGGTGAGGGGCGGCCTGCTCGGCGGAAGGGGGCTTATCAAGCAATCGTACGATGCCCTCGACAATGTCATCGACGTAGGTAAAGTCGCGACTCATCGCGCCGTCGTTGTACACCGTGATGGACCGGCCAGACAGAATGTCCTGCGTAAAGGTGTAGTAGGCCATATCCGGACGTCCCCATGGTCCGTACACCGTAAAGAAGCGAAGTCCCGTTGCCGGTATGCCATAGAGGTGACTATAGCTGTAGGCCATGAGCTCGTTGCTGCGCTTGGTCGCGGCATACAAACTCACGGGTTCATCCGCAGGATCATCGGTTCGAAACGGGATTCTTGTCGAGGCCCCATACACCGAGCTGCTGCTGGCATATAGGAGATGTGTAGGGGGCCTGTGGCGACACTCTTCAAGGATATTGGCCGTACCCACGAGGTTTGATTGGATGTACGCCTCGGGATGATTGATGCTGTAGCGGACACCGGCCTGTGCGGCTAGGTGCACCACCACATCGAACGAATGCTCTTCGAAGATTCCGCGCACTGCCGTGGCATCAGCCAGATCGGCTTTGTAAAACACCACATCATCACCCAACTCATGCAACCGAGCCTGCTTGAGAGAAGGATCGTAGTAGTCGTTAAGATTGTCGAGGCCGACAACGCGAGCCCCTTGACGCACAAGACGTTGAGCGAGATGAAAGCCGATAAAGCCGGCAATACCAGTGACGAGGATGGTTGGATGGGAATTGGACATTGTGAACTCACAAAACTACTACATCATGCCAAGGCTACTGCCCCGGTCAGATTGGTCGGTATAATGGCCTCCGTGTCATATCATTGCGAGGCACAGCAAAAGGGGGAACTGATATATGGCTAAACGGATTCGCAACAACGGCTCGACCGCCGATTCACATCCTACCGCGACCAAGACGGATATCCTGTCGAGGCTTGTTGATCGCTTCGAAGAGCTATCCACCGGCAAAGCCCTTGGCGTAACGCTGTTGCTTGCTCTGGCCATGGTCCTGTTCGTGTACCAAGACTTCATCTTTGGTAACAAGGTGCTGCTGTACACCGACATTGGAAGTGATGCGGTGAACTTCTTCTATCTGGTTCTTCATCAGCAGGCTAGTTTATGGCAGGAGCATGCACTTCTCAAGGGCTTCAGGCTCGAGACGGCAATGGGTGGGACGATAGTCATCAACCCATTCGATGTGTTCCAGTGGATTATCATTGCCGGTGGACCCGACGCTGTGGCATCCAACATTGCCTATGCGGAAATGCTCAAGTCACTTCTCATTGCCGGGTTTGGCACATCCGCCCTTCTGATGTTCGGAATGCGACGATTCACTTCCCTAATCGGAGGTCTCTGTTTAGGTTTCGCAGGATACGTTGCATTGGGCGCATCTGGATGGTATGTGGAATCAACGTCAATGTTCTGTATCGTGTTGGCCCTTTGGGCGGTAGAGTTCGCATTATCCCAAAGACGACTCTGGTATATCATCACCCCACTCGCAATTGCTTTAACCGCAAGCATTTCGTCGTTCCTGATAATTTACATCACCGCTGGTCTGCTCGTCTACCTGCTTATACGAACGTTCTCGGCTGAGAATCGTGCAAGCAATCTTGTTACCGTTGCTAGGTTATTGGGCGCGATTGTGATAGGGTTGTTTCTTTCATTTTCAGCGATCGAAACTACCATAACAACTCTCACGCAGAGCGGTCGTGCCGAGGCATTGAAGGTTGTCCAAGGGGGCACGCTATCGCTCAAAAAGAATCGCCCAATCACGGAACTCGTTGAGCGCACCGAGCTGACCAATGTCGTCCAACGTGCATATTCTACCAATGCAATGGGCGTGGGGAATACCTTCAAAGGGATGGGCAACTTCCTCGAAGCCCCCTTGCTGTACCTGGGTCTACCGATGCTCCTTTTCTTTCCACTATACGGAATGGGCCGCAGTAGGAAGGAGAAGATGCTCTGGGGTGCAATGCTTGGTGCCGTCCTCATTATGCTCATCTTCCCATGGTTCCGATACGCCTTCTGGGGATTTAAGCTCGACTACTTCCGCGAGTTCACGATGCTGATTGGGATCTTCCTTCTCGTATTAGCCATGATGGGTCTTGATAGGGTGGTGCGGGCATCAACCGGCCCGGGGGCCAAGGGTCGAGGTCCAGGGCTGTTCCTGATAGGTTCGTCGGTCGTCATGCTTCTACTCCCCTTCGTGTTTGCCAAGCCGATTGCATCGATCGACACTACTCAGCGAATGACGTCGGCAATGATGCTCCTGTTGTTGTCGGGGTCGGCTCTGTGTTTTGTCTATACGCGTCGCTCGGCATTCTTGGTGGGCTTCATCCTCGTGACCATCATTGATCTTTCGATGAATGCACACGCAACCATTAACAAGCGTGCTTTGTTAACGCGGGACGATATTCGGAACGGCAAACTGTATAGTGATGCATCGGTTCAGGCCCTTAAGTGGATTAGAAGCAATGACGCGGATCTGTACCGTGCTGTCAAGTATTTCCAATCAGGACCGGCAATTCACCCAAGCTTGAACGATGCTATGATTCAACATTTCAATGGCCTTGTTGGGTATCAATCCACGCACAACAAGTATTACCTGCGATTTATGACTGACTATGGCTGTGTCAAACGTACGAATCCGGATGAAGCCAAGTGGGTTTCCCGTATTGTTTCGCGCCCCTTTCTTGCCTCGGGTCTTGGGGCCAGATACTTCTTGACTCGTGGCAAACCATTCGGTTTCCACCCCGACATTTTCCCGATAGTTCACAGGACTGGCGACATCTTCGTCCATCGATCGCTTGTTGCACTCCCCATCTTTCTGGCATACAACAAGTACGTAACCCCCACACAGTTGGCATCGCTTGATAATGCTCAAAAGGACTTTTTGATTTACAATGCCGTATCAGTTGAGGCAGTTGAGGCCAAGCGATTGGGCTTAACGCCGTTTGATCTGAAGCAAGCAAACAATGCGATTATTACTCCAGCCAGCTTTATGACAGCTGCCGCCGAACGATGCGCAGCAATGACTGTCAGTGCAACAAGCTTCGCTCGTGGACTTTCGGCTGACGTCAGGCTCAGATCTGCTGGCCTAGTAGTTGCATCGATTCCTTTCACTACTGAACTGCGCGTTCTCTTAGATGGCAAGGAAGTTCAGCCGATCGTTGTAAACTCCGGCTTTTTCGGGATACCCGTAACAGAAGGATCACATCGTATAGTTTTGGAACTGCCGAGTTAATGGATACGCGAGACACTTCGACGACACAACTATCGAAATCATGGCTGTGGTTGACACGACAATGACCTTTAGCATCACCGAACCTGCAAGCCCCTTCTATCAGCCCAAGGAAAATGGACTCTTTGTCCCGATCTCTCCTGTGCAACATCGTGACAGCGAGTATCCGGAATCAGGATTTCGTATGCTCCTTACCATGCAGGACGAGCACTTCTGGTACCGCGGTCGCCATCGTTTTATTCTGCAGACATT
>JBILLF010000090.1:0-7044 GCA_044376225.1 Patescibacteria group bacterium | reverse complement strand
GACGAGGCACGCACAGCCATCTCCGCCTACCGTCGTATGGTCAAACAACCAGAGCAGAAATCCGTCGTGGACGCTTTGGAAAAGGGAATCAAATGAAAACACCGGCCGAAAGCACCGTCGTGATGACCGAGCTCGTGCTCCCGAATGACACCAATTACCTGGGTAATCTGCTCGGTGGACGACTCATGCACTGGATCGACATTGCCGCCGCTCTCAGCGCTATGCGTCATAGCGGCAAGGTCTGTGTGACAGCTTCGGTGGACGAGATCAACTTCAATGAGCCGATAAAGCTTGGCCACGTCGTTCACATCACATCGGTATTGACACGAGCGTTTCACACCTCGATGGAGGCCTACGTCCATGTCGAACGCGAAGACCCTCTCAACGGAACCCGCACGCGGACCTCTGAGGCGTACTTGACATTTGTGGCTATCGACCAATATGGTAAGCCCCTTCCCGCCCCTCCGCTCGAACCGCAAACAGAAGAAGAAAAGATGCGCTATGAAGAGGCCTCCATGCGCCGAGAGATTCGCCTGCGCCAGCGTGAAGTGATGAAGGCCCGCCGGGGATGATGCGCAGCATCGTTCTGCTGCTGCTCGTGCTTATGCCGGGGATACACGGCTATGGCAGTGACATCGCCCTGCGCATGATCCGCGCCTACGGTGGCACAAACGAGGCACTGCCTCCCGTTGTGATCCTTAACGCCGAGAAGTCTGGAGACGTTGGGTCGGAAGCGGTGACCATTGAGTTTGACATTTCAGCCCCCTCAATCCCGAATGTCTATGTGCGCATCGTGCACTGTAATGCCGACTGGACACCGGATGACAACGGTTTTCTTTCGGATGTAAACAACCGCAGCACGCTCATTGACTGGAAGATCCTGCCTGAACGCTCAAAGTACTCGCGCTACCGGGGTCAGCTTTCACTGCCGAATGTCCAAACGACAATTCGCTTCTCTGGTAACTGGCGTGCGATGATCTATGATCTTGACAATGATTCCTTGATCGGTGAGACCCGTTTCTTTGCCGTCGATACACGCGCCACCGTCCGAATGAACTTCATGACGGACTTCTATCAGCCCCGTTATCGCGTCAGTAGTACTGCCTTTACGATTGAGACGATGGTACAGGATCAAACAGCACGACTGCTCTCGACCAACCTGCATACCGTGGCTCTGTACCGAAACAATCGGTGGTACGATCCATTCATCGCCTCCGAGCGCTTGCGCTCCGTGGCCAATCCCGGCGTTGTCGGAGCCGACATTCTCGGCATGGTGCAAGGGGGAAAGATCTTCCGCCTGTCGAGGATACCGGCACAGAACGAATACCGAGTTCTTGATATCACCAATCCTGGCCAGTTCCCTTCAACGGGACAGCCGATCCCAATCGGCCTGTCAGACATCCGACGCAACGGTATGTTCGTCATGCGTGCTGATGACGGCGCAATGCTGGCAAGGGGCATCCCTGATGTGAATGACGAGTTCATTCCGGTCGAGTTCCTGCTCGATCCCACGCCCGGTGCTGCCAGTGACGAGGACATCTTCGTTTCCGGATCCTTCAACAACTGGCGTCCGAACCGGGACTGGATGATGTACTTCGATGAACAGCTCCGCCTTTACCGCCTCCGCCAATGGATCCGCCGCGGTCGTCACAACTACCTCTATGCCAACGGCCGCCTTAGCGCTGATTCGTTTGATGCCATCGACGTCCACTACGAAGAGTTCGAAGGCAACACCGCATCGGCTAACAACACCTTCATCGCCTTTGCATACTACCGCGAGCTCGACTACGGCGGCTTTGACGGCATCGTAGCCGTGGGAGCAGGAACGATGATGGGGAATCGGTAAGGACGCTCGGCGGACGTTGCGACCATTTTGCCATTTAGTGTTTCGCGATTTAGAGCGGCAGATTCAGCGCCTCCTGCTTTCGTAACTTCGGCCTATGTCCCGCCCAAACATTTCTACGGACCCAACGCGTCGCGATGACGATGTGGATGCATCGCTGCGCCCCCTTTCATTTAGTGACTTTACGGGGCAGCGCAAGATCGTTGACAACCTGATGGTCTTCATTGCGGCGGCGAAGGGGCGTGGTGAGTCGCTCGACCACGTTCTGTTGACGGGACCTCCGGGCCTGGGCAAAACAACACTCTCGCACATCGTCGCGCGTGAGATGGGCGCGCAGATCAAGATTACTTCGGGTCCTGTTCTTGAGAAGCCAGGTGATCTGGCGGGTCTACTGACGAGTCTCGATGAGAATGATATTCTCTTCATTGACGAGATCCATCGCTTGTCTCCGGTGGTGGAGGAGTATCTGTATTCTGCCATGGAGGATTTCCGGCTCGACATCATGATCGACTCGGGTCCGGCCGCACGCTCTGTACAACTATCAATCCCCCGCTTCACGCTCGTTGGCGCTACCACACGCCAAGGGCTGCTCACAGCCCCCTTGCGGTCCCGCTTTGGGATAACAAACCGTCTCGATTACTATGACGCAGCCGATCTGGCCTCCGTCATCAAACGCAGTGCGGCCCTGCTGAATGCCCCCATCGATCAGGAAGGGGCCAATGAGCTGGCACGGCGAGCGCGCGGCACACCGCGCATTGCCAATCGCTTGCTGCGTCGCACACGGGATTTTGCTGACGTCAAGGGAACCGGCACCATCACCCGTGATGTAGCCCGCATTGCCTTGGAAGCCCTTGACGTTGACGAGTTCGGCCTGGACGAAATGGATACACGCGTCATCCTTGCACTGATAGAAAAGTTTAGTGGTGGCCCCGTTGGCATCTCCACGCTCGCCGTGGCTGTGGGCGAGGATGCCGGCACACTCGAAGAGGTGTATGAGCCGTTTCTCATCCAGCAGGGATTCCTGCAGCGTACGCCTCGAGGCCGAACGGCTACGCCCCTTGCGTACCGACATTTCGGGCTTAATGCACCGAGCGCATCTCCTGATCTGTTCTCGTCGAATGAGTCAGACTAAGTGGTGGTAGGTTTCATCGTCTGATCTGCAGACCCGGGCCTTTTTCGAACGCAACGAGTCCTAGTCCTGCAGCTCCGTAAATTGCGGCCTATGAGCAAAGACATTACCTCCCGGGCCGACGATTACTCACAATGGTACATTGACCTTGTCCGCAAGGCCGGACTGGCTGACTACTCAGCCGTCAAGGGCTGCATGGTCATCAAGCCCTATGGTTTTGCCATCTGGGAAAACATGCGCGATACTCTTGACCGGATGTTCAAGGAGACGGGGCATGTGAATGCCTACTTCCCGCTGTTCATCCCGAAGAGCTTTCTGAGCAAAGAGGCTGCGCACGTGGAGGGCTTTGCCAAGGAGTGCGCCGTGGTAACGCACTATCGCCTGAAGAATGCCGAAGATGGCAGCGGTGTGGTGGTGGACCCCGATGCTCGCCTGGAAGAAGAGCTGATCGTCCGCCCAACCTCTGAAACGATTATCTGGAACACCTACCGCGACTGGATCCAGTCGTATCGCGACCTGCCCCTTCTCATCAACCAGTGGGCCAACGTGGTTCGATGGGAAATGCGCACACGCCTGTTCCTGCGTACAGCCGAATTCCTCTGGCAGGAAGGCCACACTGCCCACGCAACGCGTGAAGAGGCAATCGAAGAGACTCGCAAGATGCTGGACGTCTATGCCACCTTCGCCGAAGAGTGGATGGCCATTCCAGTTATCAAAGGCGTTAAGACTCCCAACGAGCGCTTCGCCGGTGCTGAGGACACATACTGCATTGAAGCACTTATGCAGGACGGCAAGGCCCTACAGGCGGGTACCTCGCATTTCCTGGGCCAGAACTTTGCGAAAGCCTTCGACGTGCAGTTCAGTTCCAAGGACAACACCCTCGAGTATGTCTGGGCAACCTCATGGGGCGTCAGCACGCGTTTGATGGGTGCACTCGTGATGGTGCATTCGGATGACGAGGGTCTGATGATCCCTCCGAAGCTTGCTCCGCACCAGGTAGTGATCGTGCCGATCCCCAAGCCTCTTGAGGAACTCGATCCGCACATCACGTCAATCGCAGCACAGTTGCGCGCCCGCGGCGTGCGCGTCAAAATCGACACCGACGATCAGAGCCGTCCGGGATTCAAGTTCGCCGAGTATGAAAAGCTAGGCATTCCGGTGCGCATTGCTGTTGGTGCTCGCGACCTTGCCAATGGCACCGTGGAGGTTGCACGGCGCGATACTCGCACAAAGGAGAACATGCCTCTGGAGGGAATCGCTGACGGCATCGTCACCCTGCTTGATGAGATCCAGACGTCGATGTTCAACCGTGCCAAAGACTACCGCGACTCGCATATCACTCGCGTTGACACGTGGGATGAGTTCGTCGCAACGCTTGATGGTAAGGGGGGCTTCGTCAGTGCCCACTGGGACGGAACCGGTGAGACCGAAGACCTGATAAAAGATGAGACCAAGGCCACGATCCGCTGCATCCCGCTTGACAACCCGCAGGAATCCGGGACGTGCATCCGGACCGGTAAGCCAAGCTCGCAACGCGTGTTGTTTGCGAGGGCTTATTGAGTTGGGATGTACAGAGGTACTCGTCATTCAAAACTCGTAGCTGATCCCTCACCAACATGCGCAGCTTCACACTCCTGACCCTCACGGCGATCGCGGCACTGCTGTCTTCCTGCCGGTCCATTCCGTCGGAGCCCCTTCCCGAGACTCAGATCTGGCTGGCGGACTTTAACATCCGCACCGGCGAGGTTAGCAATGCAGCAATGATCATTGATGCACCTGGATACGACAACCAGCCGATGTTCACGACAGACGGAACAGGCCTGCTGTTTGTTTCCGACAGGTCCGGTGACGGTGCTACAGATGTTTATCGCTATGATCTTGCTAGTAGTACCATAGCTCGCCTTACCTCAACACCGGAGCAAGAATTTTCGCCCACTCCGATCCCGGGGTCGACCGAATTCTCGGTGGTGCGGGTTGAACGCCCGACCGATACGGGAGTGATCTATACCGAATCGCAGCAACTCTGGCGCTACACTGCAGATGGTAAGCCCCGTTCACCGGTCGTGCCCCAACGTCGTGTAGGATATCACACATGGATGGACTCAACATGGGTTGCATTGTTTATCGTCGGTGATGATCAACGGAGCGTGCCACACCGTCTTGAGGTGCAGAGCACTGATACTGCAGCGATTATTCCTGTCGCAAATGACATCGGCAGATGCATCAGGCGACATCCTTCAGGACAGCTGACCTACGTCGATAAATCGGACTCCACGCAAAATCGTCTCATGATGGCATCGGGGCCCGGAATGCCACCGGACACCCTGGTAACAATGCCCAAGGGCACCGAGGACTATTGCTGGCTCTGGGACACGTCCGTGCTCTTCCTCACCAACACTGGCACCATCTATCGCTGGATCAAAGGGACGGAGCTCGGACTGCAGCCCCTTACATCACTCTATCTCGGTGGACAGGGGGCTCGCATCGTCTCCAACTCCTCGTGCTCCAAGCTGGCTTGGGTCGTTGTAAAGCCTGCTGCGACCAAATGAACTGGTCAACATCATACTGCTCGCTCATCATCGCGGCCCTGGTGTGTGTTGGACCGCTGACAACCACAGCCGAGGCTTCGAAGTCGGATAGTACGCAGACATTCGGAGGGATGACCCTCGCCTACTCGCGTTCGGGCAATGATCTTCCCGAAGGACGGCGGTCCTACACGCTTCAGCCATCCGTCAACGGAGCACTGGGCGTAATGCAGGTCGATTTTGGGCTCCGGTATCGAAGTCGCAAACTGCATGTTAACCTGGCCGTGCAGCAGGGATGGTTTGCCGATGCGAACTACACCGGTCAGGACTTCGAATACCGACACTTGCAACAGGCATGGCTTCAGTACGACCTCACCGCGGATGTATCAGTTCGTGCCGGCGTCATGCCGTCGCACATTGGCTATGAATCCATCAATGAGCGCGATAATCTTATCGTTTCGCGACTCTTCTGTTCGGATGCTACTCCGTACTATGAGACGGGTGGTTCGGTGCTATGGAAAGTTTCCGACAAGATTACGGTTGAAGGCCTGATCCTGAATGGATGGCAGCGCATCGTAGCGACCAATGATGAAGAGGCTTTGGGATCTCGCGTTGTCTGGAAGCCCGATTCAACGATCACGGTAAACTGGAGCACGTTTTACGGCAACACCAGCGAACGATTACAACCGTCCTCAATGCGCCTCTATAACAACGTCTGGACGGAGTGGATGCCATACAAGGATCTCACACTTGTCGGAATAGCGGATTTCGGCCGTCAGATGATCACGGGTGATTCATCAGCCTCGATGTGGTGCGTTGCTGCTATTGCCGCTTACCGCCCTCATCAACAGTGGCGCGTCGCACTTCGCGCTGAATACTTCTCAGATCCGCATTCAATCATCGTTCGTGCGGTTGATGGTGACAGTTTCGTGGCCTCTTCGATATCAGCCAATGTGGATTGGTTGATCACCATGTCCACGCGGCTTCGTGCAGAGATCCGCCGAATGGCGTCTCCTGAGAGCATCTTCCTCTCCTCTAGTGGACTCACACCGTCAGAAGTCTTCGCAACGATCTCGGCCAGCACGAGCTTCTAGAAAGAAGGAACTGTAAAGCCTCGCTGAAAACGCGACAAGCCCCATGCGCGATAAAGCTCATGGGGCTTGAGATGAACGTAGGCGGGGCACTGCCCCGGTGATTAAGCTTCTGTGTAGAGCGTCGAGTTGTCAACGTAGATCAAATAATCCTTGATCTTCCCATCGACCATGTTGAAGACGTTCGCAAACGGAACACTGAGCGTTGAGCCGCTATGACGGGTGTAGGTAACAGTACCTTCGGTCAGCACATATCCGTCACCTTCACGAACTTGAAGATTCGAGTGCTTGATAGCGGCTATCGACTGGAACCATCCTTCAAGAAAGTTCACGATCGTGTCCTTGCCGACGACGGCCGGATGATTTGCAAAACGGAACTGAGCATCGTCGGTGAGGAACGTACCGAAGAGATTGTGATCCTTGGCATCGATGCCATTGAAGAGAACCGAAAAATCA
>JBILLF010000089.1:0-7087 GCA_044376225.1 Patescibacteria group bacterium | reverse complement strand
GAGGTCATCTCTACCCCCTGCGAAGCCAAGATCGCGCGGATGTTGGCAAACACCTGGCGTGTCTCCTCAGCGATCGTACCAGTGACCATTGTGCCGTCGGCACGCAGTGGAATCTGTCCACTGAGGAAGATCATGTTGCCCGAGCAGGCAACACCGTGGGAGTATGGTCCGATGGGGGCTGCTGCTGCATCGGCTGAAAAGGGGCGAATAGTGTGGGTGCTCATGGTCGTACAGGAGTTGATAATGAGCGCGCTTAGCGCTGTTACGGTTATGGATACTGCTGGTTTTATCTCGGGGCTCCCGTGTCTCGATTGATGATGAAGACTTCTTCATTGGGACGGATGTAGCCGTAGCGTTCTCGGGCAAGGCGCTCAATCTCTGTGCTGTCGGTTTCGAGAATTCGGACCTGACGTCGCAGACTGTCTGAGGTTGTTTTGAGTGTGGCCATGGTCTGCTCAAGCTGCTCTGTTTCGGACATCAAGGAAAGTCTCGTGATGACTCCGTAGTTCGAAAACAGCACAAAGACCACGACCACCAATGTAAGTCCGGCGATTGTGAACAGCCGCTTGCGCGTCATGCCGCGCTTAATCTCGACGTTGGGTGTTGCCTTAGCCATGGTTCAACGTGCAGCGGTCAGCCATTAGGGAATCAGAACTCGGCACATCCGAGGAGTCCTGGTGCCATGGGAGACAAGGACATACGCTCCGGGGACAAGGCCAGCTGCATCGAATCGAACACGTCCTGAGGCAGACGCCGGAAAGCAAGTGATGGAACGACCGGACAGGTCAATCAGCTGACATGACACAATCCCTTCCCCCATTTCGATCTCGGTGACCTGCGATGTCAAGACGATATTATCCAGGTGTGCCGCGGCAGCGTCGCCGTCATTCACCGACGTAAAGTCATTGAGGTCGTAGGCATAGATGCCCGAGGTATCCTTGTTGCCCTCTATCACATTGATGGCGGCAATAGCCCATCCGGCTTCGATTGACAGCAAAGAAGGACTTTCGATGGCTTTTCGGCACGGCAGAGGATAGGCAAGGGGCGTCCACGTCCCGTTGGCAGGGTCTAGCCGGAACATCTGATATGCCGTATCGACGGCGATTGTTAGCAGATTGCCAAGGTACGACTCAAGATCGAGCGTCGCCGGCGCTGTCCCGGTCTTCAGATCCCATATCCCGACGTCAGATACGCTTCCGGCGGTCAGATCAACTTTCTTCACGCCCTGCGCACTTGCCGCATAGAGTGTACCGTCGAGCACATGTAGCGGCCCCACGCCCGGCAGAGGGATGGTACTCCATGACTGACCGAAATCCGTTGTGGAGGATATCTGCTTGCCCGCAACATTCACGGCCAGCGTTGTACCGATAAGCACCATCTGGCGGATCGGGTCCGGTGCCGGACCCTTAATCGTCGAATTTGTTTCTCCGATACGGTAGATCGTCGACCCGACTTCAGTGGCCATGAACCATTCCGTGGGTGCGGCCACGAGGCTTGTTGGCCGGGCAACGTTCATCATCGAATCGATCGTGAGCCATGAGTTGCCCCCTTGCGAATAGTGAGCCCATGCCTTTCGCTCAGTGAGGTCGTAGGTGACCGCAAAGGTGATGCCACCGGCGAAGTCCACGAAGTCGCAGAACTCACCACGAATCCCCGTGACCGTGTCGAGGGTTGCTGCATGGTCGATGGACCTGAGGGCAACACGGTCAAAGATCACCACACCGCCGGCGACGGTGCTAACCTTTGGAACCGGCCCCGGTAGAGTTTTACCCCGGAAGACCCAAGGTCGATCCTGACCATGGGAACAGACAATGCCGAGGCAAAATGCTACGACGACGGTGAGGGAGTTGCGAATGCTCATGCGAAATGGCCTCTGGTGCTGAGATTCAGTGGCGCAATCTACGCAGTGGAGCATTACGGATTTTCGGGCCAATCGTGCTTTGGGTAGCGTCCCTTCATCTCCTTTCGTACCGCTTGATAGGATCCGCTCCAGAATCCAGCCAAGTCGCGGGTCTTCTGAATGGGCCTATCGGCGGGCGAAAGCAACTCAATGGTCAGCGGGATGTTGCCATTTGCCACAGTGGGCGTGCGTTTAACTCCCAACATGAACTGCAGTCGAATGGCGGCAAGGGGCTGATCGGGATTCGAGTAATCGATGGCCACCTCGCGTCCTTTCGGCGGCTTGTAAAACTCTGGAGCACTTCGGTCCACAAGAGTCTTCTGCTCCCGCGAGAGCATCTCTCTCAGGGGGCGCGCAAGATCCAGCTTCTGCAGGTCGGCCAACGAGCGCATACCCACAATATGCGGTGCAAGCCATTGGTCGATGTTCTGCGACAGAGCTTCATCGGACATATCGGGAAGCTCCGAGTCGGTATGCCGTCGCGTAAAGGCCACGCGAGTCCGCAGACGCTCAGCCCCCTCGCCCCATGGCAGATTCTCGATGCCGCGCCGTGAGAGCTCCCGTGCAAAGGCCTTGGCAAGCTCGTGCGCATCGGCATTGGCATTGGCCTTAGTGTCCACGACGATTGCTCCTAGCATGGTGGCCGTACGCGCCACGATACGTCCATCGCGGTCGTTCCAGCCGGTCTCAACCTGTTCAACGAGGTCGTCGGCAAACACCAAGCGTACAGTTACCATGCTCAGTGGCGCCGCAATAGCGATGCGCGGTTCCGAAGCTGAGCCGTCAAGGTCTGCCACGGCCAGCCACTCGGAGCGAGCCAATGGATCTGCCTGGATGATCGACACTGTGCGCCCGTTGCGCAGCAGAAAACGTCCGTCACCCTTGCTGCGAGCAATGCGCTCGGGGTAGGCAAGGGCGATGAGAACTCCCTCGACATCTTCGTCCGTGATCGTGTGAGGCACGACTGGTGCGTGATGGGGCTTGCGCAGCGCCTGCTGCCGTTTACGCGCATGCATGATGGCTGCACGGTCTGCGTGCGGATCGCTGGCCCCCTGCAGAGCATCAAGACGTCGGCGGACATCGCTCATGCGTTCGCCTTTGATCAGGTCGCGCTCACCAATGATAGAGGCAATGCCGGACGAGCGGTGCCAATCGATTCCAAACTCTCTCGAGCGCACGAGCATGTGGGCAATGCGTGGGTGCGTGCCATAGCGCAGCAGTTCGCGTCCGTGCGGTGTTATGCTGTTTGACGTATCAAGTGCTCCGAGCTGACGCAGTAGCTCACGTCCCTGGGCAACGTTGCCAGCAGGGGGCTGTTCCAGCCATGGCAGATCTGAGATGTCCACGCCAAAGCTGGCCACCTCAAGGATCAGACTCGAACAGTCGGCCACGAGGATTTCGCTGGTGCGACGCTCAGGAAGTTGGTCGTGGTCTCTCTCCGTCCACAAGCGGATACAGCGCCCTGGTGCGGTGCGTCCGGCCCGACCCTGTCGCTGTTCCGCGGCATCCTTGGAAACGTCTACGGTTGTAAGGTGGGTCATGCCCGATCGCGGATCGAAACGGGGCTCCCGGGAGCGACCACCGTCCACAACGGTCCGTACTCCATCGATCGTGAGGGATGTTTCAGCAATGGCCGTCGACAGTATCACGCGGCGAATCCGTGAAGCCGGCCGCAGCACGGCATCCTGCGCGTCGGCTGCAAGCTCACCATGCAGGATCATCACTTCAGCGCCATCAAGCGCATCGGGTCGGCCGAGCAGTACCTCCTGCGTGCGACGGATCTCGGCCTGGCCCGGCAGGAAGCAGAGCACGTCACCCGATTCGTCGCGTATAGAATCACGCACGGCCGCCGCCATGAGTTCGTGAAGGGGCTTTTCAGACGCACTACGCAGGTACGTTGTCTCAACTGGGAACGTCCGCCCCGCGCTTGTCACGCGCTCAGCCTGGGGCATGATCGTTGCAAAGTTCAGCGACCCGATCGTTGCCGACATCACCATTACGCGCAGGTCGCTTCGGAGCAGTGCACGCGAGGTAAGCGTCAATGCAAGCCCCGTATCAGCGTTGAGTGACCGTTCATGAAACTCATCGAAGATCACCAGTCCAACACCCTCGAGCTCGGGGTCACGCGCCAGTTGACGAGTCAGCACGCCTTCGGTCACCACCTCGATGCGCGTCTTCTCGCTCACAGCCGTTTCCAGCCGCATGCGGTACCCGACCGTCTGCCCCACCTGCTCGCGCAGCAGCGTTGCCATTCGCCGTGCCGCAGCCTTGGCTGCCAGCCGTCGCGGCTCGAGCATCACGATCTTCTTGCCTTGCAGCCACGGCTCGTTCACCAGTGCCAGCGGCACCATCGTCGTCTTGCCTGCCCCAGGGGGCGCCTCCAGGATGCACGGCACGTTACGCGACAGAACGTCGCGGATGTCGTCAAGGACATCTTCGATTGGCAACTGCATAGGAGAAGATAGGGAGGAAGTGACGAGTGACACGCCATCGATATACTAGCCCCGGGCCTTGGCCCGGGGTACGAGTGACAAGTGACGATTTACGAGTGACAAGTGACAAGTGACATGCCATCGATATACTAGCCCCGGGCCTTGGCCCGGGGTACGAGAGACGAGTGACAAGAGACGAGTGACAAGAGACGAGTGACAAGTGACGAGTGACAAGAGACAAGTGACAAGTGACGTAATTCCGTAACTCAGTAACTCAGTAGTTCCGTAACCTCGTACCTACGTAACTCAGTAACTCAGTAATTCCGTAACTCAGTAACTAATCATGCCACTTCCCGACATCTGGTCCGACCCCTGCGTTGCAGATCTGCATCGGCGCATTGATTCTCTTACACCCAGCACTCAGCCAAGGTGGGGCACTATGAACGTGGCTCAGATGCTGGGTCACTGCTGCATGCCATACGCGCAGGCGCTGGGAGACGACACGCAAAAATCTGCGTGGTACATTCGATTGGTACTTCAGCTCTTTTTCAAGAAGACCATGACCAATGAGGTGCCGTACAAGCAAAGTCAACCAACCAACCCTGCCTTCATAATGCCGGCAGACAGCGAGTTCGAACCGAACCGTATCCGTCTCAAGGAGTATGTACGACGCTTCGCCGACCAGAGCCGGAGCGCCTTCGAGGGCAGACACCAGATATCACTCGGTAAGCTTACAGCTCTTGAGTGGAACAACCTGATGTACAAACATCTCGACCACCATTTGCGACAGTTTGGGGTGTGACGAGAGACGAGAGACGAGTGACGAGTGACGAGTGACAAGTGACGAGTGACAAGTGACGAGTGGCACGCCATCGATTTAATAGCCCCGGGCCTTGGCCCGGGGTACGAGAGACGAGAGACGTGATTCCGTCATTCCGTAATTCCGTCATTCCGTCATTCCGTAATTCCGTCATTCCGTAATTCCGTCATTCCGTAATTCCGTAATTCCGTAACTCGGTAACTCCCTACCTCCTCAAACGTATTCCTCAATCGACGGGCATGTGCAGATCAGCACGCGATCGCCGTGGGCGTTATCGACGCGGCCGATGGATGGCCAGAACTTCCGGTCGCGCACCCATGGGAGTGGGAAAGCAGCAACCTGACGCGAGTATGAATGTTCCCATGTGTCTGCGGTGACAACGAACATGGTGTGCGGAGCATTCTTTAGCGGATTGTCCTTGGCATCGATCGTGCCGGTGCAGACGTTCTCAATTTCTGTACGAATCGAGAGGAGCATGTCGATGAACCGGTCTAGCTCGGCCTTGCTTTCGCTTTCTGTTGGCTCGATCATGATCGTTCCAGGAACAGGGAAGCTGAGTGTTGGCGCGTGGTAGCCGTAGTCCATCATGCGCTTGGCAACGTCTTCGGCCTCGATACCACCACGCTGCTTGAACTCACGCAGGTCCACGATCATCTCGTGAGCGCAACGTCCGTTGGTGCCGGTGTAGAGGATTGGATAACGCTGCTCAATGCGACTCTTGATGTAGTTCGCATTGAGGATAGCGCGCTTGGTGGCATTGGTAAGCCCCATACCACCCATCATGCGGATGTATGCCCACGAGATGAGGAGGATGGACGCAGAGCCCCAGGGAGCAGCCGAAACGGGACCAACGTGGCTGACGTCGATCGGGTTGACGACCGGATGTGATGGCAGGTAGGGGGCGAGCTCTGCTGTGCAGCAGATCGGACCCATTCCCGGACCGCCCCCTCCGTGAGGGATGCAGAACGTCTTGTGCAGGTTTAGGTGACACACGTCTGCGCCGATGGCGCGCGGTGATGTGAGCCCAACTTGGGCATTCATGTTCGCACCGTCCATGTACACACGTCCACCATGCTCGTGCACAATGGCGCAGATATCCTTGATGGCCTCTTCGAACACGCCGTGCGTAGATGGATAGGTGACCATCAGTGCGGCTAGATTGGCCGAATTGGCTTCGGCTTGTGCGCGCAGATCGGCAACGTCCACATGGCCATGCGCATCGCTCTTGACGACCACGACCTTCATGCCGGCCATGACGGCCGAGGCAGGGTTTGTACCGTGTGCCGAGGATGGAATGAGCACCACGTTACGGTGCTGCTCGCCGCGTGCATGGTGGAAACCACGGATGGCCAAGAGTCCTGCATACTCGCCCTGCGCTCCGGCGTTTGGCTGCAGCGAGCAGGCATCAAAGCCGGTGATCTCGTTAAGCCATGTGCTGAGCTCGGAGAAAACACGCTGATAACCCTGCGTCTGCGACGTCGGTGCAAACGGATGAATGCGATTGAACTCGGGCCACGTGATCGGAATCATCTCGGCCGTTGCGTTGAGCTTCATCGTACACGAGCCGAGAGAGATCATCGAATGCGTCAGCGAAAGGTCCTTGTTCTCGAGACGCTTCATATAGCGCAGCATCTCGTGCTCAGTGTGATAGCTGTTGAACACCGGATGCGTCAGGTATCCCGACGTGCGAACAAGCGAAGCCGGAAGGCCGCTCGCAGCCGAATGCAGAAGTTCGGAAGCGGCGGGAGCAGAAGCCCCCTTCACCGAGGCAAACACATCAAGAATGTTCTGCACGTCGGCTACGGTCGTGGTCTCATCAAGCGACACGCCTACACAGGTACAGTCGCTGCGGTAGCGGAAGTTGATGGAATGGGGCTCGCAGGCTGCACGAACCGCTGCGGGGTCGGCGTTGATGCAGAGTGTATCGAACCATGA
>JBILLF010000026.1:0-23703 GCA_044376225.1 Patescibacteria group bacterium | reverse complement strand
CTGCCATGCCTGTTCGCCAAATGTCGATCCCCAGGAACGTTGAAACTCGCCCCCTCCCAGCAGGCTGGGCATAACTCCGCAAGGCATGCCTGTTCGCACCGGAGTAGACTCCCAGGTACGAGACGGGCGAACCTGAGCATTCGTCGAGTTACGTGAGCCGATGAGCACAAGTGCTAACAGCAATAGAACACAGCGGCGAAGCCAGAGCATACGGGCCTTCAGAGGATGTTGACGTGATAGCAAGGTAAAAAAGAAGGGGCGATGTCACTACCGTGACACCGCCCCGTTTCGGTCTGATGACCTAGCGTTCTTACTTGATTACGCTGACCGGCACGACAACAACGTCGCTACCAGTGCGGATCGTCAACATGTAGCTACCACTGGCAATCGAGCCTGCGGTGTTGAGGCGCACAACAGCTCCGGCTTCAAGGGCATCATGGGCCATTGAGAAAGCCGTGCTGCCGGAGGCATCAACAAGTGCGATCTGCATGGCGGCCGTCGCCTTGCCGAAACGCAGTTCGAGGGTGCTATGCATCGGATTAGGACCGACAACCAGTCCGTACTCTGCGGCACAAATCAGCGGAGGCACCTGCTGCGATCGTCACCGGCAGTGCCGTTACAACGCTAAACTCAGCGGCGTTCAAACCGGTGATTGTGGCCTGGTCAACGGTGATCTCCTGCGTCGACGTATTAGTTAGCGTAACGCACTTCTCAACCGTCTTGCCGGTCTCAATAAGGCCGAAGCTCTGTGACTGGTTGTGCGCGTAGCGCATGACATAGGTCGCCGTCAGAGCCACCGTCACCTGCGGCTTTGCCGTGGCGTTCGAACGGATCGTCATTGTGCCGTTGACAGTCCCCTTGGACGTTGGCGTGGCAACGATTGTGAGCGATTGATCAGCACCAGGAGCGATGTCGAACGGAACAGCAGGGACATTGCTAAGCGTGAAGTCTGATGGAGACAGATTGATGGCCGTGATCGTGAGTGGCGCATTGCCGGTGTTCTTGATCATGGCTGGGACGCTGACGCTCTTGGTATAGCCAAGTGGAATCTCACCGAACTCTACACTCTCCTGACCCAATGTGATGGCCGGCGTCGGGCGCACAGGATCGTTGACATCAACCTTGGCGATAGCAGAAACCACGGAGCCGCAGCCATTGGAGATTCGGGCGTAATAGTATCCGGCGTTCGACTTGACGACGCTGGCAACCGAGTAGTTCGCCGTGGTTGCGTCCTTGATTGGCTGGTCGTTCTTAAACCACTGAATAGAGCGGATGTCGTTGGCTTCAACCGAAAGCGCTAGGCGCTCACCAACGGTTAGGACGGCTGATTGAGGATTCTTAGTGATGCCTGGGCGTGCGATAACCGCAACGCTTACCGTGTCACTCGGCGTGGAGAAGTTACAGGTACCCGTGGCCACCACAACATAACGTCCGGCATCGGTTGTCTTTGCACTTGATATGACGATGGCATTTGCCGTTTGGCCCGCAATGGCAACGCCATCTTTGAACCACTGATAGTTAAGACCTGTACCGTTGAACGTAGCGACAAGCGTCGTGCTTGCCCCTTCGCAGACTTCTGCGCCCTTCGGCTGCGTAGAGGCAACTGGTGGGCGGAATCCAGACACGCGGATCGTTGCCGATTGTACAGTGATAGCGCAGTTGTTGGGATTCGGAATATCCGAGCGAACAACACAGTAATACTGTCCGTTCATCGAATAGTCGTAGTTGTTAAATGCCAGCGATGAACTTGTCGCACCGTTGATAAGGACACCATCCTTATACCACTGATATGCAAGATTGTTGCCAACAGCTGCTACAGAGACGGTATTGTTCGAACCTGGGCAGACATCAAGGGAGCGTGGCTGGACGGTGATACGAGGACGGATGGCTACGGTGACAGCGGTGATGGTGCTGGTCACAGACGGAGCACATGTCCCGGAGACGATACACCAATAACTACCGGCTGAGGAGGCTTGCGCGTTGTTGATGACGTAGTTAGAGTCGGTGGCTCCTGGTAAGGCAGCACCGTCCTTGAACCACTGGAACGTCCGCCCACCACCTGTTGCGCGAATACGCAGGGTATCGTTGCCGCTTTCACAGACAGTACGGGTTGCAGCAGGCTGTACAGTGATTTGAGGAGCACCAATGATCGTCACACGACTGAATGCCGACGTTGTCACGGCTGTCGCAGGATTACAGTTGTCACGCAAAACACAGCGATAGACACCGTTATCGTTTACCGTTGTGCTAGCGATGGATAATGTCGGGGTCGATTGAACGCCAAGACTCACAGTATCCCGAAACCATTCCCATGTACCGCTCGTAAGCGTGCTTCCGACCGTAAGTGTCAATGGAAGTCCGGAGCACGACGAAACGGTGGACAGTGGTTGAGAGGTGATCGTTGGGGCAACGCAGGGCACCGTCACAGTGAACCGTGCGATGTCCTGGTTGGCCGCCACAAGAGGTACTGTTGGACCGGGACACACATTTGACTGACGCTCCCTACCATTGTACGTGCCCGACCAGAGGGTGGTTCCTTCAGCCACCGCAGTAACAGTTACGGTCCCACTGTTCCACGTATCACCAAATGCATCAAAAGCACGCACGATATAGGTAGCCGCCGGGACACTAATCGTAACGTTGTTTGGCAACGTACCCGAGTATGGACGCCAGCAGTATACCGACACATTCGTTGATGCGTTGATGATCTGCCAACCCATCTCCGAAGGGTATGAGCCATTCGTCGTATTGATACGAATGTTCACCTGAGCGTTTATCGAAACTGCGCAGACGAGAGTGAGGGCCAGCGCACGGAAAACACGAAGTACATGTCTGTTCATGACAATATCCTTGTGGTGAAGGTTGATTTTGGTTGCGAAGTGCATAGTTCTGCGAACGTATCAGCGATGCGGCGCTTGACGGCAGGCACAAAATATAACGTACACACAGCAAGCACAACTCCTAATCATCTTCACATTACCTTGAAATACGAGACAAGGTACAAGGAGTTACGCACATTATGTTGAAAACAGAAACGCCACCGTGGCAATGACCACGGTGGCGTTGGAAAATCGAGTTACCTGCCGGTGCAGTAGGGAAGTCCGTTACCGCACGACGCGAATTGGCACGGATGTGACGTTTTCACCGAAACGAACCATCAGGGTGTAGGCCCCGGATGCAACCTTGTCGGCAATATTCCATCGGACTGCCGATCCCGCTTCGACCGATTCTGACGTCATGCTGACAACAGTGCTTCCGGCGGCATTGACAATCTCAAAGGTCATCGACGGCATTGCCTTGCCGAACCGTACTTCGATCAGATCCGTTGCTGGATTCGGGAATACAGCAATTCCAGACTCCACGGCATCAACGACTCCACCTGGAGTTTCGGCGCGACCCTTGAGGTCGACCATCGAGTTACCGCCAGTTGAGGAGCGCAGCGAAAGCTGGGCTGACTTCGAACCGACCGTTCCTGGCGAGAACTTCACGCAGATCTCGGCAGAAGCACCAGCAGCGATCGTCACAGGCATGGCCGTTACAACACTGAACTCGGATGCGTTCATGCCAATCACCGAGGCCTGGTCGATAGTAACTGATTGCGTGGAGTTGTTTGTCAGCGTGACGCACTTATCGGCTGACTTGCCAGTTTCGATCAGACCAAAGTCCTGCGAGGCAGGGGCGTCGTAGCGGAGAACATACGTAGCGGAGAGAGCAACCGATGTCTGCGGCGTCAGCGGGGCGTTAGAACGTATCGTAAGTGTTCCATTGACCGTTCCCTTCGACGTTGGAGTTGCAACAACAATCAGCGTCTGATCGGCGCCCGGAGCGATCGTCAGAGGGAGTGCCGGACCATTGCTCAGGGAGAAGTCCGACGGCGAAAGACGAAGCTCCGTGACCGTCAGCGGTGCGTTGCCGATATTCTTGATCAAGCCGGACAACGTTATTGACTTGTTATAGCCAGCAGGAACCTCACCGAAGTCCACAGAGGTTTCGCTGAGCTCAATGGCCGGACGTGGAACAACCGGATCGTTCACATCGACCTTGGCAGCGCCAGAAACGACCGCGCCACAGGAATTGACGATCCGCGCGCTGTAAAATCCGGCATTAGCCTTGACGACGCTTGCTACAGTGTAGGTCGTGGTTGTTGCATCCTTGATTGCCACGTCGTTCTTGTACCATTGAACGGACTGAATGTCAGTTCCTTCGATCGTGAGACTTAGACGCTCACCAACAGTGAGAGTGGCAGCCTGTGGTTGCTTGGTGATCGACGGACGTGCAATAACGCTTACCGAAACAGTATCACTGGTCGTCTTCAGATCGCATGTACCTGTAGCAACAACTACGTACCTTCCTGCGGCATCAGTGCGGATCGACGACAATACAAGGGCATTGGCCGTTTGGTTGGCAAGGGGCTGACCATCCTTGAACCACTGGTACGAAAGACCGGTACCGTCAAACTCAGCCACCAGCGTAGCGGAACCGCCAGCACACGTTACAAGCCCCTTCGGCTGTGTCTTCACAACGGGCACACGGAATCCGGAAACACGGACCGTGGTCGATTGTGCTGTGACGACGCAGTTGTTTGGATTTGGAATCTCTGACTTGACAACACAGTAGTAGTTGCCATTCATTGCGTAGTCATAGTTGTTCAGCGTCAGTGATGCGCTGGTTGCACCGTTGAGCAGTACGCCGTCCTTGTACCACTGATACGAGAGGACTTGTCCTGTAGCAGCAACCGAAAGCGTATTACCATTCGATCCTGGGCAACATGCCAGCGGTGTAGGGTTGCGCGTGATACGTGGACGTGCAGCAACACTGAGGTCACAAACGACACTCATGGCTGCTGGCGAGCACGTGCCGGTGACCATCACATGATAGCGACCAACTGTGGCACTCGTGGCCTGGGCGTTGTTGATGACATAGTTTGAGTCCGTGGCGCCCGTAAGTGCGACACCGTCCTTGAACCACTGGAACCGGCGTCCGGCACCAACGGCGCGAACACGAAGTGTATCATTACCGCTTTCGCAGACAACCCGCGTGGCTGGCAGGTTTACGGAGAATGCGGGGGGCTCAATCATTGTCAGCTTTGCCGTGGCGGATGCCGTAACCATCACGGTTGGGTTACAGTCGTCACGTAGCGTCACGCTGTACATTCCATCGTTTGCCATGGTAGTGACAGGAATCGTATACGAAGTCGTGCGCGTCGGAGCACCAAGGGAAACTCCGTCCTTGAACCACTCATACGTACCATTGATCATGTCCGACGAAACCGTGAATGTGACCGGCTGCCCGGCACATATCGACTGACTGCGAGGACTAGCTGAAATAACTGGGGCTTTGCAAGACGACAGGACTGTGAAGGCTGCTGAAGTGCCTGGACTTGAGGGGGTACACTGGCCAGATGGGTGATACTCCGAGACACGAATCCTGTAGGTAGTCGTTGGCGTTGCATTCGCCGGGATGGTCCAGTTGTAGCTCTTCGTGTATCCGTTGAGCGTTGAGGAGACAATCGTCCATGTCACGCCGTTATCGGATGAGTACTCAAACCGGTATGTTGCTCCGTAGTAGCCGGCGACGTAGTATCCAGAGGTCCATGTCACCGAACAAACCGAGCCTTGAATAAAGGACTGGCCCGATCTCGGATTTGTGACGGAGATGGTCGTCCACCCCCATGTACACTGGGCAAGCACAGTCTGTTGCGCGGCCACCAGGGCCATGACAACGACAAGCACAGTTGCTAGCCGACGTGAATAAGTCTTGTAGATTGAAGAGACATCCATGAGCCCAAGTCCCCTGAAGTTTTGAAAAACGTTCGTTTGTCTGAGATCGGCCGCCTGCATGCGCTCGGCTCTAGAAATGTCTCCCAGTTGCCATTTAGGCCAGAAACATCAACCAAAAGAAAACGCATGACCTTGAAAAGTAGCAAATTCTACCTAGATAACCAACTGGTTCATTTCGATCTCACCGGACTATGAGTGTTAAGAAACGACAAACCTCCGTGGTCGAGTCGCAGATCCTGACGAACACGACGGCTGGGAACACAACATCTGGCGGGAGTTCGACGAGCGGTTGGTCTGCTTGGATGGATGTCGAAAGCAGCAGACGACCGCCATAAGCATAGCAGGCTAAGCTGGCGGACGACCGCCAGGGATTACCGAGGACGATGCTATTGAGCTTATTGTCGTACCAAATACCGTGGTCTGATGTTTCATCAGGATCGGAGATCCCGGCAACGCCATCAGTGGTAAAGAGCGAGGTTGGTCCGTAGAGCTTACTCGAATCCGACAAGAATGCCACCGGACGCCAGTAATGTCGTACTCCTTGAGCCAGCGCGGAGTACGCAGCTAAAGAGTCGATACATCCGAACACACGCACACCCTCGTCGAAGTAAGGATCGGTTCCAACCTCGACATCCAGCCCAGGGTATCCGGAACGATTCGAAACCACCATCACACCGCTGGTTGGAACGGCCCTCTCACCAAATCTTGGGGTGACCGGCACAAGGGGCAGTGTGCTGCTCCCCTTCAGGTTAATGTAGGCTGTATCAGACCATGGCCCGACGCCCCTCTCCGACCGGGGCTGTACTCTCCATTGCAGAAACGGGGCAGCCGGATCCAGCCTTTTCGTAACAACATTGGTGCTCACCACTGTGTCAACCGTTAGACGGTCAAATCCGACCCAGCCGGTGGCCTGCACGTGATACGATGTGGCGCCGTCCACGGGCTCCCACTCGAAGGTGGCATTCGCCCCAACGAGCACAAAATCACCATCGAGAGGCTGGATGCCTACAGGCTTTGTTAATGATGCGGGCTGAACCACACGTACACGGCGCATGGCACTCTCACTCCATCCGTAGCGCCCCCGAACACGCACACTTATCAACAGATCCTGGTCGGTTGGCAGACCGGTCAGAGCAACGCGCTGGCCGAAGACCGGCCAGACTCCGACCGTGCCGGCACGAACGAGACCCACAACTGCTTCGGCGGAATCAGTGTTGGGAACCCGACGGAATCGGACCACCACGGGCTTCGAACCGTCGAGGTATACCGATGGCTCAGGCTGCATGATCCAGGGCTGGTCCGGCAAGGTTCCGAAAAACGAGGAACTGGGCGATGTGGCGCCGGTGTCTGTGTTAGCACGTACAGACCAGCCATAGGCTCGAGTCGGGACCATAGCCGGTGGCAAAGGAAGCACGGTATCCTCGACGACAGTGTCAGCCAACACGCCGCCTGTGACGAGATCGGACACAACCACACGATATGAATTGGCCCGGTCGAATGGTGCCCAACGAAGCGTGGTGTCACGCGGAACGCCCACGGTATCGCGCACTGAGCGCGGGAAGATCAGAACCGGACTGGTCGGCAAAATGGAAAAGCTGGCAGCCGAGCTCCACATACCAGGCCTGTCGGAGCGAAGTCTCCGCACACGCCAGAACATCGACACACCGGACCTTAGCTCGGTGGCGACCGTCAACTGCGTATCAACCAAAGTCGTCGAGTAGAGTATCTCGGAGAAATCAACTGACGCGGCAACCTGCACCTCGTAGGCGGAGGCTCCGGCAGCGCTCGAGAAAATGAGATTAGGACGTTTACTCGTCACGACGGCATTATTGGCAGGCTCCAGGGGGCTTGGCAGAGTGCACGAAGCACTCACGAGGGCATACTCACCATTGACAAGCGTCGGTACGCTCCACGAGGAATCCCCAACATCAAAGTTTGCGCCGTCAATCACCGAGAATCGACCACTTCCCTCTCGAGGCCTCCAGCGTAATTGCCAACCGTCAGCAACATCAACAAAGCGGAGCCCCCTTGCCAGAAACTTGACACGACCCGATAGCACCTGAGGGTTCTCACTTCGGATGATCCACCGGTACGGGGCCACGACGCATGGACTCGGGCCGTCATAGGCAATCTCATGCGGCGCGTAGTGATGCTTTTCAATAACGATCGCCGTCGGCGAGGCGACTGACTTGACATCGATTTCCACGTTTGTGCTACTATCGCCAACTGCTTGACCTATGACAGACGGGGCACTAACGAGACGACGGAATCCCGTCATGCCGATCTGAACCTTTGAAACACGATACGGTGTTATCCGTTGGAACGGGCGATGCGACATCTTTGCATCAAAGCGCCCCTCCCTGTCGATCTCTTCCAACACACGTCCCGGAGCGCTTTCGGCTGAAGTCCTAGTCCCGTAGCCGATCAGAAGGCGCCCATTCGGTAGTTCGGTCACGCTGCCCATCGTCGAAACGTATATCGGTGGCTCAGGAATGTACTGCCAGATACGTCGTGCAATCTTTGACTTTTCGTCAAGTTCATATTCGACGACCCGACTGCGCTGCGGAGGGGGCTTGAGGTTGCCGTTGTCGAACAGCATCAGTGACCCTCGGCTGGTGCGGAAAGCCGCGTGCTGATGGGAAAAACCTCTGAAGCCATTGGCTGAATCACCGACAAACGTAAACTCGTTGATCTTGGAAGCTGCTCCACCAAGCGCCCAAATGACCTTGCCAGTGATCCTATCGATTTTGAGAACCGCATCAAAATGACGACAGGATACAAGGAGGTTTCCGTCGGTATCACGCTCGACACCATTCACATGAATGTAATCCACCATATCTAACTTGAAATCTTCATCATCGGTCGTTGCCGTCGGCGCTACGTGATCCAACGATCGCCATTCAAAGATCACGCGTCCATCGTAACCAATTTCCTGTATCACTGCCTCGATGACCATGGCGTTGGGATTACCACCCGCTCTTGCGGTGGAAAGGTCATACGGGACAGACCGCTGTGCTAGTATGAGGAATGACGAATCGCTCCAAACTCGCCCTTCGTGAAAGTCAGTGGCCATTCTCCCCGACGGATAGATGGTGTCCAGCGCTTGGTTCGAGCTATTCCGGACAACGAAGGCAAAGACTGATCCGAGACGATTTTTCAGTACGGCGAAGTGTGATAGAAGTCCTGGTCTATCTGAGCGGGGATTTGCATGAGGTCCAACATCATATCTAATCACAACCCTACCGGAGTGATCGACCAGGCCTATCGAGTCGTACGAATTGGGCGCGAAGAGGTAATACCCAGGGTACGGATTATTTAGAGTGTCAACGTCGAGACTGAAGGACTGGCGCTGAGCGGAAATCGGCAGCGCACAAATCAGCCAAAGCAACATGATCGCTGAAATATGCGGACCGCAAAGACATATTTGCAGGATGAAGGCTCTATACTTGGTGTGCGTCGCTGGTCTCATCATTGGGACAATTTCGTCAAAATCACAAGACGAAATGCAACGACGCCAGCTTCACGGAATAGACACTGTTCTGCGTATGACGTCAAAGGTCCGCCAGCACAATGTAACATCGCTCTATCATCAAGATGGCCTTCTGTTTGCATGCGGCGTTGATGATGCTATGATTTCCCAGGATTCAGGCCGCACCTGGCAGCCCCTTGGAGCTGAGCTTCGGCAGCAGACGGTAATCGACATCACTGTAAACGGCGACAGCGTCATCACTCGCTCTCCGTCGGGTGTTCTGAGTTTCACCACCGACAACGGACTGTCTTGGTCGCAATTGCACTCCCCGAAAACAACAACTGGCAACAAGATCATTCGCGATAGTGCCGGTTGGCGCAGTGATCGGGCGTCACAGAGAGATCTGACCTGCTGGACGCGGAACGAAACGATCCGGATTGTGGACAGCATGGTCGTGGTGGAGTGTCCGTCAGGATGCAGAATCGTGCATAAAAGCACCTCGTTTGCCGGTGCGACCTGCATCGCGGCCTCCTACCGCCATGTGTTTATTGGCCAGGGCCGTAACGGTATCCTGACGTATGACCGTCAATTGGGCAGTCTCGAACAGCATGACTTCGACCGTCACAGTGGAGAATCCATACGCGCCCTGTGCGTGGACGGAGATCTTCTCTATGCGGCAGTTTCAACCGGAGTTACAGGGCTGTACCGAAGATCTGAGTACGGCTCTCACTGGTACCAAATCGATCTCGATCAGCCCATACTTACTCCTGATGTCCTCTGCCTGTACCCAACCGGCAAAGGGATACTTTTTGGCATGCGTGAGGACGGTCTTGGCTTTATCGATCACTCGCGAACCGTTGCCAAAGCCATACATCTTGGATTCCGCGATGCCAACGTCACCAGTATCGAGTCATTCGGAGCTGGGGTACTCTTGAACACCGAGACGCGCGGTCCGATCATGTTCGACACCAAGACGCGCACGCTGCGTGATCTATCGACAGCCATGCCCCCATGCCTGAGTCCGGTCTCGTGTGCAATAGGCACAACGATCGTATCGGTGTGCCAGGATGGCACCGTGCTGTCGTCACCTGATTCCGGACGAACGTGGTCGTTTCGGTCCAGGCCGGTCAGAGGTAGTGAAGCGTTGCGCATGCTCGGCACAGACTCGCTGATCATTCTTCTATCTACCACCGGTGCATATTCCTCGCTGGACACAGGAAAGACATGGCGGATCCTCCATAAAGGACTCTCGCAGGTCGAAGTCTCGCGCCTATTGCGAGTTGATACAACCGACTTCATGATTACGGGTACCAGTTTCTCCCGCGTCGGCCCAAATGGCGAGGTGAACAGGCTTATCCTGCCAGCGGATTTCAAGCAGGCGCCGTTTGTGAGCACGTTTGCGCGCCATGGCAACACCATCTACACCTCCGGCTTTCCACCGATCATGAAGAGCACTGACGCAGGTCGCACGTGGAAAGTATACTACTCACCCGAGGCGATGACCACCCGCTGCGTGACGATAGGGGGCGATTACCTGTACACGGCCTCAGCTGATGGCTTCATTTACCGCGTCCGACTTGATGACCTCGACCGGGCGCTGCGCGATCCCGGCCTCTGATTACTGTGTTGTAAGAACGGTCTGTACGGTTGTCCCGTCGGAACGGTAGAAGACCACGGCGTTCCAACCTCGCGCAGCGTCAGGCATTTTGGCGCGCGCTGTGGTTCCGTTCCATTCGAACGGTAATGAAGTCAGGCACCCCCGGATGTCCACCAGCGAGACCCCGGCAATTGGCTTGGAGGTCTCAGCCACGAGCCAGCCATCGATCAGGCGGATATAGGAAGCACTGACTATTGTATCTCGTTTCTCGCTCGCGTCAACGCCACTTGTCATACCCGTAATGAACATTCCCACAGCTCCGGAGTCGGTGTATGACCCGCGAGCAACGACACGCCAAAAGTGCTGACGGTTTGGCTCGAGGTCAGCGTAGTAGGCCACACCCGGCGTATCAACCGCAAAGCGCCTTGGTGCAGGGTCGGCTAGCCCCGTGCTAATGATGACTTCATTCTCGTCATAGACATCCGATGTGGTGAACGTCACTCGTCCCGAAGTCCCGACACCTTGCTGGCCGATCACCGGTGAACTCGGCACAAGGGCTTGCTCCGGCAACCGAGCAGTGCAGACACCAATCGTATCGGACCAAGCCGAGGACGCACCGTCGGAGAGTGAGGCCACGCGCATATAGTAGGTCTGACCGGGCCGGTCGGCGATGATGGAGGCCGTGCCAAGATTCCGCGAAAGCGTATCCACCGTAACATTATCAAATCGCACCCCAACGTGATCCTTGGGACCTGGTGACATCACCTGCAACAGGCATCGCCGTGTTGCATCGCCACCCAGCCACCGCACTGGGACCTTGCCAACCGCAACATCCATTGTGGGCATGGTTGGATCGGCAACGCATCGGGCAAGGCCCTGCATGTCTGTCACGAAGGGTATTGCTGGCGACGATGCCCCCTCTGAAACACTACCAATGGCACTTGCATGCCAGCGATATGTTCGGTCACTCTCAAGCTGATCCAAAACGCAGAATGCCGTGCCATCAGCGGAGACCCTCACACGAACCGAAATCGTGTCGGCATTGGCAGAGTCTGACCAGATTCGAAACACACAGCTATCTGCTCCGGGCTCAACCTGGGCTTTGAGTACAACGGCAGCACTGGCCACGGTGTCAGAATCAAGGGGGCTCAGTGGACTTGGCTCGGGAAGTTCGCGACGGGCTGCAATGAGCTCACCCGACAAGATACCGTCGATCACAAACGACTGAGTCGACGAATCGAACACAGCTTCAACTGCGCGGAACACTCCCCTGCCTACGGTATCGCGTCGGTACAACGTAACGTCGGAAGGTTTGACGCCGCGCGGCAGCACGGCCGCCGAGATGCGAGTGCGGCCCATGAGCTGGCCAACGGAATCAGGATCGCGAAAGCGAATCACAAGACGCAGCGGATAGACATGCTGTGGAGCAACACCGGAGAACGTCATTGCAGGGGGCGCAATATGATGCCGTTCAGCGGCAACCACGTGAGGTCCTCGCGCGGCTGTCAGCTCAAGTGTCACACCCGTGGTGCTATCCTGATCAGCCAGACGGAAAATGCCCGCTGCCGTAACGGTGTCCAGGATGGCACTCATACCGATTGTGGTCTTGACGACACGGTAAGGATTGACCGCTACTGAGGCAGGATTTCGGATCGTGCAGACAATTCCTCGTTCCCTATCGACCTCGTGAGCAAGGATCGAGGACGACTCGTTGCCGTACCCGATCACGATGTTCCCGCCGGGCAGTTCCTCAACGTTGCCCATTGATTGGACGAATCCAACGCTATCGGCCGAGAATTGCCAGATCGCACGCACGGTGCGTGCCCCCTCATCAATGGCATACTCCACCACTCGCGAGCGCTGAGGTTCGGGCTTGAGGTTGCCGTTGTCGAAGAGCATGAGCGTTCCACGAGAGGTCCGGAAGGCCGTATGCTGATGGGAGAACCCGACGAATCCGCTGGTGGTATCATTCAGAAATCGAAACTGATTGCGCTTAGAGCCCGAACCACCCAGACGCCAGAGTACGGCACCAGTTTTACGGTCGACTTTTATGACCTCATCGGTGTGACGGCATGAGATTAGCAGATCACCATCAGGCTCCCGCGAGATCGAATTGATGTGGATGTAATCGATAAAGTTCTGCGTCAGGTCGATATCCGAAGTAGCCGCGGTGATCTCAATGTGGTCAGTTGATCTCCATTCGAACACGACGCGCCCGTCGAACGTCTGCTCCTGGATCACACCGACCAGCACCGTTGCATCACTCTGGCCTCCGGGAACGTTCTTCGACAGGTCCATCCTAACGGTTTCAAATCCCAAGAGCATGAAAGATGTGTCGGTCCACATCTTTCCCTCGTGAAAGTCAGCAATGCCCGCCCCCTGCACTCGGAATGTATCGATCGGCTGCAGGCGAGCATCACGACGCACGAAGAACCGGGACCGCTGAGTTCCAGAGAAGTGTGTTACGTATTTATCACGCCATGTTTGAACATTGATATGCAGACCGACGCGCGTGTGAAACAACGGCCGCCCGTAATCGTCAATGAAGACCATCGTGTCTTGCTGGAGAGGAGCAATGACATAGTACCCGGGAGCAGTAAATCCACGGGTTTCAACTGAGACGGGTGCGATCTGCAACTGGCACACCAAAGGCTGACACGAAGCAATGAATGACACCAGCACAAGTATGACCGACAACGATCGTGGGACGCCTCTCTCCATGACGCAAGTTACTGCAGCGGCAAAATCTGACCCGCGAAGTGTAACAAAAACGGCGGTTGGGTGTTGTTGTGAGCGGATGACTACAAACATCTCACTGCGCCTGTACGTTTTCACGTTGTTTCTCGCTTGTCTGGCCGGCCCTCAGGCCATGCGCATGCATGCGCAGTCCGGTTTTCGCAATATCTCCGTCAGCCGCCTCGGTTTCGCTGCTCCGGGCTACTATCTCATTGCACCGGATGCCTATGACTCCCTCGGCTTTGTTGACCACAGCGGAGTGCGCTCACGCAGAAGCTACAGCGGCATCATCTCTACGCTCCAGGATTTTGGCGATTCGGTGCTTACGCATTTTCTCGCCGTTGGCTCGTCAACGCAGTTCGTGCGCAGAGACAGGAATCTCGTGGTGACTGATACGCTGACGCTCAGCGGAGGCTACCCGGTTGATTTCCATGAAGGAAAGATGTGGACTGATTCGTCCTACATCATCCTCGGTCATGACGATCGCACCATAGACCTGTCGAAGTCAGTTGTGGGCGGACGTATAGACGCCGTCGTCAGGGGTGCGGTGATCCAAGAGCGTACTCTCTCGGGAACTCTCCTCTACGAATGGAAGTCCCTCGATCATATTCCGGTGACGGATGCTACTGAGGACATCGATCTAACGCAGTCACGCATCGACTACATACACGTGAACTCGATCAACAGGGATAAGAACGGTGACCTGATCATTTCCTGCAGGCATCTCGATGAGGTCATTTGCGTTAGCAGAGTCAACGGTGACGTTCTCTGGCGCTTCGGTGGAAAAGAGTCCCGCGGTAACGAGTTCACCTTCACCAATGACATAACGCCCGGCTTCACTGGCTTTTCACATCAGCATACGGCTTTCATGACGCCCCGTGGCACGCTGATGATGTTCGATAATGGCAACCTGAAACCTGAGCCCCGTGCCTCAAGGGCAGTTGAATACTCACTCAACATTGCGGCACGCACCGCAACCCGGGTATGGGAGTACGTGCCCAGTCCGCGCGTGTTTTCAGCCTCAATGGGGAGTGTTGAGGAGCTTGAGAACGGCAACGTTCTCGTGGGATTCGGGATGATCACGCAACCGGCCACATCACCCCTTGTGGCTCAGGAGGTCAACCGTCAGGGGGCTGTGGTGGCGGAACTTGCCGATAACTCGGGGACACCTCTGGCATCGTATCGTGTGCTCAAGACCACCATGGGCATGTGCGCCGACTACGTCAACGTCAAGGACACTACCACCATTGAGTTCACCAGCGGTGATAGTACCACCTACGTCGCTGTGCAGCCAAGCAGGGTCACGAAGCCCACCGGCATCATCGTCGAACGTCACGCCTATGCGCCGAAGATCATCACCTTCGTCGGTGCTCCCCACTGTGGTACCCTTCCAATGCGATGGGTTGTGCGGATCGAAGACACCTCGACCGTGAAGGGTCAGATGACATTCGATATCGGATCGATGAAGGAGGTCGAAAGCCCTGATCAGATCCGTTTGCTCTATCGCCCAATAGAAGGACTCGCCGGTTTTTCTCCTCTCGAGGGTGCCTACGATTCCCGGAAGCGCGCCATCGTGCTGCCGGCACTATTGGCTGGGGAGTTCATGCTGGCCTATAAGGACTGCTTTGATCCAACACCGGTGGCGCCACTCAATGCCGCCGTGGAAGTTTCTACTTCACCCAAACTCTCGTGGAAGGTGGCCGCTTTGGCCGATGCATATGAGGTCGAATGGTCGACAAATCCGGCATTCACGCAGAGTAAGCTCCTACTCACCCGGCGTGTTGACACGACCATCACCGGCCTGGTCAACGCGCAGGTGTACTACTGGCGCGTTCGTAAACGCTGGGTCTCGATCGCCGGGCCCTGGTCGACGGTGTTTAGCTTCACAACGCAGATTGGACAGAGCTCACCAGTTACGCCAATGATCACCGGCAAGGATACCCTAGCAGTACCGCCTAATCAGCTCTTTCGTTGGACGAAGGCCACGGGGGCAATGGCCTACCGGTTTACGGTGAGCGACGTCGAAACTGAGCAGCCCGCCGTAGATGTGACCACAGCGGTAGAGTCGTTTAACATCGGCACGAGACTTCAGCCAAACACCCGCTACTTCTGGACTGTGCGTGGTGTCAGTGGCACGACTCTCGGCCGTGCGTCGACGCGAGCCTATTTCATCACTGCTCCAAACCGGCCCGAACTCCTGCTCCCGGAAGATGATGCCATGCTTCCATATGCTACCTCGACTCAGTTTTCCTGGAGTTCGGTGCCTGGTGCGCTGCGTTATGCTCTCGTAGTGCGCAGAGCAAAAGACTCGTCGGTACTCTACCGCGACACGCTCATCTACAGCACTTCGATTCGGGTGAACATGCTGCCGAAAAACACTCCGATCATCTGGGAGTGCAGTGCGATCGGACGCTACGGAGCTGGTCCGGCATCGGCCTCCCGGCATCTGACGCTTATGTTCGATCCGCCCCTTGACCGGCCACGTGCACTCGAGCCCCGAGGCAATGACTTTCCGTTTGGAAATGTGGCCATCGAATTCTCGTGGACCCCTGTGAACTCTGCATCGGGATACCGTGTGCAGGTGTACGACCGTCGCGCATCCAATGATGCCGTGATCGACACGATCCTGCCGACCACGACCCTAAGCCGTTCCGGCTTCCAGCCCGCCACGAGCTATGACTGGCGCGTCATGGCCTTTAACGACCGTGTCTATAGCCAGTGGTCCGACACCGCCCGGTTCATCACCTCTGAGATGCAGACAAATTCGGGTCTGCTGCCGCTGGAGCCGCCTACCGATGCCGAAGAGGTACCTACTAGCGGTGAGTGTCGCTACAGCACCTCGGAGCTGTACTCCAGCTACGTCGTTGATTTCAGTCGAGATCCAGGTTTCGATTCCATCGATCTTTCGGTCACCTCTGACGTAGGGACCGTTACCTACTCCGGACTTCGTGAGCGCACCCGCTACTTCTGGCACGTCATTGGAATTGATGCCGATGGCAACCGACACACTGGACCGCAATCGTCCTTCATTACTGTCAGGCCAACAGTCAGCGTCGATGATCTCACAAGACAGTCGTCAGTCTCAGTTTCAAGCACGGACGCTGCGATCGTTGTCTCCGGTGTCGTGACATCAGGATCCAGATGTGATGTCTTCGACATTCTTGGACGCCGGGTTGCAAGTGCACTGCTCAATGAAGGTTCTTACAACGTGATCGAAAAGCCCCTTTCTGAAGGCGTCGTTGTTGTGGTCATCACCACACCGCAAGATGAGCCCCTTTGGAAGGGGGCTCTCCTGTTGAGTAGATAAAAAAAATCGCCCCCGCCATCATGGCGGGGGCGACCTTGTCTTTCGAACGGTGACGTTCTGTTAGAACGTATACGTCAACCGACCCTGGATCAACCGGCCAATAGCCGCTGCACCAATGAACTGCTGAACCTGATGATCGAGCAGGTTAGTTGCCGAGACATTGAGGCTCAGGCCATCAACACCCGGAATGGCATACTGTGCCGTAAGGTCGAGCATGTGATAGGCATTCACGTCACCGACATACACACCCGAGTTCATGCGGAATCCGTCCACCCAGCGCCATTGCAATCCCACGTTCAGTCCGAGATCGGCATTGCGGTGCATGATGCCCAGCGATGATTTGTACTTCGGCGCGTTAAGAGCGATCGTATCGGTTCCGGCGCCGTCGCCAAGTTCTTCGCCGGCAAACACGTTCTGACTCATGTACGTGGCCGAGCCGCTGATGGCCCAGCTTGGTGAAAGCTCATACGTAAACGACATGTCGCTACCGTAATACGACAGCTGACCGTAGTTACGATAGGCTAGAAGAATGTCACCCTTGTGTGGAGTTTCATTCGGGGAAACCGTACCGACCGGCACACTTGCGTATGCATTACATACGAGTGTGGCAGTGGCTTCTGCCTGAGCCTCAGGAATTCCCTGCTGCATAAGAGCGCCCTTGACGATCGGCTTGAGATAGGCCGTCACATCTGCCGCACTCATAAAGACGTTCGGGGTCACAACCTTGAGTGGCGAAATAAAGTCCGTCACCGTTGACTGATACACATCGATGGCAAAACGGAGCTTGTCTGTCAGCTTACCCTGGTAGCCGAGCTCGATTGTCTGGGTGCTCGTCTGACGAAGTTTCGCAACATCAAGCACACCGGCGTCGGTCGTAGGTATGAAGGTGCGATTCGTTGGATTCAACGTTCCAAGGCTGCCCTTGATTGCCGTTGGGGCTGGGACCAGCTGGGAAAGAAGTGTCTTGAGCGGCGCAAGGCGCGGATCCGATGTTACAACTGCCGTAACAGCCTGCCACATGTTGGCAACGTTGGTCGTCGGCATCCAGTTGCTACGCGTTGGATCAAACTGGGAGATGTAGTTCAATGCTCCATTGGTCCGGTTGTAGGTGTATCCCGTTGCACCGGCCGAAGCACCCCAAACACCGACGGCGAAGCGCGGATCTGCGGCGCTCAGACCGAAGGCATCGCGTACGCTGAGCAGGTCCAAGAACAGGTCGTTCGTTCCAGGATTCGAGAAGGCCGTGTTGAATGTTGCACGAAGAGACGAGTTTTCGTCGAGCTTATACAGAAGCGCCACGCGTGGCGACATCACCATTTCGCCGATCACAGAGTGCCGGTCTGCACGGATTGCGGCAAGAGCCGAAAGGTCTGACGAAATCTTCCAGTCGGCCTGCAGATAGCCCCCGATTTCCGTGTAGTTGTCGGTCTCTTCATTACGTCCGTTGATCGTGCTGTCCGTTACCGGATTGGTTGCGAAAAGGTCAGCCCCGTAGGTCAGACGGATGTCATCATTGACGGCATACGCATGCTGAACACGACCACCCATCAGCGTGGACCTGTCAACAATTGGATTACCCGTGCGAAGGAAGTAGGTGCTTCCGGCGTCACTCATATTAGTGAAGGCCTGCACGAACAGATCGCCTGAGGTTAGCTGGGCGTTGACGTATGTGTAGCGCCAGTCCTGGCCGAGGGCAGCTCCAAGTCCCGTCATTTCAATCGTGTTGACGGCCTGCGAGATACCACCATTCAACTGGACCATGGTGTTATCGCCGAGCATGTAGTACGCCCCGGCATCAACGTTGAATCGCTCATGCGGGCTGTTCTTGCGGTTGCCGATCTTGAGCGTATCACGATTGATCAGATTCAGCGTGTCTTTGCTAAGAATTGCATTGCGGCTTGCCTCTTCAACTGGGTCAACAAATGCCCAGTCATCGGCCTTGAAGTACTGACCCGTGACCTTGTATCCAAAGGACTCGCCAAGCGTACCGGCATGTCGCAGACCAGCATTAAGAAGTCCACGCTGTCCTCCAGCAAGGAACACCGTCGTTCCCTTTGAGGCAAACGGCGAGCGTGTGATGATGTTCAGTACACCCTGCGAGGCGTTTGGTCCATAGAGTGCCGAAGCCGGACCGCGCACAAGTTCCATGCGCTCGATGTCCTCATTCGAGGCAGGCACGAAATAGCCAACGTTCACCCGCAAACTTGGAACACCAGCCGGACGGTAATCCGTGAGCGTCAGCAGCGAACCGCTGAAGACGTTATTGAAGCCCCGAACGCTGACGTTCTGCTGGGCGATACCTGTCTGTGAATAGTCGATACCGGCAAGACCGCGGATGTGCTCGACCGGTGTGGCCTTTGGAGCTTCGCGGATCGTCCGTGGCTCAACCACCGTGACCGATGCAGGAGCCTCCGAAGCCTTCTGCTGAATACGCGAGGCCGTCACGACGGTCACTTCCATGTCGATGGCTGTTTCCTTGAGCTCCACATTCAACGTGGCGCTACCCGAGATGTCTACGTCCTCGGACGAATTCTTCTGGTAACCGACGCATGTGACCGTTACCGTGTACTTACCGTCGGGGATACCCTTGACGGTGTACCGGCCTCGTGTATCGGAATAGCCACCTTTGGTGACGTCTGCATTACTGACTTTGATCGTGGCGCCCGGGACGGCCTGGCCGTTAGATCCCGTTACCCGACCTGAAAGCGCCCCCTGAGCAAAAGCCGGAACGCCACAGGCGATCAGGACAAGTGCCGAGACGACACAGCGTACGAGAATGTTCATTCTACTCTCCGCTAATGGTTGGAAATTGTTGATAAGACCTTGTGAAAAACCGTTCGATTCTGAAGGGGGCTCAACCCGGCACGCTCGCACATCATCTGTGAGGCGCGGTTCTCCGCGCGCACCCATGATGTCGTTACAGCCTCAGCCAGACTGAATGCCTGACGCGTTGCCCGGAAGAGGGCAACGGCAACGCGTGTGTTGCGAGCCTCGGGAAGTAGGCCGATGACGCTTACATGCAGGAGATTTGAGCGACGTGAAGCCGCCCAAAGCCAAATCCTCTGAAGGATTCGGGGTAAGGAGTAAACGACCGTCGGGACCGAATCAACGTCCCGATACATCAACACGGCACCTACAGTCTGAGCCTCGTGCTCACCAGCAAGAGCGAGCGACGGCGAATACACTGGTGCGTAACTGGTAGCAAGAGCAGACACAGCCGCTCCCCTGCCCCGATGCCAAGGTAGTGTGGTGAACGAAGCAGAGAGCACACGCTCAAGCTTGCTGACGGACGACGCTGCACTCATCCATGTCCCTCGTTGTACCCCCGTCTGCAGAGGGTACTGTTCATGGTCGTTCGAGACTGGCCTCTCATGTTGTCCCCAGACCGCCCCCGACCAGGCGTGAACATACCCACGGCGGATGAAACAGTCAACAAGTGTAGCTGGGTAAACAGGGATGTGGATACTTTTCACCTCACCATCACTGGCCTCTGCGACGCCATCGGTAAGAAATGCAAACGCTCCGACAGGTCCGATCATTGAGGTGGCACCGTGTCGTTCCGCTACCTGGTGCCAATGGTCGATCATCATATTTATGACCGACGAAGATCCGTCGTTGGGTGCGCGAACGTCAATAAGGCAGCTATCATTACCCCGCATTGCCAGCACATAGGCAAGGAGAATCGCGCGACCCTGCCTCACCAATCCAAAGACGTGATGCGCACCGGTCTCGAATCGTGAGTTTCGTCGATACAACGATGTTGGCGGAAACAGAAGGTCCCACGGCCGACTCAGTCCGGACGCACGAACAACTCTGCACCAGCGCATTGGGTCGATCTCGGCAACCTCAAGCGCGGAATCACTGCGCGTTTTTTCCCCCATTGAGCGCCAACATACGGACAGCGGGACGCTCTTCGTAGCACTTCAGAACGCACTGATGAACATTTCACATAGTGTCCCTAACATGACAGCCTATGAACGACCAGCACATTCTCAGTGATCTGCGCCAGTTACCCATTGACGCGCTGCTTGCCAACCTCGGCACTTCGTCATCCGGTCTGGACACCGCCGAGGCACATCAGCGTCTTGAGCATCAGCAGAAACAGCATCCAGCATCTTCGCGCCGACCCGTATGGCTCGAGCATACGTTCGATTTGCTACGCAACCCACTGAACATCCTGCTGCTGTGCCTATGCGCCGTGTCGTATGTCACGGGAGACCTTGCCGCCACCATCATGATCGCCTTAATGATCATTATCGGTTCGGTCTTGAAGTACTTCCAAGAATCGCGCAGCGAGCGCGCCGTTGCAGCGTTGCAACAGCTTGTTACCGTGCGAGCAACGGTCGTGCGGCAAGGGGCGACCCAGGATATCAACATTGAGGAGATCGTCACCGGAGACATTGTGAAGCTCTCGGCTGGGGATATGGTCCCGGCAGATGTTCGCCTGCTGGAATCTGATGATCTGCACGTTGATCAGCACATTCTTACGGGCGAATCAGTACCGGTCGAGAAATCGTCCTCGGGTGAGGTGAGCCCCGAGCCACTGGATGATCCTCGGCTTTGCTTTCAAGGATCAACCGTTCAGACTGGGTATGCAACGGCAGTGGTCATGACCACTGGCAGCGACACCTACTTCGGGTCGATCGCTTCACGCGTCCGCGCTACACGTCCACCCACGGCCTTTGATCTCGGCATCCGCTCGTTCACATGGTTGATGCTGCGCATCATTCTAATCCTGGTTCCAGTGGTGTTCCTAGTTAATGGACTTATCCGTCACGACTGGATGGAGGCTCTGCTGTTCGCCACGGCTGTGGCCGTGGGCATTACACCGGAGATGCTTCCGATGATCGTGACGGTGAATCTTTCCAAGGGTGCCGTAGCCATGGCTCGACGGAAGGTCATCGTCAAACAACTGAATGCCATTCAGAACCTTGGGGCGATGGACATCCTTTGCACAGATAAAACCGGAACGCTCACTCAAGGACGCATCATCCTGATGCATCACATACGGCCCGACGGTACGGAGAGTCAGGACGTGCTCTGGCTTGGGTTTCTGAACAGCTTCTTCGAGTCGGGCATAAAGAATCTGATGGACGAGGCAATCCTCGAACACGAACACCTGGAGAATCGCATCGGGGCTGAGTCTTGGACCAAACTCGATGAGCAACCGTTCGACTTCGAGCGCCGGAGGCTGTCGGTACTGGTTTCTCAGGCCGGCAAGCCCCCTCTGATGATCTGCAAAGGGGCTCTTGAGGAAACCCTGGCCGTCTGCACTGATCTACCGGAGTCGGCCATGGCTGTGGCCGATCATCTGAACGAGCAGGGATTTCGCGTCGTGGCGGTGGCAACCAAGGAGATGCCGTCCGAGTGCCATGGCATCGGCGTTGCCGACGAGACAGCCATGGTCTTGCAGGGGTTTCTCGCATTTCTCGACCCACCAAAGGATTCAGCACGTACTGCATTGGATGAACTGGCAACTTCTCATGTGAACATCAAGATCCTCACTGGAGATCGTCTTGCCATTACGACCTACGTTGCCAACGCCGTGGGACTTTCGTCCGCGGGCTCGCTGCAGGGCTCAGAGATCGACACGTTATCAGACGCCGAGCTATCGGATGCCGTAGAGCGCACAACGATCTTCGCAAAGCTTACGCCACTGCACAAGGAGCGCGTGATAGCCTGCCTGCGGTCAAACGGTCACGTAGTCGGATTCCTAGGTGACGGTATCAATGATGCTCCGGCACTGCGTCGGGCAGACGTCGGCATCAGCGTGGAGGACGCTGTGGATGTTGCCAAGGAGTCATCGGATCTTATCCTGCTCGAACAGAATCTTGCCGTCCTGCACGATGGTGTCATCGAAGGACGCAAGGTCTTTGGCAATGTCGTGAAGTATCTGCGCATGGCTGCCAGTTCCAATGTCGGCAACATGCTCAGCGTGGTCGGTGCAAGTGTGTTCCTGCCCTTTTTGCCCATGCTACCGGTGCAGATCATGCTTAACAATCTGTTGTACGACATTTCACAAACAGCCATCCCGAACGATACCGTGGACGCCGATTGGATAACCCTACCGCGACGCTGGTCAATGGACGATGTTTGGCGCACGATCATGGTCTTCGGTCCGATCAGTTCATTCTTTGACTATGCCACCTACGCCGTTATGCTCTGGCCACTCGGCGCTGGCAGTAATCCTGCGCTGTTTCACACTGGCTGGTTTATCGAGTCCCTCTGTTCGCAGATGCTCATCGTCATGGTCCTGCGCGCACAGACACCATCACTACGGATAACAGCTCCTAGCATGACACTGCTGCTCACCACACTGCTAGTTCTGATCGTTGGCCTTGCCATTCCGCTTATCGGATTCGGACGTGATCTTGGGTTTGTAGCACTGCCGCAATCATTTTGGCCGTGGCTGTTGCTGATCATCACAACATATCTGACAGTCGGGTTGCTTGCCCGACGCGCACTGTACCGGTCTCACCAATGAGGCATCAGACAGAATAGTACTGATCTTTACGGTACACGGCGGGTGCATTTATTCGGGCCGTTACCTCGAACTGGAATCGTCAGCAATGACGCGGAGGTAGGACGTCGTGGCGGCTGGAACGATGCGGATAGTTCTCATCCGCTGAATGAAACTCAGAGTTCGATATCGACAAGGCGAACGCGAAATGGTCCGACCTCACTGCGGCATCGCAGTCTTGCGCGCACCAGCACCGTCAACTTGGCTGATTTTAGCTCAGGGATCTTTGAGCCGGGTCGGGCTCCCGGTGAGGTTATCGTGCCGCGCAGAACAAGCCCCTTAACAGCATCGTAC
>JBILLF010000025.1:0-23712 GCA_044376225.1 Patescibacteria group bacterium | reverse complement strand
CGTGCCTTTGGGTGTTCCGGAGGTTGTGCGTGCTGGGTCCGACCTTACCCTCGTGACCTACGGCGCAACCGTCCGCGTGGCCCTTGATGCGGCTGCCGTTCTCGAACAGCTTGGTGTTTCTGTCGAAGTGATCGATGTGCAGACGCTGCTGCCCTTTGATATCCAAGGGGTTATCGTTGATTCCCTCAAGCAGACCAATCGGCTCCTCGTGGTCGATGAGGATGTTCCTGGCGGAACCACAGCCTACATCATGCGTGAGGTCCTCGAAACTCAAGGTGGTTTCCGCTGGCTGGACTCGGCACCTGTTACTCTGACGGCACGCCCGCACCGTCCGGCCTATGGCACCGACGGAAACTACTGGTCGAAGCCCGAGTCTGAGCATATCATCGATGCCGCCTATGCGATGATGCACGAGGCCGATCCGGTTCGGTACTCAAGATTCATGTAGTCAGCGGCAGATCAAAGAAAGCACATCACCACCACCCATTCGGGATAAGTAACATGATGAAGAGCACATTCGCGATTCTAGCATTGGTTTGTTTGCTGACTGTAGGCCTGCACGCGCAGGACAAGGCAAAACTGATGGCCCGTGGCCAGCAGATCTACACCGAGTACTGCAAGACGTGTCACCAAGCCAATGGACAGGGTCTGGGGACGGTGTATCCGCCGCTTGCCAAGAGTGATTATCTCAAGAGCACACCAATGCCGCAGATCATCAAGGAAGTTGTCAACGGTAAGAGTGGCAAGCTCAAGGTCAATGGCAAGGAGTACAATGGCGTGATGGCGCCGCTACCGAAGAAGTACACGGACGAAGACATCGCTTCGGTCATCACCTATGTGTACAATAGCTTTGGTAACTCAGGTCCGACGGTATCAGTGGCCGATGTCAAAAAGCACAAGAAGAAGTAAAATCGTGCGCTAGCACGGTACGCTCTGCATGCCCCCTGAAAGCTCACGCTGCAGGGGGCTTGCGTATTTTTGAGGCTTGTCTCACGATCTAACTGCACATCACGCAACCCATGGCTCGTAAAAGAGGTTCTCTACTTTCACCGGAACTGCGCAAGGACATGCTCCGGTATATGCTCATGGCGCGGGAGTTCGACACGGCCATGCTGCGTCTCTACCGCCAGGGTAAAGCCTTCGGCGGTGTTTATTCCCAGCTGGGTAACGAAGCCGTCAGTGTGGGTAGTGCGCTCGCCCTTGACCGCACGCGCGATGTGCTGTTTCCGATGCACCGCAACATCGGCGGACATTTTGTCTTCGGTCAGACGCTGGATCAGCTCATGCTCAACCACCTGGCCCGCAAGGGGAGTCAGATGCGCGGCACAGATGGTACGGGACACTATGCCGACCCGGCACTTCGCATCTACGGGAACGTGTCGCACCTAGGGGCGATGATACCAGTTGCGGCTGGATTTTCATTGGCAGACAAGCTACGTGGCGTAACAACCGTTTCGATGACCTATATCGGTGACGGTGGCGCGCAGGTAGGGGAGGTACACGAAGCACTAAACTTCGCATCGGTGCACAAGATCCCGATGATCCTGATCATCGAGAATAACCAGTACGCATATTCGACCCCGAACTCGATGGAGTTTGCCTGTGAGCGTCTCAGCGACCGAGCCGTCGGTTATGGGATGGCCGGCAGTACCATCGACGGCACGGATGTTGAACTTGTCTATCAGACGTGCTGCGAGGCTGTGGACCGTGCCCGCAAGGGGCTGGGGCCGACACTGATCGAGACCGTGACCATGCGTATGCGCGGTCACGCCGAACACGACGACTTCTCCTACGTACCCAAGGAGATGCTCGAAGAATGGTCTGCCAAGGATCCTGTCGAACGCTACATCGACCGCCTGGTTGAGGACAGCATCGTCACGCGAGATGAAACCGAGCAACTGCGTTCATTGATCCTTACAGACATGATTGCTGCCATTGACCGGGCACTCGAGCAGCCGTGGCCCGATGCTGAAGAAGGTCTGCGAAATGTCTTCATGATGCCGCACGCGGAGGGTAACTGATATGCAGATGACCTATCTCGAAGCCATCGCCGATGCCATGCGTGTTGAAATGCGTCGGGATGAGCGCGTGTTCCTGATCGGTGAAGACATTGGTACCTATGGTGGGGCTTTCAAGCTCACCAAGGGCTTCCTCGATGAGTTCGGTGCTTCGCGTGTGATCGATGCCCCGATCAGTGAGGCGGCGATCATTGGCGCCGCAATCGGTGCATCGCTCAACGGCATGCGTCCTGTTGCCGAAATGCAGTTCATGGATTTCGTTACCAACGGATTCAATCAGATCGTAACCGTTGCTGGCACCACCGCGTATCGATGGGGTATCCCGGTACCGATGGTCGTGCGCGGACCATCCGGCGGAGGCGTCGGTGCAAACCCGTTTCACAGCCGCAATTCCGAGGCATGGTTCGCTCACGCAACAGGAATCAAAGTAGTGTGCCCGGCATTTCCGGATGATGCCAAGGGGCTGATGATGGCCTCTATGCGAGATGATGATCCAGTGGTCTTCTTTGAGCACAAGGGGCTATACCGCAAGATCAAGGGTGAAGTACCAGAGGGCGAATACGTTGTACCGCTCGGTAAAGCGCGCGTCGTACGAACTGGCGCGGACGTTTCAGTGATCTGTTACGGTTCTGCCGTGCACATGGCTCTTGCTGCTGCAGAAGCGGTAGCATCGGAGGGAATCGACGTCGAAGTTGTCGACATCCGCACGCTCGTACCATTCGATGAAGAGACAGTGTTGGAATCAGTCTGCAAAACAGGACGCGCTGTCGTGGCACATGAGGCTGTGCTCACTGCTGGTTTTGGTGGTGAGATTGCCGCACGTATTGCCGACAAAGCATTTCGCTACCTCGACGCACCAGTTAAGCGCGTTGCGGCATTTGATGCCCCGACACCGTTTGCTCCGACGCTTGAACAGGCTGTTTTGCCAAATTCTGGGATGATTGCCAACACGATTCGTCAACTTCATTCGTTCTAACCCGTCGGTGTTGAAAAGTTCGGAAAATGCCGTCGAACAACCATCCGTATTTTGCCCCAAAATTTTCAGGGTCATTTCATGTCCAAGGTTCTCTTCAGTGTCTCGTATTCAATTCCTGATGGCAAACGTCCGGAGTATCTGGCCGCTATCTCAGCCGTGAAGGAATTCTATTCGGGTTCTGATGTTTCGTTTTCATTGTTTGAAACGAAGGGCAAGCACAATCACTTCCAAGAAGTGTACGTGTATCCAAGTCCGGAATCTTACGAGGCATCAGACGATCCGGCAGCTACTGCTGCCATTTCCTCTTCGATCGAGAAGATCTACGCTCTGGCAACCGGTGTCGTGTACGACGTTGCCAATGAGGTAGCATAAGTCCTAAGCCCCCGGTAGGTGATGAACGTAGCGTTTGATGCCAGTGCGATCCTCGGACGCAGCGGAATCGAACGGTATTCCCGTGAGCTTATCAAGGGGCTGCTCCGAAATGAACTCGTCGATGGGGTAACGCTGGCTGCCAGCGAGGATGACCACGGGAAGGTGGCATCCTATTTCGCCCCCTTCTCAAGAGCAAGGGTGGTTGAGCGCATACCCAATGAGCGCAGACTTGGCGCTCCCTTGCGCGGACTCATGCGTCTGGTTCAACGGCGTCGCATGTCGAGCGCATTTGAAGGTACCGACCTTGTGCACCTGCTCGCCCCCGGAAAGATCATACCGCGTCAGCGTCCTGTTGTGACGACAATTCATGATCTGTTTCCAATGTATCCGGAGATGGGGCTTGACCCGATTCTCGTGCGACGCTTTCCGGGACGTATCAGACGTCATCTTGAGGCATCAAGCGCGATCATGTGTCCGTCTGCGTACACAGCATCAACCATCGGGGAGTTCTTTCCAGAGTGCCGAATTCCGATCCACGTTACGCCACTAGCGGCCGGTGACGAGTTTACGCCAACACCGCTTGAGCATGATGTGATGCAGCGGTACGCGTTGCGTAAGCCATACATCCTTTTTGTCGGCCGCCTCGATCCTCGTAAAAATCTGCACCGCATGATGTACGCATGGTCGCTGCTGCCAGAATCGCTGCGTCGCAACGCTGAGTTTATCCTGATCATCGCTGGCGGTCAGGCTCAGGCTGACCAGTTCCGAGAAGGCCACCGATCGGTGCTGTCCGATGCCTCTGTTCGGGTCATTACGGATGTCCCTACGGACCACATAGTTCAGCTTCTCAGTCAGGCTCGGGCACTTGCCTTCGCATCACTGGGTGAGGGCTTCGGACTACCAGTGCTCGAAGCAATGCGCTGCGGCTGCCCGGTGATCACGTCGCAGAATACCTCTTTGCCTGAAGTTGGCGGTGATGCAGCTCTCTACGTCGAACCTACGCGTGCTGAATCCATTGCGCATGCGATGCAGCAGTGTCTCGAAGACGATGCGCTTGTCGCACGCCTTCGCGCGGCCGGCCTGCAGCGTAGCGCGCCTTTTACCTGGGATTTGACGGCACGGGCCACGTCTGACGTGTACCGCTCAGTCTGCGGATGACATCATGCCCGATACGGTGATCAAACGACTGGAACTTGCCGTGCGCGGCTGGTACAATGAACGCGTCGGACGACTTGGCGAGCCAATCGCTATAGGTGCACCGCACGAAAGCAACTGGCGTGCGGACATTCGCAGGGTTCTGCTGTTGCGCCAGGATCGCATCGGTGATGTGATCGTCAGCACACCGATCATCCGGGCGCTTCGCCGCCATATGCCGGATGCACGCATCGACATGGTTCTTTCGACGAATAACGTTGCCGTGCGTCAGGCGGTCGAACCCTATATCGACCGCATTCATGTCTTCCGCAAATCTCTGCTGCATCTTCTCCTGCTGCGCCGAACACTGAGACGTCAACGGTATGACCTGGTGATCGACCTCATGGATAATGCCTCGTCAACATCGGCCCTGCTCGTTTCTGGCGCTCATGCCCCTTTTGCAATCGGAATCGACAAGGTCAACCGTGGTGTGTATACGCATGTGGTGCCCCTTGCCGATCAGTCACGCGTGCATATCGTCGAGCGCATTGCCCGTCTGACCTGGCCACTTGGGATCTCCATCGAGGGCGATGAATTACGACTGTCGTTTCCACTATCCGACGAGCAGCGCTCGGCGGCGCAGAACGCGCTTGCAAGGGGTCGATCGGAGCGTATCCTGGCCGTTAACATCTCCGGTTCGGACACGCATCGGATGTACCCCGAGAAAAAGATGATCGACGCTTTGCGTCAGATCTGTGACTGGTGCCAAAGCCGATCGCTGACAGATGTCGGCTTGAGGATCATGAGTGCACCGGCCCATCATGAGATGGCGCAGCGAATCGGCAAGGCCTGTGGCGCTTCAGTCATTGCGCCGCAGAAGTCCTATGGTGCTTTTGCCGCCTGCATCGCCGAAAGCGATATGCTTCTAACACCTGATACCTCAGCCGTGCATGTGGCTGCTGCTCATGGTATCCCGAGTGTGGTTCTGTTTTCGCAAGATGCTCGTGGATTGTTACCCTGGACGCCGTATGCAGCTCCCTGCTGGCCATGCATCACCGACAGTGGCGCGCTCGAGGCCATCGAGAGCTCCGAGGTCGTTCATGCCGTGCAGCAGATGCTGATGCAGACCACGGTACGGAACGAGCATGATGCGTAACTTTCGCCCCTGAATTCATCAACGACCTCCACATCATGCACTTCGAAAAACGTACACGCACCTGCGGTGAGCTCCGTCCGACAGACGACGCATCAACCGTCATTCTCAACGGCTGGGTCAATGCCCGGCGCGATTACGGAGGGGTGATATTCATTGACCTGCGTGATCGTAATGGCGTGACGCAGGTCGTGGTTGATTCGGCTCACACACCGGACCTGGCTGCGTCGATCGATGCGGTCCGCTCTGAGTACGTCCTATGGGTCAAGGGGCGAGTGCGCCTCCGTGAAAACCCCAACCCAAAGATCCCGACCGGCCTGATCGAAGTTTTAGCTGACGAGATCGGGATCATCAATGTGGCAGACCTCACACCGTTTGAGATCGTTGATGATCTGGCAACAAATGAAGAGCTGCGCCTGACGTATCGATACCTTGACCTTCGACGTCCGGCTTTGCAGCGCAACTTTCTTGTGCGAAACAAGCTGTATCAGATCACTCATCGCTTTTTCGAGCAGGAGGGTTTTCTCGAAGTCGAAACACCCGTTCTGACGAAGTCCACGCCGGAAGGGGCACGCGATTTTCTTGTCCCGAGCCGCATGAATAAGGGTCGGTTTTACGCCCTGCCACAGTCACCGCAGTTGTTTAAGCAGCTACTGATGGTCTCGGGCTTTGACAAGTACATGCAGATCGTCAAGTGTTTCCGCGATGAAGATCTTCGTGCCGACCGTCAGCCAGAGTTCACGCAGATTGATGTTGAGATGTCCTTCATCACGCAGGACGACATTCTTGCCCTGACCGAGCGGTTCATTGCCACGGCCTGGAAGGAGATCCTCGGTATCGAGGTCGAAACGCCGTTTCGTCGCATGAGCTTTCATGAATCAATGAACCGTTATGGCTCAGACAAGCCCGACATTCGTTACGGTCTTGAATTGGTAAATGTCTCGGCGGTTGCAGCAGAAAGCTCCTTTGGAATCTTTGCCACCACCGTCACTGAGGGTGGCGTGGTGATGGCACTGAATGCAAAGACCTGCGGCGGATTCTCACGCAAGCAGATTGACGAACTAACAGAGCATGCAAAGAAGTATGGGGCCAAGGGGCTTCCATGGCTCAAGCTCATAGACGGCGAGATTACTGGTTCGTTTGCCAAGCAGCTTGCCGGCGATGAAGCAGCCCAGCTCTGCGCGGCTCTCGGTGCCCAGAACGGCGATCTTCTTCTGTTCTTCCCCGGAGAGTGGGAGCGCTCGTGCACTATTGGCGGCGCTCTACGCACTGAGATCGCTAGGCGTTGCGGCATCTTGGAGCAGCTGGCCGGAACTTACTCTTTTCACTGGGTGGTGGAGTTTCCGCTGCTCGAATACAGTCCTGACGAGTCACGCTGGATTGCCCGGCATCACCCCTTCACGGCACCGATGGCCGAGGACGTCAGTCTGTTGCACTCGGACCCGACACATGCCCGAGCCATTGCCCATGACCTTGTGATCAACGGCTACGAGGCCGCAGGTGGCTCGGTACGGATCCATACCAATGACGTGCAGCAGCGCATGTTTGATCTGCTCGGCTTCGAGCGCGAAGATGCCGAGCAGAAGTTCGGTTTTCTGCTCAATGCGCTGCGCTTTGGAGCACCTCCTCACGGGGGAATCGCCTTTGGTTTCGACCGACTGGTAATGCTTCTCTGCGGCACCGAGAACATCCGTGACGTGATCGCGTTTCCGAAGACCACGTCTGGGCTGTCGCTGATGGACGGCTGTCCGTCTGGCGTCGATGAACGTCAGCTGGCTGATGTGGGCATCCGCACTCTGGGCGAGCGTCCATGATCCGACGAGCCGCGACAAGCATTGTGCTGGCGGTTGTCGCTGTTGCTTCGGTACATGTGCAATCACAGGAAACCACGACCGCGAAGTCCGAGGCGGGACGTGTCGCACGTCTCGAAGCCATGGCCCGCGACTCCTCGTGGTCTCGCCTGCCTCTTGGCATGCTCATGACCAAACTCGGCCATGAACTGCTCGGCACGCCGTACGTAGGTGGTACGCTTGAAGGTGACGGACCCGAGGTTTGCCGCGTTCGCCTTGACGGACTCGACTGTGTGACGTTCTTCGAAACAGTGCTGAATCTGGCTCGAAATCTCAAACACGGTACATCGGGCTATGATCGGCTGTTGGAGAGCATCACCCAGACCCGGTATCGATCTGGCCGCATCGACGGTTACACGAGCCGCCTGCACTACACAACCGAGTGGATCCTCGACAACGCAGCCAAGGGCATCGTCACGGATATCTCACGGCAGCTCGGCGGTCGCCCGATCCAGATGAAGATCGACTTCATGTCTACGCACCCGCAGTACTACCCGGCGCTCGGCGCTGATGCGTCAGCAATCCAGCAAATTGCCAAGATCGAACAGCGCCTTCAGATGGTCACGATGCATGTTGTCCCGCGTGAGAAGGTCGCCGACATAGAGTCGGAGCTGCGCGATGGCGATATCGTTGCCATCATGACGTCGAAGAAGGGGCTCGACTATGCCCACACGGGGATCATCGTTCGCGAGGGCAGACGCGCTCGTTTCATGCACGCGTCGTCCACCAAGAAGCAAGTCGTCCTCGACGGCTATCTGGCTGATGTCATTGCGCGGGTGGATACGTGGACTGGTATCAGCGTTGCGCGTCCGAATGAGGTAGGATTCTAGGGTCTGTGTCCGTCACATGTGCTACGATGGCCTGAATCACCTCATCCGCCGTCACTACCCGTGCAGCCGCCTGGGAGAGGGTCGCACTTGATGTGTCGATTGATGCGCGAAGTATGTCGCGCTCACGATCTTCGGCTCGGATAACATCGGCGAGACGCTCGTGTCCGGGGCCGCAGAGGATTGACCCGTGCTGTAGAAGGACTCCGTCGATGACCCGCTGCGCCGAACCCACAACCTTGCGTCCGTGCCAGAGGATTTCGCTACGGGCGTGCGACGTAAAACACGCCTGACCCATCGGACCATTCGCACTGTAGTGTGTTCGAAGGTCCGAATCAAGACTGGCAAAGGCGAGGTTTGCACTCAGGGCAGAAAGCGACGCAAACAGCAGCCGGTGAACCTCAGCATACACGCTCCGGGCCTGAAGACTATCCTGCACGGGCGTGCAAATGCAGTACGTCACCTCATCGGCATGCAGCACAGCACGCCCGCCTGTAGGCCGATGCACCACATCAAAGCCATTATGCTGCGCCGCTTCGATATCAATGGCCTCAAGGGGCTGATGCTTGCCCAGTGATACACACCAGGGCTGCCAGGAATAAAGACGCAGCGATACGGGCTTGTGGCCGTCGCGCACCAGCTCCCAGAGCTCCAAGTCACGCCGCATGTTCTCTGCGCCGGTAGCGGCACTGCTGACGATCAGCTCCATCGTTACCGGCCGTGTACGCGCAAGAATCGGAGTTTGCCGACGCGGAGAATCACCGGAGTGGCAAGGTCGATGACGGCTGTAGAATCGGTGATCTTAACAGCGTCGATCGAGACGCCCCCTTGCTGAATCAGCCGGCGCGCCTCACTCTTGGATGCCACCATGGAGGTGACGCTGAGCAGGGTGACGATGTCCACCGACGTGCCGTCGACGACGGCGTCATCGATCACATCTGGAATGTCTTTCCGGACAAACACACGTTCGAACTCAGCAAAAGCCTCATCGGCTGCATCCTGACCATGGTAGATCCCGACAATTCTCTTGGCGACGTCGACCTTGGCCGTGCGCGGGTGCAACGTGCCGTCGGCAAGTGCTGCTTCCATGGCCGCGACGTCCTTGCCGGGCGCGAAGCTGCCGTACCGGTAGTACCGTGTGATCATCGAGTCGGGGATCGACATCGTTTTGCCGAACATGTCCTTCGCCGAGTCTGTCAGACCTACGTAATTGTCGAGTGACTTGCTCATCTTCTCAACGCCGTCCGTGCCTTCCAGGATCGGCATCGTCAGGATGCACTGTGGTTCCTGACCATAGGCCTTCATGATCTCGCGTCCGACGAGCAGATTGAACTTCTGGTCTGTACCGCCCAGTTCGACATCACTGCGCACGGCCACCGAGTCATAGGCCTGTGATAGGGGATAGAGGAACTCGTGCACGCTGATCGGTTCGCCCGAGCGATAACGCTTGGTGAAATCGTCGCGCTCAAGAAGTTGGGCAACCGTGTACTTGGCCGAAAGGGTGATCACTTCCCGGAACGACATCGCATCGAGCCACTGCGAGTTATAGACGACCTCCGTCTTGGTCATATCAAGGATCTTTGCGGCCTGCTCAACGTAAGTCTTGCCGTTCTGCCGAGTCTCTTCAAGCGTTAGCGCTGGACGTGTCTTGGACTTACCTGTCGGGTCGCCGATCATGGCCGTAAAGTCCCCGATGATCAGCACCACCGTGTGCCCCAGATCCTGAAACTGACGCAGTTTGTTCAGGACCACCGCATGCCCGATGTGGATGTCCGGCCGGCTCGGATCCAGTCCGAGCTTCGCTCTTAGCGGCACACCTGTGGCAATGCTCAGCTCGAGTTTCCTGGCAAAGTCCTCCTGCGGTAGCAGATCAACAACGCCCTCTGAGAGGATATCGAGCTGTTCTTGAAGGGTTTTCATGGTCGAATACAATTGATCTTTGTTCGTTCAGTTCTCTGGATTCTTGCTTTCGCAGGAATGATGTCACTCGTCACTCGTCCCTCGTCACTTGTCCCTCGTCCCTCGTCACTTGTCCCTCGTCCCTCGTCACTTGTCCCTCGTCACTCGTCCCTCGTCACTCTTTTCATCTCCCGCTTCTGCTCGCGTTCCTTAGTAGCCGCGCGCTTGTCGTAAAGCTTCTTGCCACGCACAAGGCCGAGTTCTACTTTGACATAGGGTCCGGAAAAATAGAGACTCAGTGGCACAACCGTGAGCCCCTTTTCCTCGATGCCTTCACGCAGGCGCAATAGTTCGTGATGTTTGAGCAGGAGTTTCCGTCGGCGAAGGGGCTCATGGTTCTCACGTTGACCGAAGTCGTAGGGACTAATATGAAGGCCGATGAGATACAGCTCGTCACTCTTGCGGTCCGGGAACATCGCATAGGCGTCGGCCAGGTTGACCTTGCCGGCACGCAGGGATTTGACCTCGGTTCCCATCAGGGCAATACCGGCTTCGAACCGCTGAAGAACCTCATATTCAAAAAGGGCCTTACGGTTCGTGATAATGGGTCGTATGGTGCGATCGCTGGCCATCAATGAAAAAAGCCCCGCGTGCGGATCACGGGGCTTTCTGTATGCGGAGAGGGAGGGATTCGAACCCTCGGTAGCGGTTATTACCACTACGACGGTTTAGCAAACCGTTGCCTTCAGCCACTCGGCCACCTCTCCTTGCGGAGGGCAAATATAGCAAGTTCCTCGGCAAGATGTGAAAGCCTCGCCCCGTGCGACCGTGTTCGTACCTTTGCCCCGTGAAATCATCCGCCGAGACGCCGCTGATGCGGCAATACCGCACCATCAAGCAGAAACATTCCGACATGGTTCTGCTGTTTCGTCTTGGGGATTTTTACGAAACCTTCGGCGATGATGCCGTATTGACGGCCAAGGCCTGCGGTATTACGCTAACGAAGCGCAATAACGGAGCAGCTGGTGACATACCGTTGGCGGGGTTCCCGCATCATCAGCTGGATGCCTATCTGCCCAAACTGGTCGCCGCAGGACATCGTGTGGCGGTCTGTGAGCAGCTGGAGGATCCTAAGCTTGCCAAGGGGCTCGTCAAACGCGACGTTGTGGAAGTTGTCACCCCTGGCATTGTGCTCTATGACAAGATCCTCGATGCTTCGGCGAATACTTTTCTTGCCTGCCTCGTAGCCCCATCCAAAGAGGGCCAGGCATGGGGTCTTGCCGTGATGGATGTCTCCACGGGATCCTTTACAGCTGGAGATGTGCTGCCGGAGAAGATCGCATCGATGCTCGACTCGTTCTGTCCGGCAGAAGTCTTGGTGAACAAAGACCAGCGGGAGCACTGGGAGCCCCTTCTCAATCGGCTGCAGAAAGCTCCATCGGTGTCACGGCGCGAGCCGTGGCATTTTGACTTCGATACGGCACAGCGCACGTTGCAGCAACACTTTGCGTCGGCATCGCTCAAGGGATTTGGAATCAACGAGCATACACGTGGTATCATTGCTGCCGGCGTGGCACTTGAGTACGTCGCTGACTCGCAACGAGGAGTGCTGGCGCAAATAACTTCGCTGCAGACGTTGCGTTCGGATGACGTGATGGTGCTTGAACCTGCCACGCGGCGCAACCTTGAAATCTCTTCGACCATGTCGGGGCAACCCGGCAGCGGCGCACTCGTTGGCTTCATCGACATGACGCGCACGCCCATGGGCGCGCGTCTTCTGCGTTGGTGGGTGCAGACTCCGCTGACCGATCGCGGACGTATTGAACGACGTTTGAGCGTTGTCAGTGGACTGCTCAATGAGAACGAAAAACGAGCGCAGCTTCAGGAGCTTTTAGGCGGCGTCGGTGATATCGAACGACTCCTGACCAAGGTCATGACTGGTCGCGCAACCGCTCGCGATCTGGGGGCGCTTCGAAGGGGGCTTGACCTGATTCCTGAGATCGCCTCTGTGGCTGAGGCTATGACCTCCGAGGATGTGCGCTCGCTTGTGCTGGGAATCGAGCGCCATGGCACGGTTGTCGACCTTCTTCGACGTGCCCTTGTTGATGAACCCCCGGTAGCTATCGGCACGGCCGGCATGTTCCGTCCTGGGTACAACGCCGAACTGGACCTGGTTGCGCAAGCCTTGCTCAACGGCAAGGACTGGATCGCATCATACCAGCAATCCGAGCGCGAGAGTACAGGCATCGCGACGCTCAAGATCGGATTCACTTCGGTCTTTGGATACTACATCGAGATCTCCAACGCCAACGCAGGTAAGGTCCCGGATCGTTACGAACGACGCCAGACGCTTGCCAATGCCGAGCGCTACAGTACAACGGAGCTAAAGCAGCTTGAGCAGCGCATCCTAACGGCAGAAGAGAGCGTACGCGCTCTCGAAACGACATTGCTTAACGAGCTGCGGCAGAGCATCGCCGTGCATGGAGAGGCGATCCAAAAAACTGCTCAGCGCCTAGCCACACTGGATGTGCTTACGGGCTTTGCCTCGGTGGCGGCCGAATATGACTACTGCCGTCCGGAGTTACATGACGGATCCGAACTACGTCTTGTCGGAGCGCGTCACCCTGTCATCGAACGCCTGCTAGGTCCGGGACGTCGCTACGTGGCCAATGACGTCATCATGGATTCGGATGAGGCCCAGATCCAGATTGTGACCGGTCCGAATATGTCAGGCAAATCGAGTTACCTACGCCAAGTGGGTCTGACCGTTTTTCTGGCTCACATCGGATGCTATGTGCCATGCTCGTCGGCGCGCGTTCCCATGACCGATCGGATCTTCACGCGCGTTGGAGCGCAGGATAACATCCTCTCGGGTGAGAGCACGTTTCTGGTGGAAATGCATGAGAGCGCAAACATTCTTCACAACGCCACCAGGCGCAGTCTGATCCTGCTGGATGAAGTTGGCCGGGGCACGGCAACCTATGACGGTATCTCGATCGCCTGGGCTATTGCGCAATATCTCCACGAGCGTGTCGGTGCCAAGACGATCTTTGCCACGCATTACCACGAACTCACCGAACTGGCAGATCGGTTTGTGCGCGTACGTAACGTCCACGTGGAAGTGCGCGAGGTAGAGGACGACATCATCTTTACACACCGTGTGATTCCTGGCCATAGTGACCACTCCTTCGGCATCCACGTAGCCCGCATGGCAGGTATGCCGGTAGAGGTGGTGGCCAGCTCACGCCAGATCCTCAAGCGACTTGAAGAGATGCATCAGGGGGCTGAACCGGCACGCGCTGCAGCAGCGTCTGTAGCATCAATGCCCGTGCAGCCGATGCTCTTTACAGTGCAGGATGACGAGTTACATCGCCGCATTGCGGCTCTGGATATCGAGAACATGACACCATTGCAAGCCCTACAGGCGCTGCATGAGCTGCGAAAGAGTATTTCATGAGTGATTCGGTTAAAAAGCTGTGGACTCAGCGTGACAGAGTGACGCGCGCGATGACCATTGACGGAACTTTCAGGGCTGCCGTTGTGCATAATGCGACCTCGGTGCGGACCGCCCAGGAACGTCATGGTCTCGACGGTGTGCCTTCACTGGTGCTTGCGCGCACGATAACGGGTGCTACGCTCATGGCCTCCTTCCTCAAAGGGGAGGAACGCATGGTTTTGTCACTTGAAGGAGACGGACTCATCCGCTCCGTGACGGCCGAAGCCATGCAAGTGGGCGAAGTGCGTGGGTACATCACACTGAACAAGAAGCCTGACGAGAGTCGCGCTACGCCCCTTGGCAAGGGGCTTCTGAGGGTGCAGCGAATTCTTTATGGCGAGTACGAGCCGGTGATGGGTATCGTTGAGCTGCGCCGTGGAGATGTAACAAGCGACCTCGGATACTACCTGACGCAGTCTGAGCAGATACCGTCGGCCTTCGTGATCGACGTTGCCTATGATGAGAATCAGATGATACGTCAGAGTATCGGATTGCTCGTTCAGGCCATGCCCGGAGCGCGTCCGGAGGACATCTTCAAGCTCTATGATGCCATAGATTATTTGGGTCGCCTTACCGAGTACGCTGACTCCGGGTATTCACCGAATGATATCCTGCGCCAGATCCTTCCGTCAGAGATCGAGATCATGGCGTCATCACCGGTAGACTTTTTCTGCCGGTGCTCTCTAGAAAGATTCACGTCGGCGCTGATGACTCTCGACGTAAACGAGATCATGCAAATGCAGCAGGAAGGCCAACGCGAATTGGTGTGCCAGTATTGTTCGGCTCGCTATGAACTTCGCGACGAGGACTTTGATCGTTTGATCAATCGCACATGAGCGAGGTGATGGCGGCCACCAGTACGATGTCATCAGCTGTGCAGCCGCGTGAAAGATCACAGTAGGGTTTTGCAAGACCTTGCAGAATTGGCCCGAGAGCAACGGCGCCACCGAGACGTTCCGTGATCTTGTACGCAATGTTGCCGGCATTCAGATCCGGGAAGATTAGCACGTTCGAACTGCCCTTGAGTGTCGAGTTTGGTGCCTTGCGATCAGCCACCGAGGGCACGGTGGCTGCATCGAACTGAAGCTCACCGTCGGCTGGGATATCTGGCCTAAGGCGACGGAAGCGCTCATAGGCTGACCGAACGTGATCGACTGAGGCGTGCGTGGCACTGCCCTTCGTCGAAAAACTCAGAAACGCTACGCGGGATTCCTCGGCCGTGAGCTTCTGGAAATTTTCTGCGGCCGAAACAGCAATGTCGGTCAGCTGTTCCGACGTCGGCTGCGGCACCACTCCGCAGTCGGCATACACCATGCACGTTTCGGGCCATGCCATCAGAAAGAAGCTCGAAACCACGGTGATTCCCGGGGCGCAACCAACTGTCCAGAGTGCGGCTCGCACAACGTCGGGCGTGGTGGATACTGACCCGGCCACGGCGCCGTCAGCCAGACCGGTGGCAACCAGCGTGCCGACAACGTAGAGCGGATCACGGGAAAGTTCAGCGGCATCGGCCGCAGTAAGCCCCTTGGCCGAACGACGTGTATGTAGATGTGCCGCCGTCAGTTCTGAATATCCATCAACGCTCGCGACCTCAACACCCGAGATGGATAGAACCTCCTGCAGGCGTTGCGCCTCATCCTTTGATGCAGCGATTAGAATCGGACGGCAGATTCCGCGTTCGGCGCAGCTGAGTGCCGCCTGCTGAACCCGAGGGTCTTGAGCATCGGCAAAGGCAATACGACGTATGCGCTGTGATGCTGCGTCGATGAGACGGTTGATGATCAAGGGGCTATCCCAATTGCCGATGTCGATGGTGCAGCCAGAGGGATCAACTGCGTGCGGGCATCGCCATTGGCATTATACACAGCCACTGCGGATGTTGACGTGAGCTGGGCAACGAGTTCGGCCCTAGCCTCATTGTAGGACAACGCTGCCATGCCCTCGGGCTGCATCGTGGTGACGCGGTTTCGTGTGCGCGTGCTTACACGCATAAGCGCCACGTTACTTGAAACGAACGCCTGTTGCGTTGCCGAAATGACGAGTCCAGTTGGAATCGTCTTGATTGCGGTAGTGCCGCGCGGCGTCAACTCCAGCGGTGTGGTCAGAGCGCGTGTGGTGGCATTGAGGAACTGCATGGTTGCCGCTGTCTGAGTGCCTGGGTTAACCTTGCCTTGACCCATCGAAACGATGCAGAACTGTGCGCTGGTCGGATCCGACGCCACAAACCATGGTACGGCTGACGTGGTGATGACGGACTCTACCTTAACGGTACGTGAGTCGATGATGGCTACGGCATTCGAGTCCGGAAGAGTAACGCAGAGCTGGTTGCCATTGGCATCGATGCTCATCGGCCGGCTTGGCATCGTGATAGTGCGGGCCACGCGGTTGACGGTCAGGTCAACGACGTCGATTAGGTTTTTGGTTGGAACTGTGACGTACGCCGTCGTTGCATTAGCAAAGGCAATCGACACCCCGGGGTCGGAGCTCAGGGTGATCGTATCAAGGGCACGCAGCGTATCGGCATCAAACACGACGATCCACGGACGTTTGCTATGCAGCAGGAACACCTGGTCACGAAATCGACGCAACACATGAGCTGCTGAATCCGTGGGGTCACTCCACACTGAGTTGCCGGCTTGCTGATCGGGAACATCGACTACAGAAACCGCCCCCTGACGGTCCACGCTGAGAAGCCTCCACGTATCGTCGAAGCTATCAATGAACGGCTCTTCGGGAGTGCAGCTGAGCAGCACAAGGGCGATCGCTGAGATCAGCGGAGCGAGGCGAGTCTTCATGAGATTCGTTCGATGACGTCGGTGACGAGGGTAGTGAGGATCGGTTCGGCCTTTGCGGCTGCTTCCAAGACGTGCTCAAGGTGAACTGGTTGCAGTGAGTCAGGAAAACACTCATCGGTGATGATACTGATACCCAAAACGTCCATGCTCATGTGTCGGGCAACGATGCATTCCGGTACGGTGCTCATTCCGACAACATCAGCGCCGATCAGGCGCAAGAACCGATACTCGGCGCGTGTCTCGAGATTAGGCCCTGTCACGGCTACGTACACGCCGCGGTGGACTTTCTGGGCGCGATCAAGGGCGCAGCGCTCGGCAAGCTCGAGCAGTCGGCGCGAATAGGGTTCGCTCATATCTGGAAACCGCGGACCCAGCGTCGGCTCGTTCGGACCAACCAGCGGATTGTCACCCAGAAGATTGATGTGGTCGTCGATAAGCATGATCTCTCCGCGACGATACAGAGGATTCATACCTCCGCAGGCATTTGAGACGATCAGCGTCGAAACCCCCAGCATCTTCATGACGCGTACCGGAAAGGTGATCTGTTGCAGAGTATAGCCTTCATACTGATGGAACCGGCCTTGCATCACTACGACGCGCTTGCCGGAAATCGTCCCGAAGACCAGACGTCCGCTATGAGACTCAACGGTGCTAGTGGGAAAGTGCGGGATGTTCTGATAGGGGATGACGACATCAATCACTATGCGATCGACGAGGGCACCGAGGCCCGTGCCGAGGATGATCCCGATGGTCGGGCTATCGGAGGTTTGGCGTCGGATCTCGACGACGGCGTCATTGATCTGCTCTAGGATCGTGCTCATGCGGATGCTGGTCTGGTGGACGTAGATGAGGTGTTCTCGCGAGGGGGCTGTCCGGGATACCAGGGCCGTTCTGGGGCATCCATACAAGCTACTGAGCAAGCCCCGTTGAATTGGTGTTTGCACTCAGGGCAGGCAATGTGCTGCAGATGGCAGCGGTAATTACGGCAGTCGACATAGGTCTCAGCGGGGTCGCCGCAGTGGTGGCAGCGGCCTACGATGCGACGGTCATCCGTATGGTTGATCGCTACCGTGCCGCGATCGTCGAAGACGTGGCACAGTCCGTCCCAGAGAGCCCCATTCGTTTCCGGATCCTTACCGTAGGAGACGATTCCTCCGTCGAGCTGATAAACCTCTTTGAAGCCGTCACGTAGCATGAACGACGTGAGCTTTTCGCAGCGGATACCGCCCGTGCAATACGTCAGAATGGGCTTGTCGCGGGCATCTGCAAGATGTGTGCGGATCCATTCCGGAAACTCCCGGAAGGACTCCACATCCGGGCGGATGGCGCCACGGAAGTGTCCGATGTCGAACTCGTAATCCGTACGTCCGTCCAGGATAATCACGTCGCCCCGTTCAATGAGCTGTTTCCATTCGACTGGGTTCAGACGCTTTCCGGTGATCTCGTTGGGGTCCGATGGCAGGTCGGCGCGAAATGTCACGAGTTCTTTCTTCACCCGCACAAACAGCTTGCTGAAGGCATGGGTTTCGGCTTCATCGACCTTAAAAACCATGGATGCAAAACGATCATCTGCCGTCACGGCGGCGCGATAGCGGTCGCAGCTGGCAGCCTCGCCTGAGACCGTTCCGTTGAGGCCCTCGGCGGCTACCAGGATACGACCCTTCAGATCAAGAGACTCACACAAACGGCGGTGCTCATCGGCAAATGATTCTGGGTCGTCGATGGGGACGAATTGGTAATACAGCAGGACGTTGTACACTTGGGCTTTGCAGAAGTCGTCAGGAAATGTCACGTGCAAATCTACGCCCGATTGCTCCATTGCATGAGGCCGCAGTTCGTAGATTTGCGATGCAGCAAACAGGAAGTACAGGTGGGTTTTACGAGTTTCAACGTCATACGCTCATGGGCGGCTATTGTCGCGTGGGCGCTGGCCATCGTCACGGCGCATGCGCAGGAGATCCTGTCTCCGGCCTTGCCCCCGGTGACCCTTGCCCGCCAGGCGCACAGGCATCTCGAGCAGGCTCTGTTGCAGCGATCCCTTGCGGTACTGCGCCGTTATGCAGATGAATGGGCGCGCACCTCCTCAGCCGATAATGTTTGGCTCGATCGTGCCGAGATCGATCGCCGTCGGGATAACCGGCTCGGTGCTGCGCGTCGTCTCTCGGAGTTCACCGATCGCAGGTCGGGTTCACCCTTTGCTAGTAGCGCCATGCTCGAAAGGGGGCTCATGGCCCTCGAAGAGTCGGATCACACATCGGGCGCAGTGCTCTGCGGCATGGCGGCAACCATGGCCACCGATGCCTATGAAGTGCGCAAAGACTCGGTCTATCTTTTGATCGCCCAGCTTGCTGCCTTCTGGGAAGCCACTTCGCGGGCACATCTTGGTGAACTCGACAAAGCACTCGAAGCGTATCAGCGTTCGCTCAGTGGAGATGATTCCCTTGCCGCTCAGGCGCGCTTCGCTATCGGTCAGGTCTATGAGCAGAACGGACAGGAAGCCGAAGCGTCGGCCGCCTATGGCGCCGTCTGGTCGAAGCACCCACGTCATCCTCTGGCCATTTCGGCCCGAGTGCGACAGGCAGTGATCGCCCTCGGTAAGCGTCAGGCCGTGCGTTCAATCGATCTGCTTAACGGAATTGATTCGGCTCTAGCTGGATACGTAGCCGGACGTGATCCGAGTCAGCCGCTCGATACGACGTCCCTTGATCTTGTGCCTGTTGTGCGCGCGCAGGCCCTGGCGCAGGCTGGACTGCACCAGCGGTCGATCGATACCTGCAATGCGTTTTTGTCGCGACGTCCGACGTCGAGTCTGCGCTACCTCGTCAACCTTACAGCCGGATACTCCCACTTGCACCTTGCGCGACCCGACTCGGCGCTGCGACATTATGACATCATCGTCACAGGCGATGTCGATGAATCCTCCGATACCCGCTATCAAGCCCTTCTCTACCGTGCCCTGTGTCTGAAGAGGCTCGGACGTGCGGAAGAGGCAGACAAGGATTTCACTGCACTCTCGATGCAAGGGGGCTATCCATACAAGTCGCATGCACTCATCGAAGTCGGCCAAACGCAGTACGAGCGGGGAGACTATGAGCGAGCAGCGCGCTCGCTTGAGCGAGCGGAGCGCGAGGCACAGGATGCCTCCACATTGCTACGGGCACAGATTTTATTGGCAAGCGCACAGATGCACCGGCAGCAGTGGGCCAAAGCTGCAACTGTCCTAGAACGTGCTGAGAAGATCGCTTCGGAGTCCAAAGATGAACTGGTGCCCCTTCGCCAACGCTACCTTGCCGATGCGCGGCTTCACCGCGGTATCTGCTTCGTGCAGTCGGCGCAGGCCCGAAAGGCCATCGCCGCACTTACCGATTTTTTGGGAAACCATTCGACTGATCCGCGACGCGACGAAGCAACCTTCTGGCTAGCCGAGGCCATGTACAAGGAGGATCTGCTCAAGAACGCTCAGGAACTCTATGAAGAAGTCGTTCGCCGCTATACAGCCAGCTCGCGTCGCGAGGAGGCCATGTACGGTCTAGCTTGGACCTATTTCCGTCGTCGTGATTTTGATCGTTCGTCGAGGGTCTTTGGAGAGCTCATTAGTACCTATCCAGCGTCGAGTTATGCAGCCGAAGCCATGGTGAGACGTGCCGACGGACTCTATATCGCAAAGCAGTTCAAGGCCGCTGCCCAGCAGTATGAGCAGGCGGCACGGCGTGGAGGTTCGTCTGAGGAAGGACAATATGCGGCATTCCAAGCCGGACAGTCATCGTATCGCGGCGGCGAGCTCGGTCGGGCCGTTGAGCTTATGCGGGACTTCGTGCAGCGCTATCCAAAGAGTCGTCTTGCCGACGATGCCCTGTACCTGATCGGATGGGTGGCGTTTCAGCAACAGGATGATGCCGGTGCCGTTGCAGAGTTCGAACGGCTGCTCCAGGCATATCCTGATGGAGACCATGCCGTGCGGGCGCTCTACACCATGGGGGATGCGCATTTCAACCTCGGCAGCACAGATGCGGCCATCAGCACCTACCGTGATGTGATGAGCCGGTTCCCGTCCCATCCGCTGGCAACTGAAGCGGCACGAAGCCTCCAGGATGTGCTGGTGGGTCAGGGTCGGACGGACGAAGCACTGGTTGTGCTCGACACGCTGATACGCTCGAACCCGACTTCCTTGGCCGCCGAAGAGTTCGCTTGGCGCAAGGCCGAGATATTCTATTCGGGAAAGAACTTCACCTCAGCCGCCGGCGAGCTGCAATCCTACCTCAAGAGCTATCCTTCGGCACAGCGTCAGGATGAAGCCCTTTACCTTCTGGGTCGGACCTACCTGTCCATGAACGACATATCTCAGGCACGCGAGGCATTCTCGTCGATCGCACGTAAAGAGCCGAAGAGCCGCTACGTTGTAACCTCTTCGATGGACCTTGCCGAGTACTACACCCGCACGGCCAACATGTCATCGGCAGATTCGATATACCGCATCATCGTAAGAGACCACCGTTTGGACACCGTGGCGGCGTCGCTGGCCGGTTACGAGCTGGCAGAGCATGCGAGAATGCTCGAGGACACTTCCACTGCCATCGAACTCTACCGTCAGACAGCCGATGTGTATCCAATGTCCGAGTATGGGGCGCAGGCGCGCTACAAACTTGCGCAGTTGCATCGGCGTGCAGGACGTCTTGATAGCACGCGGTTTCATCTCAACGTTCTGGCACAGCGAACCGACGCGCCGTTGATCGTTGCTAACGTTTTATACGACCTCGGCACGTCGTACATGCGGGAGAAGAACTACAACCAGGCCGTGACGTACTTCGAACGCGTGCGTGATGATCATGCAGGTATTGAAGACTGGTACACGCTTTCGATGCTAGGCCTGGGAGAATGCTTCGAAGCGCTCAACCGCAAACCCGATGCCATGCAGACCTACCAAACAGTGTTGACTCTGCGACCCGATGACGACTACGGCAAGACGGCGCAGGCGCGGTTGAAGAGACTCGGAGGCAGGCGATGACCATGCGTTTTACACAGTTTGCGCAGTGTCTGGTGATCCTGATGATCGGCACGGCCACCACGTTTTCCCAGACGCCGCAAGCGCCCCCTGCTCAGCCGAATGCTCCGCTAGAGCTCCCCGATTTTTTAGTGACGGGGAAGGCTGTCGTCGATATTGCTGCCGGCACCAAAAACCTTCCATCACGTCCGCCAACCTTCTCACTAGCCGAGCTTGACTCGCTCAATCCGACTGAAAAGCTCCCGCCGCCACTTGCGGCACGTCGCCCCCTTCCGTTGTTTTCACGTAAAGACCCAAGCGCACCCGGTTATGTCGATCTTTCCTGCGGGGCATACCTTACACCTGCTCTTGAGGCGGGATACTCGCTTCGCACTGGCGGCTATACACTGGATCTCGGAACGCATGCCGAACATTCGCAAGGCTGGGTGGAGAACTCGGGATACACGACGCTTCAGGCAAACCTCAATTCCTCGTACGTTGCTCCGGAGAAGTTTCTCTACTTCGGCAAGGGGCTTACTGAAACGGATCTTCAGCTGCGGCATCAGTCGTATTCGCTGTATGGCGATACGCTTCTCGGACGCGATCGCTCGAGCACTGCTCTCACCGCGGTCGTGACGACCGAGGCGAAGGTTGATAACGCGGACATCACCGGACGCTTCGGCTGGTCGCGAACAGGCCTGTCGACGACTGCGGTAGACTCGATTGGTGAAGAGTCCGTCGTCGACAATGCCATCACGGCCGGTGTGGCGGCGTCCTGGACACAGGCTGGCTCGCATCGATCTGCCGTTGAACTCGATATGCGTCTGCAGTCACTCAGCGGAAATTCCTACACGTTCGTCGAAGCCCTGTACCAGCGGCGTTGGAAGGGGTCCGCGTGGTCCTATGTCGTTGCCGGCGGACCCCAGCTCGGATTAACCACCAACGGACAAACGCGGCTGGGTTTTCGGGTTGCAGGCATGGGGCAAACCGATCTGTCGCCGCATTCTACAGTGCGAATCGAGCTAGCATCAGGGCTTCGGCCAACTTCGTACAGCGAGCTGCTGCAGGCTAACCCGTATATCGTTGACTCGGTCAATCTCGATCATGCCTATGACCTGGCCGATGCCCGCGTGTCTCTGGGGTATCAGCCGTCGATCGTCACGTCGGTGCTTCTCTCGGCTGGATTTCGGACAACCTCGCGTGAGCTCACGTGGGAGGATGCCACACAGGGTCGGTTCCTTCTGTCGTACCGTCCCGTAACGGCGCTTTGGGCTGCGGCTGAGGGTACGCATGCGCTGACGCCACGCGATGTGGTAACCGGAGATCTGCTAGTGACCTCTGCCTCGAGCGATTCTGGGCGCACCCAGACGTATGTGCCGTTGGTGCGGGCCACTGTGAGTTACGAACGCACATGGTCGTCGCAGGTTCGCTCGAGTGTGTCGGTGCTATACACCTCACAGCGCTGGGCAGATGTTGGAAATACGCAAGTGGTGGACGGATTCGTGGATCTTCGTGCTGCTCTGGTCTATGCAGCCAGTTCGGCCGTGGATGTCGAACTTCGCGGTGAGAACCTTGTCGACAGCAGTGTGTTCCTGTGGAACGGCTACCGAGGCAGGGGTATCTTTGTACGTCTTGGAATTCTCTTGAAGTTGTAGCCTATGGACACCAAAGATCCCGTTTGGGATGACGACGATAGCTCGATAAGCAGTGACGGATTCCGTCCGCGTGCCCAGCCGCCAGCCCCTGAGGTACCAGCCTCGCAGCTGTCTTCTGACAACGCTCCGGAACCGGTCGCGGAAACGGGTGCATATCACGTGCCTCATGAGAATGAGCCAGAGCAGGCAGATGATGTATCGCTTGAGCAGGAGCCTCAAACATCTACTCCCGAAGTAGCCGAGCCTACGCCAGAGCCGGTACCCATACCTGTGCCCGGAGCTGGTCGTGTGCGCATTGATCCGATAGACAGTTTCCGCAGGGCTGAGACGGGGGGGGCACGTGCCGCGCGTGATCGGCGCCAGCGCAGCTCGGCATCAATGATCATCATTGCGCTGATCCTTTTCCTGATCAGCGTTATCAGCGTCAGCGTTTACTTCTTCTCCCGTCCGGCCGAAAGCGGCGCTCAGGGCGGCGAAACAGAGCAGGTGGAGTTCATTGACCAGGGTAAACAGTCGCCGGCCGATACATCACAGCAGCCACCGGCAGCGCAGCAAG
>JBILLF010000088.1:0-7319 GCA_044376225.1 Patescibacteria group bacterium | reverse complement strand
TGAGTGTCCTTGATGCCGATGTTGCTGCACTGTTTGCCTCTGCCGCCCGCGGATCGATCGATCCCTCGACCATCCGCTCGACGCAGGTGGGCTTTGCATGCAATGTCGTTCTGGCTTCGCAGGGGTATCCCGACTCTTTCGAAAAGGGGCTTCCCATTACCGGTATCGATGCCGCCGAGGCGGATCCATACGTGACGGTCTTCCATTCCGGTACGCGTGTCCATGGTGACGACCTCGTAACAAATGGAGGCCGCGTTCTCGGCGTTACCGCTATCGGCGATTCACTTGCCGACGCCGTACAACGGTCGTATGCGGCGTGCGACAAGATATCGTTCGACACGAAATACCATCGCACTGATATTGCCAAGAGGGCTCTGTGAAGATTCTTGTCACTGGTGGAGCCGGATTTATCGGGTCACATGTAGCGGAGGCGTATCTGCGTGCAGGACACGAGGTGGTGATCGTTGACGATCTCTCCATGGGTTTCCGCGCGAACCTTCCCGTCAATGCTCGCTTTGTTGAGATGTCCATCTCCAACGATGCGTTCTCAGACTTTGTCGTAGCCGAGAAGTTTGATGCAATCAATCACCATGCGGCGCACATGGAACTGCGGGTGAGCGTTGATAAACCGGTGCATGATGCCACCATCAACGTGCTCGGGTCATTGCGACTCCTCGAGGCTGCGCGTGCCTCGAAGGTAGGTCACGTCATTCTGGCGTCCACAACCGCCGTGCTCGGTGAGTTCAATGATCTGCCTGCTACCGAAGAGCATCCAGTTCGCCCAATAGCCCCGTACGGGGTATCAAAGCGAGCCATGGAGCTGTACGCCGAGTACGAGCGGATAACCCACGGTATGAGCATTACCACGTTGCGTTACACCAACGTGTATGGTCCGCGGCAGAACCCGCATGGTGAAAGCGGTGTGATCGCCATCTTCCTCGAGAAGTTCATGAAGGGGGCTATTCCGACCATCCACGGGGATGGAACTCAGGAGCGAGACTACATTCATGTGAACGATGTGGCGGCTGCCAATCTCGTGGCACTTGAGCAGCGAGTGCAGGGCACCTATCATGTATGCCGCAACAGTGCAGCCAGTGTGATTGACGTTGTGCTGGCCCTACGCAATGCGCTTCAACACGATCATCCCGTAAATCATGGTCCGGCAAAGTCCGGTGATCCTGCCCGGACACGGGGCTCGCACCAGGCATTTACAAACCTGACCGGCTGGAGGCCGAACGTCGAGCTTTCCGACGGGATCCACCAGACCGTTACATGGTTCCTCGGCCAACATTCTGCGTAGTTCGTACGGAACGAACTCGTTTTTGTGCCTGTTTTCGCTCTTTGTACCCGAAAAAAGAAGTGCACAGTAACCCTGGCACTTTTTCACTAGGCCTCCGGCTCGTAATTTGGCGGCCGTTTGGCAGTTGTCCTCTCATCCAATTGAGGTCTGTAAAAATGCAGATGTTGATGACGCGTTCCACTGTTGTCGCGCTCGCCCTGGTGGCGATCACGACGCTCTCCGGCTGCAATGTGCGCGGCCTGTTCACTTCGTATGGAGACGATCCGGTGTGGGTTGATCCGAATGCCGCCGCGGCCGAGACCGCAGCTGCGGGGGAGGCGGGCGGTCCGGGCAAAGCCATCTATGGACGAATCTGTGCCGCATGTCACCTTGGTAGCGGCAAGGGTGTACCGGGCAATAACATTCCGCCGCTTGCCGGCTCGGCCCTTGCTCAGGGTGATGCACGCAAGCCGATCGGAATCGTGTTGCATGGCTTCCGCGGCCCCATTGAACGCAATGGCGTCCAGATAAACGGTCAGATGGCATCATGGAAGGACCAGCTCAGCGACCAAGAAATCTCAGACGTGCTGACATACGTCCGGAGCGCCTTTGGCAATGCTGGAGCGGCTGTTACCCCAGATGAGGTCAAAGCACTGCGCGAGGAGACGGCATCACGGACCGTCCCGTACACCGAGGCCGAACTCCCTTAATCTTCACCACGAAACATCATCACCAGGAGTCTGATTCGCATGGATCGCATTCTGTCCTACTTTGACATGTTGCCGTGGTTCCCAGAGAACACGTCAACCTTTGGTGGCGAGCTTGACAGCCTGTTCGCCATTATCTACTGGATCAGTGTTGGCATCTTCTTTTTGACCTTCGGGATCATGGGGTACTTCCTCGTGAAGTATCGCTATGACCGCAACCGACGTGGATACAACTATCACGGCAATAACGTTGTCGAGCTCACCTGGACGGTTTTGCCGACGATCCTGTTTGCGTTCATTGGTCTGTATTCGGATGACATTTGGGAGCGCACGAAGTACTCCTCACGACTCCCGAAGGCTGATGTCCAGGTCCTCGTGATGGGTAAGCAGTTCGGCTGGCAGTTTCTGTACCCCGGTGCAGATGGACAGTACGGACGCAATGCTTACACGCATCGTGATGAGTGCCGCAAGCTGATCACGGCGCTCAATCCGTTCGGAATTGACTCGACGGACCCGAACAGCATGGATGATTTCACGACGGAGAATCAGTTCAAGGTCCCGGTGAATGCTAACATCGTCATGCATGGCTCTTCACAGGACGTTCTGCATAGCTTCTTCCTCCCACACGCCCGCGTCAAGCAGGACGTTGTTCCGGGCACATGGATGAACATCTGGTACAATATTTTCAAGACCGGCAAGTTTGAGCTCGCTTGTGCCGAGCTCTGCGGTGGCGGTCATTACTCCATGCGTGCCGAGTATGAAGTGCTGAGCAAGTCAGCTTATGACGCATGGGTGGACAAGAAAGTCGCGGAGGCCCTCGCTGCACGTTCGCCTCAACCTGCCGTTGCACCGCAAGCCGACACAGCAACGGTCGCTTCACTCACCAAGTAATCCGGACCAAGGAGACCTTACCGTATGAGTACAGCAACGATTGAGACGACGACAACGCACGCTCACGAGGATCACGCTCACGATCATCACCATGATCTGCCGTGGTATCGCAAGTATGTGTTCTCGACTGACCACAAGGTGATCGCCAAGCAGTTTCTGCTGTCGTCCCTGTTCTTCCTCTTCATCGGCGGAGCCTTTGCGCTCTTCATCCGCTGGCAATTGGCCTACCCTGGCAAGCCAGTGCCGGTGATTGGGTCCATCCTGCCAGCCTCGTGGGTTACTGAACCCGGAAGCGGAATCATCACGCCGGAGTTTTACACGCAGCTGCTGACGATGCACGGCTCGATCATGATCTTCTTCGTGATCATCCCGTTCGCAGCCGGTATGTTCGGCAACTTCTGTATTCCGCTGATGATCGGTACCGATGACATGGCCCTGCCGAGACTCAATATGTGGTCCTTCTGGCTCGTGCCTCCAGCCGGTCTTATTATGATGGCCGGTTTCTTTACCGACACGGGGTATGCTGCGGCCGGGTGGACTTCCTACCCGCCCCTTTCAGCGCAGACGGGACTAGCCAAGTTCACCATATCTGGTCAGACCTTGTGGACCATCAGTATTTTCTTGGTTGGTTTTTCGTCGATCATGGGTGCTGTGAACTACGTCACAACGGTGCTGAACAAGCGTGCCAAGGGTATGAAGCTTTTCGACATGCCGTTAACGGTTTGGGCTCTCTTCATTACCGCCATCCTTGTGACGCTCGGCACGCCGGTGCTTGCTGCCGGACTGGCCATGCTCTTCATGGACAATTTCCTACACACGAGCTTCTTCCTCCCGGACAACCTGGTAACGAGCTCGAAGTACTTCGGCGGTGGTCAGCCGATCCTGTTCCAGCACGTGTTCTGGTTCTACTCGCACCCAGCCGTGTACATCATGATCCTGCCGCTGATGGGCATTGTCTCCGATGTCATGGCCACGTTCTCGCGCAAGCCGATCTACGGCTACAAGGCCATGGTGTTTGCAATCGCAGGTATTGCCTTCCTGGGCTTCATTGTGTGGGGTCACCACATGTTCCAGTCGGGTATGAACCCGTTGCTTGGCACGACCTTCATGCTCTCGACGATCGTGATCGCTGTTCCATCATCGATCAAGGTCTTTAACTGGCTTGGTACCCTCTGGCGTGGGAACATCAAGTTCACGACATCCATGCTCAACGCTCTGGCATTCGTGTCGATGTTCATCATCGGCGGTCTTTCGGGCGTTTTCATGGCCTCGGCTCCGGTCGACATCTACATCCACGACACGTACTTCATCGTTGCGCACATCCACTACGTGCTCTTCGGTGGCTCGCTCTTCGGAATCTTTGCTGGTATTTACTACTGGTATCCGAAGATGTTCGGAAAGATGCTCAATGAACGTTGGGGGCGTCTGCACTTCACGCTGACATTCATCGCGTTCAATGTGACGTTCTTCCCGATGCACGTTCTGGGTCTTGGTGGTCATATGCGTCGTATCTACGATCCGAATGTCTATGACTTCCTCAAGGGGCTTTCAGACGTCAATGAGGTTATTACCATTGGCGCTATCGCCCTCGGTTTCGCTCAGTTGATCCTTGTCTACAACGTGCTGTATACTCTCAAGTTTGGCAAGCGCGCACCGCGCAACCCGTGGCGTGCCAACACCCTTGAGTGGGCAGCACCAGAGCATCCTGGACACGGCAACTTCGACACGGACATCACAGTCTATCGTGGTCCTTACGAGTATAGCGTTGAAGGTCGCAAGGCTGACTTCTGGCCACAGTGGGAGCCGGGAGCCTCCAAGACTGTCAACCACCGGACTGTTGTTGTTGAGGATGAGTCACGCACCTTCGGTGCTCACTAAGGAACGACCTGCGTCGGCAATGCCAATATGACGCCCCTTTCAACAGAATCGCAATCGCCGCACACAGCACTACACCGCATAGGTGTGGTGTTGTGTGTGCTTACATTCGGCCTCATCGTCTGGGGCGGGCACGTCAACACGACGTTAAGCGGTATGGCCTTCCCGGATTGGCCAACGTCGAATCTCGCCCCTATGGTGACGTACAGTCCGTCGGAATGGCTTTGGGCTAAGGACAAGTTCTGGGAACACGGACACCGACTCTTCGCCGCACTGGTGGGGATGGTTACGACGCTCATGCTCATCGTTGCTTACCGTGCAACACCCGCCGAACAGCGTCCTGGTAAGGCACTTGCGGGCCTCATCGCCATCGTTTTCGGAACGATAGCTACAGCCATCATTGGACTGAACGCAATGCCAGGTGGATTCATGGAGGCATTCATGATCCTTTTGGCTTTGCTGACGGTGACGTTCGTTATCCGTGCACTGGCCATGACAGGATCTCGGCGAATTGTATGGCTTTGTATGGCTGCCTTTACGGCCGTCTGCCTGCAGGGAACCTTCGGTGGCTACACGGTGCGGAATAATCTTCCTGACTGGACCTCGACCACCCACGGCGTGCTTGCCCAGTTGTTTCTGATGATTGTTCTTGGCATCACGCTTCTGACGTCCTCGTCGTGGAATGCCCGCAGAAGTTCGGCTGAGATCACACGTTCAGCAGCATCAGTCGTGGTGCTGACCTGGGGTCTGACCTTCGTGCAATTTGTTCTTGGCGCGCTAACTCGTCACACGCTCTCATGGGGCGTGAGTAACTCTTTTCCGCACTGGAGCGATGCCGGATTTTTCCCTTCGTCCGAAATGTGGCAGTATCCGCAGGTCGTCATTCACTTTGTTCATCGCACGCTGGCATACATCGTGGCAATGATGATTGTGGTGCAGTACGTCAAGCTGCGCCGACAGGGGGCTCCTTCTGACGCCATACGCACGGCACTTTCCTCGATGGCGTTGGTCGGCGTACAAATCTTGCTAGGCGCTGGAATTCTGTGGACGTCCAGAGGGGAGCTGGTGACGACCCTCCATGTGATGGTGGGCGTCTCGATCCTACTCATGAATGCCTCGACGATGTTTTCGGTCTTGCGTCAGCCCCTTGGCCAGACGTCGGCCGAAGCGATTAGCGGACTTGCCCATCAGGGGGGAGGACGCTGACCATGGGCGTGCGTAACACTGAGGCGGTACTCGAAACGGAGTTGGTGGATTCCAAGCCATCGATCATAGCTTCGTACTACGAACTCACTAAGCCTGGCATCAGTAAGATGGTCATGATGACCACGCTGGCCGGCTATTATATCGCGCTGCCGTCGTCGTCATCGTTGTTCTCCATTGAGGGTGCTACGCACCTTGCGGCCACGATGTTCGGAACGCTGGCCATCAGTAGCGGTAGTTGCGTCGTCAATCACATCATGGAACGTGACGTCGATGCTCGCATGAAGCGCACCGCGAAGCGTCCAATTCCATCCGGTTCGGTGTCGATCCTGCGGGCCTCCGTCTTCGCCGCCGTTCTCTCTGTTATCGGTGCAGCATTACTATGGACGGTGAACGAGCTGACGTTCTGGCTTGCCGTTGCCACATGGCTTAGCTATGTGATGGTGTACACGCCGCTCAAAACGAGATCCTCACTGGCGGTGATCGTCGGTGGTGTGCCTGGTGCGCTTCCCTTCATGGGTGGCTGGACTGCTGTGACAGGTTCAGCCGATGCCATGGCATGGGTTCTGTTTGCCATACTCTTCTTCTGGCAGCTCCCGCACTTTTATGCGCTCTCGTGGATGTACCGCGCTGACTACCGGGAGGGGGGAATGGTGCTTCGGGCGATCAGTGATGAAAGTGGAAAGACACTCGCTGTCCAGATGACGCTGACGAGTGTTCTACTCCTAGCCTCCGCAGTGCTGCCAACGGTACTGGGCAGTACCGGCATGGTGTATCTCGTCGGAGTTAGTGCGCTGGGTCTCTGGCTTACGGTTCAGAGTGCCGTTTTCTATCGCAGCCCTGATGCCACCTCGGCGCGTAAGGTTCTGCTCACGTCGTACGCGGTTCTCATGGGAATCGTCGTGCTCATGTTTCTCGACAAACAATGATCAATCATAACAGGTGGTAGCATGTCTGCAGCACTGAATCTCTCTCACGAGCCGGTCACCAAGATCGCCAACGGCAAGCTTGCCATGTGGGCCTTTCTTGCGTCGGAGCTCATGTTCTTCACGGGGTTCTTTGGCACGTTTATCGTGCTTCGGAACACGAACTATCAGGCGTTCTACGAGGCCTCACACCACCTTGCATGGCCGCTCGCATTGGTCAATACGTTCATTCTGATCGGTAGCTCGCTGACGATGGCGCTGTCGATCTACAACTTGGAGCGCCGCAACACAGGCCTCTTCCGCACCTTCCTAGGGCTTACCATTCTTGGAGGCTTCGGCTTTTTGATCGTCAAGTACGTCGAATACAGTGCTAAGTGGCAGGATGGACTCTTTCCGGGTCAGGAAAACCACACGCTGTTCTACTCTTTCTACTTTATC
>JBILLF010000024.1:0-24401 GCA_044376225.1 Patescibacteria group bacterium | reverse complement strand
TGATTGAGCACCTCGATGATGCCGGTGTGGCCCTCAAGAACATTGCACGATTGCTCAAGCCCGGTGGCGTTGTCGTGGTTACGTTCCCGCCGTACACGTCACCATTCGGTGGACATCAGCAACTACTGGGCACCAAACTCGGATCAATCCCCTTTGTTCACCTGCTGCCGTGGAAGCTTTTTCACACCATCATCCGTGGCGGAGATCCTGACAACCAGGAAGAACTCGAGCGTCTGCACCGGATCCGGTGTTCGGCATCGAAGGTTATCGGAGCTAGTGAGCGCGCCGGACTCGACCTCGTGAGCCAGCGGTACTTTGCGCTGCGTCCGGTGTTTCGCTGGAAGTATCAGCTCCCGATCCCAAGCTTCGAGGTCAGCCCCCTGAAGGGGCTACCGCTGGTGAAGGACCTTGCGATGGAGGTTGCCGTCATTCTCCGCAAGCCGCGATGAAGAAGGTCCTGGTTGTTGCCTACCACTTCCCGCCCGGTGGCGGTCCCGGCGTTCAGCGCGTCCTGAAGCACGTGACGTATCTGCGCGAAGCCGGATGGCAGCCCGTGGTTCTGACCGTCGAGAATGGCGACTTTCCTGCGCGGGACGAATCGCTGATGGCCAAGATCCCATCCGATGTAGCGGTTGTGCGCGTGCCGATCCTTGAGCCGTATGACATCTATCGACGCTTCATGGGCGGCAAGGGGGCTGCCATCGACGTCAACGTGAACAAAGCAGATTCTCAGCGGACAGGGATAAAGGAGCGCATCGCGGAGTTCATCCGTGCTACGTTCTTTATTCCCGATGCTCGCGTCGGTTGGCTGCTCACAGCTGTTAAGCGTGGCGAAGCTGTCATCCGTGAGCATGGAATAGAGGCGATCTACAGCTCATCGCCGCCCTACACCTGCGCACTCATTGCCAGGGCCCTAAAGCGTCGCACGGGGCTACCGTGGGTTGCCGGATTTCGTGATCCATGGACGCAGTTTCTGACCACTCCGGACCGGTGGTTCCTGCCGGCGGCCATCGACCGGTCGCTTGAGCGATCCGTCTTTGAAGAGGCCACAGCTATTGAATGCGCCTGGACCGGTATCGCTGACGATGCCATCCGGAAGTACCCGCACCTGCCCCCTTCCAAGTTTCACCATGTTCCTAACGGGTACGACGCCTCGGATTTCCCGCAGGTATCCTACGTGCGTAACGAGAAATTCACCATCACATACACTGGCTCCATGTATGGTCGGCGCACGCCTCTAGCCGTGCTCAAAGCACTCGATCTGTTGCATGAGCGCGGTCGCATTCGGCCAGAGCAGGTTCATCTGAGATTTGTGGGACGCTTTGGTGACGAGGTGCACGCCATGCTTGATGGCTCGGTGTTCGCCCCGTCAATCGAACGTATCGCCTATGTGCCGCATGAAGAGAGCGTCGGCTACCTCATGCGCAGCGAAGCATCGCTGCTGATCGTCGATGACACCAAGGAAAGCGCCGAGATCGTCCCGGGTAAGGTCTATGAGTACCTTGGTGTCGGGCGTCCCGTGATCGCTGTGGCCCCACGAGGAAGCGCCATCGCACGTCTTCTGGACGAAACGCAGGCAGGTCTCAGCGCGCCGCAGAATGATACAGAGGGGATAGCGTCCATCATTGAGACGTTTTTCATGCGCTGGCAAGGGGGCGAAGAGATCCTGCACTCCCGTCATGACGAGGTTCAGAAGTATGAACGGCGTGCGGCGGCGCATCAACTGGCACACATTCTGCATTCGGTAACATCATGAAGCTCAAGAACATCATTGCCATCGCGGCCTCCATTGGAATTGCCTATGTGCTCTACAAGGTGTTAGCCTGGGTGCTCGGCGTGCTCTTCGCCGTAACATTTGCAATGTTCAAACTGATCGCGATAGCAGTGATCGCCCTGCCGCTGTATTTCCTCATTCGCAATCGACTGACGTCATCCCGATGAAGCCCCTTTCTCTCCTTGTTGCCCTGTCGCTTCTAACAGCTTCCATACTGCGCAGCCAGGACCAGCCGTATCCAACACCTCTGGCAGTAGATCTCACGCGCTCGATCATGAAAAGCGTGTTCGAAAGCAACGCCGTGCCCTTCGTGCAGCCAATGGTCACGACGATCAACGCCACGTCCAATGCCCGGTACTTTACCATGGCCTACGTTCCGGAAAAGGTCGATAAGCCGTATTTCCGGATCAGTGTGAACAGCATGGCCGGCCTTATCTCGGAAGACCAGCGGTGGTACAATCCGAGCCTGGACCTCGGTCCGAGAGAGAACCTCTTCAACTCACTTACCACCTATGGAGCCTTTGAAGGCACCAACTACAAGATCGGCCCGAAGTACTCCGACACGCTTGGGCTGGCAACGGCTTTCATGCTGGAGCTCTTGCGAGACGCCCAGGGACAAGGCTACTTCGGGATTCCTTCGCGTGCAGCCTCATTATTCGGATACATGCCAGATAATCGCGTTGTCTTGCCAACAAAGGAAAACCTCGTGTCTGTGCTCAAGCAACGGGCTGAGTATCAGGCTCTGGCACTAACAGGGCAAACGGCGTTTCTTGATACACTCATCAACCGACTTACACTTCCAACATCGCTCACACTCCCGCCGGGTGCGAACATGTCGTCGATCATGGCCGCCGTGCCGCAACTGGAAATCGGCTCCCTCTACGGAACAGAACTTCTTCTGCGTCTTATTCCCGCCGTACGGTTCAATGATAACGTTGGTGACTTTTCGTTTTGGGGCGTGGGACTCAAGCACAGTCTTTCGCAGTACTTCCCGGAGCGCTGGTTTGATCTTGCCGTGCAAGGGGTGTACCAGGGCACAACCCTTACCAACACGATCGGTCTGACGGAGTCGAAGCTGGAGGCAAATGCGACCATCCGGAGTTTCAGTGTGCAGGCGGGCAAGAGGCTCTGGGATGCCGTGGATATCTACGGAGCGTATGCCTACGAGCATATCGACGTGACATCAACGTACACGTATGCACTTCCCCATGAGACGCAGGTGCAGCTTGGTCTTCTACCACTGGACCCACCGGGAGAGAAGTCAAAGCCGACACCGGACCGTCCGGGTGACACAAAGCCGCAGACCTCGAGCGTGCTGACGGAAAATGTGAACCACAAGTTCATCATCGGAGCTAGTGCGAATTATGGTCCTTTGCGTGCCGCATTGGATCTGAATATCAGCAGCTTCAACATTCTCACGTTTGCCGTGGCCTATACGTTCAATCAGCCAGACTGATGCGTAGCCCCTTGCGCGACAATAGACCGTCGTGCTCAAGCGTAGTTACCAGATCATCCAGCCACTGACGCTCGGTATCGGTAGCCTCACGGCCCAGGATAGCTCTATCTAGCTTCGATCGCGTTAGGCCGGCAGCGTCAGCGCCGCGCAGCAACTCCACCACCCGTCCGCGCCAGAGTCGACGCGGCTCCCCCCGGAAGAGCGGTTCTGGGCGTCGTGTGCGTACCGCTTCCTGCATCGTACCAGCCGAGGGACAGGTGTCTGAGAGGGGGCAGGCAGTGCACTTGGGTTTGCGCGCCGTGCAGATGGTTGCGCCGAGGTCCATCACGGCGTGGTGCCAAACGGATGGAACATCGCGCGGAATGACACACTCTGCAAGATCGACAAGCTCTGCATCTGATTCCACAGCAGACGTGGTGGCCTGCTTTCGTAGCCAGCGCGAGTAAACGCGTCGCACATTCACATCCAGCACCACCGTCCACACATTGTAGGCAAAGCAGGCAATCGCGGCCGAGGTATAGGGACCGATTCCGGGTAGCGCACGCAAAACGTCGGGCTGCGAAGGCACCACGCCGCCATGGTTCTCAACGATCGCGCGCGCAGCATCACGAAGCCGCAGGGCCCTCGAGTTGTATCCGAGCCCCTTCCACCGCAGCACAACGTCGGCGTTTGATGCGGCAGCAAGCTGTTGAATGCGGGGAAAGGTCTTCATAAACGGTGGTAGAAGTTCTGCCACACGCGATGCCTGCGTCTGCTGTAGCATCGTTTCTGACACGAGCACCATGTATGCGTCGGGCGGAACACGCCGCCATGGAAAGGGGCGAGCTGTTTCCGCATACCACTGCATGAGTCGTTGTGTGAATTCCATACGTAGTTTCGACGATGATCACGTCCAGTGTTTCGCCTCAGATCCTCGATCGCGCCATTGAAGCGGCGATTGCTGTTCGCCTGAATGCCTATGCCCCCTATTCAAAGTTCCTTGTGGGCGCTGCGGTTGTTGATTCCGACGGTGGCATTCATGTTGGCTGCAACGTCGAGAACGCAAGCTACGGACTGACGAACTGTGCCGAACGTGCTGCTGTGGCAGCCGCTACCGCATCTGGCCGACGCGACATCGTGGTGTGTGTGGTGGTAACCGATACGCCCGAGCCGGCCTCGCCATGCGGCGCATGCCGTCAGGTTCTGTCCGAGTGTAATCCATCGATGCAGATACTTTGCACCACACCAGACCGGAATGATGTTTTTCTGGCACTCAACACTTTACTTCCACGAGCTTTTGGTCCGAGTGATCTCTGATAAGGGAGCAGCCCATGGCATTGACATCGAACGACAACACCAAACCCGCATCCATTTGGCTTACAGTTCTCGTATGTGGTCTTGGATACTTCGTTGATATCTATGACCTGATTCTCTTCAGTATTGTGCGCCCGGCGTCATTGAAGTCTATTGGTCTTGTAACGCAAGACCAGATCATGAGTGCCAGCGAATACATCCTGAATGCACAGATGATCGGTATGCTGATCGGCGGGATCATCTTCGGCATTCTGGCAGATAAGCGCGGACGACTCTCTGTTCTTCTGGGCAGCATCCTGATGTATTCGTTGATGAACATCGTCAATGCCTTCGTCAGTACCGTGGATATGTACGCCATCTGTCGGTTTTTCTCGGGCATCGGACTAGCTGGGGAACTGGGAGTTGCCATTACACTTGTTGCCGAGGTAATGCCGAAGGAGACGCGTGGTGTTGGAACAACCGCAGTTGCCGCTCTCGGCATTCTCGGAGCTGTGGCGGCGTATGGGGTTCACGAAATGGCTGATTGGCGTGTGGCCTTCGTGATAGGGGGCATCCTTGGCTTAGCGCTGCTGGCACTGCGCGTTGGCGTACGCGAATCCACGATGTTTCACGCACTCAATGAGCAGAAGGCCAATCGTGGCAACTTCTTTATGCTCCTCAAGCCATCGCGCCTGCCTCGGTATATCAGTGCGATTTTGATCGGACTACCGGTATGGTTTGTGATCGGAATACTTGTGACGTTTTCACCGGAGTTCACCAAGGAGCTGGGTGGCTCGTCCGAAGTTAATGCCGGCCAGGCCGTTATGTGGGCCTATGTTGGCCTTGCAGCTGGAGATCTGGGAAGTGGGTTGCTCAGTCAGTACCTCAAGAGTCGGAGAAAGACGGTGTTGATTTTCCTGGTCCTGTGTGTAGGCATGACCACATGGTTTCTGTTTGCCCCAGAGCGTTCAGCGACCGAGACATACATGCACACCGCATTCCTGGGATTCGCAGCAGGGTACTGGGCCGTCTTTGTAACGACTGCCGCGGAGAAGTTCGGCACAAACCTCAGAGCAACGGTTGCGACAACGGTTCCCAACTTTGTCAGAGGAGCGCTTGCCCCCTCGCTGATCGCCTTCAACGCAATACGTCACGATTCCACACCACTCATCGACAATCACCCGCTCGTCTCCGCCGCCCTGATTGTTGGCAGCGTTACCATGGTCCTGGCCTTTATCGGTTGGGCTACCCTCAAGGAGACATACGGTAAGGACCTGGATTATCTGGAGACCTGAGCCCCCTGATAACTGCGTCGATATTGCGTGGTAGTTTTGCGCCCATGACCCACGCAGAGCGCATTATCATTCTTGACTTCGGATCGCAGTACACGCAGATCATTGCTCGCAAGGTTCGCGAGGTGGGCGTGTACGCAGAGATCCACCCATACAGCATTTCTCACGAGACACTGACGGCACTTGCGCCGAAGGGCATTATTCTCTCGGGTGGACCCTCGAGTGTGTATGCTGACGGAGCACCTATTCCGAGCGTCGATGTGTTTGCATTCGGCGTGCCGGTGCTGGGCATCTGCTATGGCCTGCAGCTGATCGCACATCAACTCGGCGGCTCTGTTGATAAGGCCGCCCGACGTGAGTTCGGCCGTGCGATGCTACACATCGATGACTTCACGGATCTCTTCAAGGGGCTTGATGCTACCACGCAGGTCTGGATGAGTCACGGTGATCACTGCACGTCGATTCCGGAAGGATTCGAGCGGATCGCTCACACGGAGAACGCTGAGATCTGCGCCATCCGTAATCAGGAGCGTCGCATCTGGGGTGTGCAGTTCCACCCTGAAGTGCATCACAGTGTGGACGGAAAGACGATCCTGAAAAACTTCGTTCTCGACATCTGCGGATGTGCGGCCACATGGAACGCCACGTCGTTCATCGACAATGCGGTGGCCGAGATCCGCCAGCGCGTTGGTGACGGCGGCGTAATATGTGCGCTTAGCGGTGGTGTGGATTCCACTGTGGCAGCCGTGCTCTTGCACAGAGCTATTGGTGATCAGCTGCATTGCATTCACATCGACAGTGGCGTGATGCGTAAAGGGGAGAGCTCGAACATCATCGAGATGTTCCGCACGCACTTTAACATGAGCGTTGATCTGGTAGATGGATCTGAGCTGTTTCTGTCGCGTCTCGACGGTGTGAGTGATCCGGAGCGTAAGCGGAAGATTATCGGCACCACGTTCATCGATCTATTCGAAGTTGAAGCAAAGAAGTTCTCCGATGCGAAGTTCTTGGCCCAGGGCACGCTCTATCCGGACGTCATCGAATCGGTCAGTATCAAGGGTCCGTCAGCCACGATCAAGACCCACCACAACGTGGGCGGACTGCCGGAGACGATGAATCTGCAACTCATTGAGCCGTTCCGAGAGCTCTTCAAAGACGAAGTCCGCGCCGTTGGGCGCGAGCTCGGTATCCCGTCGTGGTTCATTGAACGTCACCCGTTTCCGGGTCCGGGTCTGGCCATCCGCATCCCAGGGGCGATCACCCGTGAGAAGCTTGACATTCTGCGCGAGGCCGATGAGATCTATCTCGACGAGATTCGTCAGGCTGGACTCTACAACGAAATCTGGCAGGCCTTTGCCGTGCTTTTGCCGGTGCTGACCGTGGGCGTGATGGGAGACGAACGCACCTATGAGCACGTCTGTGGTATCCGTGCTGTTACCAGCACGGACGGTATGACTGCTGACTGGTATCACATGCCATATGATGTGCTGGCCCGGATCAGTAATCGCATCATCAACGAAGTGCGCGGCATCAACCGCGTTGTGTACGACATCTCCTCCAAGCCCCCTGCCACCATCGAATGGGAATGATCATGGACGCTTTGCAACTGCACTTGCTGACGAACCATGTACCGATCGTAGGAACCTTTGCCGCCCTTTTAGTGGTGATCGTTGGAATGATCCGCCGCAGTGATGCGGCCATCTCCGCCGGTCTCATCGTCTATGCTGCGATGGCCATGGTGGCCATTCCGGCCTATCTCAGCGGAGAAGAAGCGGAAGAACGCGTCGAGCACATTGCCGGCATCAATGAGGGGGCGATCCATGAACACGAAGAAATGGCTGAGCTCTCACTCTGGTTTACGGTGATCTCCGGGGTGCTGGCCCTTGGGGCCGTCATTGCGCACGCCCGCAACATGAAGGTCTCATCGAAGATCGCCCTGGCGTTTGTTATCATGGCCATGGTTGCCTTTGCACAGGCTGCTCGGACGGGTCACGAAGGCGGAATGATCCGCCGTCCGGACCTGGGTACCACGCCGGCGCCGACCCACGAAGCTGAACACGAATAACGGAGAAACAATCCATGCCCAAGGTCCTTGTCCCCATTTCAAACGGCACCGAAGAACTCGAAGCCGTGGCCATCATCGACGTGCTGCGCCGAGGAGGTTGCGACGTGGTCGTGGCCGGTGATGGAGATGTGGTCGTGTGCGCCTGGGGAACACGGATGCTTCCCGATGTGATGATCGATGATATCGGTGACGATGAGAACTTCGATGCCATCGTGCTGCCAGGGGGCTCGCAGGGCGTGAGCAACTTTACACGCAATGCCGCGCTGGAATCGATCCTGCGACGTCATGCTGCCGCCAAGAGCCTAATCGGTGCTATCTGCGCCGCCCCGACCGTGCTGCATGAGTACAAGCTTCTGCCCGAAAATGCCGTGGTTACTTCGCACCCCGGTGTGGCAAGCGTTTTTTCGGGGTATGCCTACACGCTTGACCGCGTTGCATCTGATGGACAGATCATCACCAGCCGCGGTGCCGGCACGGCCCTGGAATTCGCGCTGGCCTTGCTGAATCGCATCGCCAGCGATAAAGCCGCCCGGCGTGTGGCCTCGGATATTGTGATGTACGAGTAGACATACCGGTGATGGTGACTGCGCGTGCCGACCGTAAATTGCGTCGTGAAGCGCTACCTCATAACCTCTGCCCTGCCGTATGCCAGCGGTGTAACGCACCTTGGTAATGTTGTTGGTTCGACGTTGCCGGCGGACATCTATGCCCGCTATTGCCGCCTGCGAGGACGCGATACGCTGTCCATCTGCGGTTCCGATGAACACGGTGTTGCCATTACCATTGCCGCCGAAAAAGAGGGCGTTTCACCGCAGACGGTCATCGACCGCTATCACAACGCCAATGATGCAGCCCTGAAGGGGCTCGACATTGCCTTTGACCTGTACGACCGAACATCCAGCCCCATTCATGCTGAAACAGCCCGTGAGTTCTTTCTCGTTTGGAAGGACAAGGGGCTTCTTGAACAAAAGGAAGACGATCAGTTTTACGATGAAGAAGCAGCAATGTTTCTTCCCGATCGTTACGTGGAAGGTGTCTGCCCAAACTGCGGATACGACAAAGCCCGCGGTGATCAGTGTGACTCCTGCGGGGCCTACTACGACCAGCTGGACCTGAAGTCACCGCGCTCGTTGATCACAGGTAAGACGCCCCTTGTCCGCAAGACCACGCACTGGTACTTCCGGCTGGACGCTTTTCAGCAGTGGTGCGAGAACTACATCGAATCGCATGCCGGCGAGTGGAAGGACAACGTTCTTCAGCAGTCGCGATCATGGCTCAAGCAGGGTCTTGCCCCGCGCTCGGCCACACGGGACATGGCATGGGGAATTCCCGTGCCGGTTGACTCAGCCGAAGGCAAGGTGCTTTATGTATGGTTTGAGGCTGTGCTGGGATACATCAGCATCACCAAGCAGTGGGCTCGCAACAACGGAAAACCTGATGCGTGGCGCACGTGGTGGTGTGATGCCGAGACCGAGTACACAGCGTTTCTCGGCAAAGACAACATCGTCTTCCATACGATCATCTTTCCAATTCTGCTCTCAACGCGTTCTGATGAAGGGTACATCCTGCCCAAGAACGTGCCGGCTAATGAGTTTCTGAACCTCGAAGGACGCAAGTTCTCGAAGTCAAGAGACTGGGCCATTGACGTTCTCCAGTATCTACAGGCGTTTCCCGAACGGCAGCATATCGACATCGTACGGTATGTCCTGACGATGAACATGCCCGAGACCAAGGACAGTGACTTTACGTGGCGGGATTATCAAGCACGCACCAACAACGAGCTTGCTGCTATTCTCGGTAACTACGTCAACCGTGTGATGACGTTTGCGCATAAGAACTTCGGTGGCAGCGTGCCGTCGATCCCATCTGGCGTGATGCCCGGGGATCATGAGCATGCTCTTTCGGCGTCGGTCACAGAGGGACTCCAAGCGGTTGCCGCCAACCTCGATGCATACCGGTTTCGTGATGCGGCCACAGAGGCAATGAACATCGCCCGGGCGGCCAACAAGTACTTCAACGATAAAGCGCCATGGAAGAGCATCAAGGAGAATCCCGAAGACTGTGCCCTGACGATGAACGTATGCCTGCAGACCATCCGCACCTTGTCAGTCGCCATTGCTCCCTTCTGTCCTGAAGCCGCATCATCGATGCAGTCCATGCTTGGTGTTACCATCAACACCGGTGCACCCGGGCAAAGCGTCCAGGGTGATGATGTGTGGACCCAGTCTGCCCATCATGTTCTTCCGGCTGGTTCGCCCCTTGCTGAACCGGTAATTCTATTTACGAAAATCGAGAACGACATCGTGGAACGTGAAATGTCGAAACTTGGTGCGGCCGAGGCCGCATCCTCACCTGCCACGGCACCGAAGAGTAACGAGCAGGGGGCTGACGACGGTCTCATCGGTATCGATCAATTTGGTACCGTCAAGCTGCGCACAGCCGTGATTCTCGAAGCCGAGCGGGTGCCGAAGTCCGAGAAGCTGCTGCGTCTGCAGGTGGACCTTGGCACCGAGAAGCGTCAGATCCTAGCCGGTATCGCCAAGTACTATGCTCCGGAGGATGTTGTCGGCAAGACCATTGTCGTGGTAGCCAATCTGAAGCCTGCCAAGCTTATGGGCATGGAGTCCCAGGGCATGGTGCTGGCGGCCTCGAATGCCGACGGCAAGCTGACGCTGGTATCGCCCCTTGATGTCACCATTGGACCCGGTGCCGAGGTGCGATGATGCCGGCTGAATCACCACTTCCGGTTAACGAATCACCGCAGATCGCGCAGCAGCGGAATCTGCTCAACCGGTGGAGTTTCTTTGCCCTGCTGATCGTCAGTGCGCTGTTCACCTTCCTGTATGTAAGCAACGTTATCAGTGTACGCAAACTGCTCGAACACAAAGAGCTCGTTAGCAAGCGCATTGATTCCCTGAAGGCCGTCAATGAAACGCTTAAGACCGAGACCTACCGTTTACAGTCGGCACAGCGCATCACGCGCATTGCTCAGGAACGACTGGGTCTCGTGCCGCCGCAGCAGGCTCCAACCGTGATCGATGCCAAGAAGGAATGACAACGCCCGATAGCGCTTATGAGCCGATTCGAGTAAAGGCCGGGCTGCTCAGGCTGGCCTTTGCGGTGGCGTTCGCGCTCGTCGTCGGACGTCTGTTCTTCGTCCAGCTTGTCGAAGGGGCGCGCTACCGGGACCTTGCCAAGAAGCAGTATGAAAGCAAGGTGCCGTTGCGTGCCGAGCGCGGACGTCTGACCGATCGTAACGGTCATGACATTGCAACGATGATGAAGATGACGTCCTTTGCCGTTGATCCGACGATCATCGAGCAGCGTGAACTTGTAGCACAACTTCTTGCTTCGGCCGATGGCGAGCCGGCCCACGTCTATCTCGACCGGATGCGCAATGCCAAGGGTCGCTTCGTGTGGCTCGCCCGGGCCATCAACACCGTACTCTACCCCGTTCTTGACACTATCAAGATCAAGGGGCTTATCAGGGTCAAAGAACCCAAGCGGCTCTTCTCACATGGGCCACTGGCTGCCCAGGTCGTGGGCACAACGGATGTGGACAACAACGGCCTGACCGGACTCGAACTACAGTACAACGAGCTGCTACGCGGACGTAGCGGATTCGTCGTCATGCAACGCGATGGCCGCGGACGCCTGCGTCCGGGAATCGACCCTGAACGCGAGGCCCCGCTCGATGGGCAGGGGCTGCAGCTGACCGTTGATCTTGAGATACAGCGCGTGGTTGAGCAGGAGCTTGAGCGCGGCGTCCGCGAGGCCGGAGCATCCAGCGGCACAGTGGTTGCCATCGAGCCCTCGACTGGAGACGTTCTGGCCATGGCTTCGTTTCCTTCATTTCATCCCAACCGTCTCGATCTTGCCTCGGATGACAACATCCGTATTCGCGCTATCACCGACCAGTTCGAACCAGGCTCGACCATGAAGGCCATCACGGCTGCTGCGTTGCTCGAAGAGGGACGGATCGGACGAACCGATGTGGTGGATGGCGGCTCGGGAGAGCTTCTCATGCCAGGTGGAGCGATCGTCAAGGATGACCATCCGGTTGGGCAGACTACATTTCAGGGGGCTCTTGAACAGTCCAGCAACGTGGTCTTTGCAACCCTGGCCCGACGTCTGGACGATCGGGTGTTCTATAAGTACGTCCGTGACTTCGGGTTTGGAATTCCGTGCGGGATCGATCTTCCCGGTGAAGTGCGGGGCCGGCTGAAGAAGCCGAACCAGTTTGATGCGTCCACCAAGATGTATATGTCCTTCGGCTATGAAGTCAGCGCCACGCCCCTTCAGGTCCTAAGTGCCTATGCCGCGATCGCCAATGGCGGTGTTCTTATGCAGCCCCGTATTGTGCGTGCGATCACGGCCAAAGACGGATCCACCCTGCGTGAGATCATGCCCCAGCGGGTGCGTCAGGTGATCCGTCCGGAAACAGCCCGCGTGCTTACCGAGATGCTCGTGGGCGTGGTCAGCAATGGTACCGGAAAGCGCGCCGCCATTCCCGGACTGCGCATCGCTGGAAAGACCGGTACAGCACAGGCCTACACCCAGGGGGCCTACGACCGCAAGAACTACCGCGCCTCGTTTGTCGGATTCTATCCAGCCGATAAGCCCCGTGTGGCCATGATGGTGATCTTGGAGAACCCTACCAACGACATCTACGGCGGAAGCACGGCGGCACCAGTCTTTCACCGCGTGGTGCAGAAGACCATGACGATGCTTCGTCTTGATGTGCAGACGCAGCAAACCATTTCCGCCGTTCCGTCGTCCGACACCGTGGTTGTTCCAGACGTTCGGGGTCTACAGCCCGCATCGGCTGATTCGGTATTGGCGCGCCTCGGGCTGCGTGGTGACACTGTCGGTGCGTCTGGACTGATCGTTCACCAGTGGCCTGATCCCGGTTCACGACTGGTACGGGGCTCACCGGTTCGGCTCACACTGCGTTCTCCGAGCCCTGGCACATCCCGTCCGGGCGTGGTTGGTTTCTCCATGCGCAAGGCCGTCACCCTACTCCATGCTGCCGGCTTCGAGGTTCGCGTGCGCGGCTCGGGCAGGGTAGTGCGACAGGAGTGGGATCAGACCTCGTGCACCATTTATGGTTCCATGCCCTAGGTTGTCTGTTGTAACGATGCCGCTTGTTGTGGTATCTGACTTCTCCTGACATAGGTATTCATGATGACGTACCGAATCTTTCTCATCGCACTACTACTGTGCTCTGGCAAGGGGCTCTCAGCCCAGAGGCCCGATCTGTCGGATGAGCTGTTCTTTCCTCCGATGCCCGTTGGGGCACAGAGAGAGCAGGACCTTGTTATTCGTGGTCTTACGCCCACAGGACAGTACAACGTCGTCAGGTCTGCAGGAGCCCCGTTCAGGATCACGTCGAATTCCCAGGACCTTGTCATTCGTAACGGAGAGATCCGCCTTCGTGTAGTGTTTGAGCCCACCAGAGCGGGTGATGTTGAAGACATGGTCGAGCTCGAGCGTGAGCCGCAGATTGCCAAGACATCGGAGAACCGCATCAAGGTCAAACTCTACGGGTCGGCATTTTGGATTGAGCGGGCAGAGGACATTGACTTCGGCATCATTGACGTCGCAGATTCCGCGCGTCGATTGGTCCTGTTCCGGTCGGGTCCGGCCGATGACTTCGAATGGGAGTACACGCGTGCGCCGAATGCTCCGTTCCGATCGACCACGGTCCAGGGTCCGTTTCGCCGCGGACGTGATACGTTGGCCTTTTTGTTCTCGTTTTCACCAACGTCGGTTGGCCGCTACGCGGACACCGTTGGCATCATCCGAAAATTGCGCGGCGGCCAGCGCCTAGACACTGCCTGGATGTACTTGCGTGGCGCGGCAAAGGCTCGCCCCTATACCTTGCGTCCAGAGCTGAGTGCACCGTCGTTTGACGTTCGCATCGGCGACACGATGACACTGGATGTAAAGCTTGTTGCCGATGGTCCGATCGACATACCGGAGCAGGTGGATGAGTTGACATTCGACATGTCGTACAATCCGACCGTTCTCGTTCCGCTGCGCACGGCCGGGCAGACGCTCTCTGTGCGCGACGGCAAACAGATCCTCACCGTCAAACGCGATGCGAGTAATGGTGGCCCGCTGACGATTGACCGTAGTGGTATCACTGCCTCGAAGATCGTCTTCGTGGTTGCACTGGGTGACGCAGAGTCAACATCACTCACGCTCGACAATGCCTCATACTCTACTCGCAACATCTCTGGTAAGGGGCTTGCCGATCAGTCCGCCGCGGTTAACATCACCAACGTATGGCGGTATCAGGACGGACGTCCGCGTCTGGCCAATCCGTTGCAGGGAGTTCTTGTTCTTGATATTGATCCAAACCCCGTTGTCACGACAACAACCATGCGCGTGCGGAACCTCCCCACGAACGGTGCGAATCTCATCATCGTTGATGCCTCCGGCGTTGTATCGGCAGATCTGACGGCGCAGCTCCGAGCTGGTGCGCGAGATTTTACGGTGGCTTCCTCGGGCAATGCTGACGTCATGTTGTCACGCGGCACCTACGTTGCCCGGCTAGCCGTGGAAAGTGAGCTTGGCGGTACTCTCTTGAGCGTTGTGCGCATCTTTATCGTGCAGTAAGGCTTCGCCCGTGAACCGTCAAGCAAGGTACATCACGCTGTGCGCATTGTTTCTTGCGTGGACCACAGGTATGTGTGCTCAGCAGGAGAACACCTCGTGGAACATCGATGCATCGGTGGGCGCTGTTTCATCAGCCCCTTCGGCTTCCTTCAGTAGTGTACCAGGAATTGCGTCGCCGGGAAATCTGCGTTATGATCCTGTTTCGGGAGCAACCAATCTGACGGCGGGCTTGGGTGTTGATCTTCCCGTGCACCGGACACTGCGCGCGGGACTGCGACTGGATGTACAGACAGTTCAGCTACGCTATGATGCGTTTGAGCGCGCTCCGATTGCGATCGATGGTGGTGGGGTTGCTCTCGCAACGCTGCAGCACAATCTCCAGACGACGATGACCCTTGCCGGGTTAACGCCGTATCTGCGATACGAACCCGTGCAGTGGCTTTCGGTTGGTGTGGGACTTCCATTGATGTCCGTTACGGCGTCGCGGTTCAACCAGACGATGGTGTTCTCCGATCCCGCGGGGCTGCGTTTTGTTGATGGGAGCATCGAGCAGGTTACGGCCCGCGGACGCGTTCCTAACCTGCGCAGCGTAATCCCGTCGATCTCGATGTTCGCCGAGGCCCAGATCAAGGCCAGTCCTTCGGGCGCGCTTGTTCTGCTGCCACGAGTGAGTCTTGCCCAGGCCTTGACGTCGATCACCACTGACGGCGCATTCAACGTGCGATCAGTAGCCATTGGTGTTGGTCTGCGCTACCGCTTGGGCGGACCAACCAGTGTTCCACCTAAGGTTGATACACAGCCGACCGTGAATACTCCGCCGCCCATGGCTGTTCTGGGCGTGCGCGTCGAACGCGACACGTTCGTCGAACTGACGCGAGGGATTGCCGAATCGATGACGATGCTGATGAACACAACGATCGATACGGCTACCCAAATAGATGCTGAGGGTAATGAGCAGCGTTTTGTTCGTCGACGTGAGACCTACCGTATGGCCGTCCCCAAGCCCCCTTCGGTGCTTCGTGCAGCACTGCAGTTGCAGTTCATCGACGAAGAGGGTCAGGTTACCCGGGACGCACGGCTGTCTGCTGTGCGCGTCGAGTCGCGACGTGTGGTCAGCTTTGTTCCGGCCATCGTATTTGATAACGCATCGACGGAGATCCCTGAACGATATCAGCTGCTCAGCATTCAGCAAGCCCGCACATGGAAAGAGGGGGCTTCTTTCGCAACATCTACCGCGCACTGGCAGTACGATGTGCTCAACGTGATAGGCGCACGGATGAAACGACTTTCTTCAACAACGTGCACGCTTATCGCTGTAGTTGATGATCAGCAAAATGGCCGATCAGCAGAGCGCATAGCGTCAATCAGATCGTACCTGGCTTCGCGGTTCGGCATCCGTGAGTCACGAATCCAGACTCGTCTGATATCTGCTTCGGAGGACGCATCACTCGTTACACCGTCAACCGTTGTCATTGATCAGGCCAGTCCGGAGCTTCTAGCGCCCACTGAGTTCACCGTATCGACGATCGAAACGCAGCTACCGCGACTGCAGCTTCTCCCTGACGTTATCAGCGAGGCTGGTGTGCGGTCGTGGTCGATAAGTGCTCTAACCGATGACCAACCGGTGCGCACGTTCTCCGGTTCCGGCACGCTGCCTGCTTCGGTGGCATGGGATATGAATGAGGATGTCGTTGCCGACGCGGCGTTCAAAAAGCCCTTAGTTCTGACGCTCCAGGTGGAAGACGTCGATGGTGACCATGCGCTGAGTGATCCTATCCGCATCTCACTGACATCTCGAACGCCCCTTTCCTCGGCTTCGCGTCCCGTCAAGCGCACCGAGATCCTCACCTTTGCAGGCAACGGCGGAACGCTTCAGAGCTCTGCACTCAGGCAGGGGGCTGATGCTGCGCGCCCACTGGCCGAGTGGACCATGCGAGGTCTCGAACCCGCGGAGCGGGCACTCTATGAGCAGCGCGGCATGCGCTTATCGGTTCAGGTTCTCGAGCGCCGTTGACCACGTCGTGGTAACGATTCGTGCGCTCTGTCCACGATCGATAGCCTTCTGCAGATACACAGCTGCTTGCTGCACATCACCCCTCTCGGCCATGACGAGTCCTAGTTCCCCGAGGGCATCAACTTCGAACTGTGTCAGCCGTGCGGCGCGAGCATGGTTTACGGCAGATGTGAGATAGGTTTCTGCTTCGCTCGAACGCTGCGTCTGACGCAGTTTGCGTCCGATCTGTAGCGCGATCTGTGCACACCGCACGCGGTCATTCGTTGTCGAGCAGGTCTCGTAATCAGCCCGGAGCTGATCAAGTGCGGAGTTTGTTGGTGTGGCTTTGACGCTGACATCAACCTTGCTGACCTCGCGGATGGTTACGGGAACCGCAGCCGCCGGTGCCACGGCTTCAGCTTGAGGAACATCAGGGGGCGCAAGAGTTTTCGGAGCCGATGTTGTCCGTGCCGGACGCGGGTCGGGCTGAACATTGTCCGTGCGTGTCGCAGCGACATACAACGCGGTACCACCAACGACAGCGGCCGTTGTACCACCAACGATCCAACCCCATCCGAACTTGGCAAGAGTACCGAGAATTCCGCCCGTGGCTGCTCCGGCAATGATCTGAGCGGCCACAGAGGATTCGACCATTGCGAGAAATTCAAGAGGCAGACGCACCTTGGGTGCGGAGTCGGTAAGCAGGTTCTCGACGGTGAGCATCTCGCGCACCTCCTGCGCGAACTCGGGAGATTCGAGTTGCCGCTGTTCGAATTCGAGCAGTTGATCTTCGCTGAGCGATCGATCAAGGAAGCCCGCGAGAAGTTCCTGATTCGTCATTGCAGTTCACTGATGATACTGGACAGAGATTGCTGGATGAGTTTCTTGGCACGAAAGACACGAACCTTTGCGAGGGAGACCGTGATGCCAAGGCTTTGGGCGATATCCTCATACGGGAGATCATCAAAGTATTTCATTTCGAGAGCCTCACGAAACTCCTCCGGCAGATTGGCGATGGCCTTGTGCAGAGCTTCCCGGAGCATGAAGTCGCCGCTGTGACGTTCGACCTCTTCGGAGTGGTGAAGGTCCTCGGTGTATTCCGTGGTGTTCTTGCGCTGGCGCAGCCCCTTAAGGCAGTAATTGCGGGCGATGGTGAACAGCCATGCGGCAAAGGACCCGTCGACGAACGATGTCCGTTTGTCGTACACGGTCATCGATATCGTTTGAAACATGTCCTGCGCTTCTTCGTGCGAACCGAGCGCGCGCAGACAGTAGGCATAGAGCCGTTTGTCGTAGCGCTTGAATAGCGAGCGGAATGCCTGCTCGTCGTTCTTATCACGAACGAGCGCAAACAGCTCTTCATCGGTCATCAGGGCATGCATGGAGGGCGTGTGCCGGTTGAGTGTGGAACCACGACAAGATACCGCGGTAGGGGGCCAGGGTTACACCGTAGATTCGCAGATGCGCTCATTCTGGGAAGTCAACGCCTGGTCTGAAGCCGACGTGGTGATCGTCGGAGGGGGCCTTGTAGGCGTTCAAACGGCTCTCGCCGTGATAAAACGGCAACCGACGGCTCGTGTCGTGGTGCTCGAGCGCGGGCTTATGCCCACGGGCGCTTCAACACGCAATGCTGGCTTTGCCTGCATTGGCTCCGTAAGCGAAGTGGCGGCCGACCTTGATCTCCTGGGTACCGATGCCGCAGTGGAGATTGTCCGACGTCGCTATGATGGCCTGCGCCGTCTGCTCGAGACCTGTGCCGGGTATGATGTGGGCTATGTCCGTGATGGGGGACATGAGATCTTTCTCGAGGACCACCCGTCGATCGAACGCATCGATGAATTGAATGAGCTGCTTCGCCCCATTACTGGTGCGACAACATTTGAGCAACGCGATGACCTCGTAGCCAACTTTGGTTTTTCGCCAAAGGTCAAGCACTTGGTAACAAGCCCCGTAGAAGGAACGGTGCATTCAGGTAAGCTTGTCTCGGTGTTATGGGGCTTGGCACAGCGCGCCGGTGTGATGATCCGTACTGGAGCGAACGTGACATCGATCACCGACAGCCATGACAACGTAGAGATCAGTGTGCGCAGTGTGGGTGGCGATTGGATGATTCGCGCCGGCGCGGTGATCGTTGCAACAAATGCATGGATCCCGGAGCTGGTCTCCACAGGCGAGGCATCCCAGATTCAGCCGGCCCGCGGACAGATCCTCGTTACCGAGCCTATACCAGGCATGCCCCTTGCCGGGTCCTTCCACTACGACGAGGGCTACGTGTACTTCCGTCCAGTAGGTAATCGAATCCTCCTTGGCGGGGCGCGTAATCTCGCCTTTGAAGAAGAGCGCACAACCTCGCACGACGTCACGGAAAGTATACAGGGGGCTCTCGAAACACTCCTGCGTGAGGTGATTGCCCCTTCGCATCCGCAGCTCAAGATCGAGTATCGCTGGGCCGGAACCATGGGCTTCTCACCCTCTAAACACCCAATCGTTGAGCGCATCAGTCCACACGTCACCGTGGCCTTCGGCTGCAACGGTATGGGTGTTGCACTGAGCAGTGAAACGGCGGAGAGAATTGCTGAAGTACGGAATTACTGAAGTACGGATCGTCATTCCTGCGGGGGCAAGTTTCGTTGACAACGGATAAAACAAAAAGGGGGCGGTGCATAACGCTCCGCCCCCTTTCCAGCATAATGCTGTGAGTTTCGTCTTACTTATTGTCGCTGATGGCCATGCCGTACACGACGAGGCCGAAACCGATCTTGTTGACGGCGTCGCCGATGTTGTAGATCAGGTCCATGTTTGACGGTGCGATACCCATGCCGGAAAGCAGATTGCCTGGCAGCAGCATGTAACCGATTGGATAGATAGCCCAACCCACAAGTGTGAACCAGCGCAGCTGCGTAAAGGCGGCCTTGACGGCAGGGTTGTCAGAGGCACCGGCGAGCTTGCTTGCTTCGCCCATGTAGATTTCATAGATGATGCCGGCCCAACCGATGGTGGAGATGATACCCCACATCACGTTCTTGTCTGGCTGGACGGCTTCGCCGTAGTAACCAGCAACGAGCATGACGACTGCGCCCAGGATGAGGCGCCACATCATGTTGCTAGAAGCGCCGGCTGGACGGAGCAGTAGGTAATACTCTACGCACATCAGGGGAACCGTAAGGGTCCAGTCGATGTAGCGGAACTGTGTTGGCGACGTTCCGGTATCGAGCCACACGCCGCGCATATAGAAGTAGTGAACAGCGGCGATCATCGTGATCAGACCGGAGATCAGCAGAGACGTCTTCCACTTGTCGGCTACGCGGCCGCGCTCAAAGAAGAAGAAGACCGAGGCGGCGAACATCGCCATGTACCCCGTAAAGAACGTGAATCCGATATAGTCGTTCGGACTCAACACACCGTTGGCTGCAAGGGCTGTGTTTGCTCCCATGCACGAAAGAACTGCTGCCCAAAGGGCAACGCGTAGAGATTTGGTCATCGAAGAACTCCCCAAAGTGACCACAAACGAAACGCCGTTGGTCGGCACATTGTTCGTGTGTTTCAACCGCAGCATCGAGACGCATGCAGCATGAAGCAACCGGACGAAGTGTCGATAAGGAGACAACCGTGCAGACAGTTATCAGAGTTCCCGATACCCATAACTTATTTGATAGTTTGATTTGTTGACGCTCAAAACCAACCCTATTTATCCACCATGATACAATGAAGAGGTAGTAATACTGACACATGGCAGCCATTTGTGTGTGTTGTGGTGACGTTGTCTCAGACGTATCACAGCTGGTGTGCTGATGTCGGCTATGTTCTTACACAATGGGCGACCCACAAAAACTATACTTCATGGGAGGGGGCGTCGCAGCGCACGTGTATTCAATAGTCGCTGCGGAAGTGCTCGGTGCGGAGAATCTGCGCATTACGATGCGGGATCTCGATCACAACCTTTCAGAGAAGACTCTCTGCGTGTGGGGTGACCCATCAACACCGATTCATGATGCCGTCGTGGCAGAGTGGACTATGCTGCGCTTTGGATATGGCAACGGCACATTCGTCCGTGACCTCGGACGGCTACGATACAGTCAATACACTGCAGCGTCTCTACGTGCATTGACAGATAAGAGAATTGGGATCGAGCGGGTCATCGGTGATGCATCGATGCCGGATCCAATGAGTACCGTGTCGCTTGACAGTCGACCGAACGGGCGCGTACTCCGTCCCGCGAGTGTTTCTCTTCTGCAGCATTTTCATGGTTGGCGCGTTAAGACCACAGCGCCCGTCTTCGAGGCCGGCATTGCAACGATGATGGACTTTCGTGTTGACCAGTCAGGTGGCGTTTGTTTTGTTTACGTGTTACCCTACTCGACAACCGAGGCTCTGGTAGAGTGTACGGTGTTTTCCGAACGGACATGGCCACAGCAGGAGTATGAGGTCCGGCTGAGAGCATACCTGACAGACATCATCCGTGTCGATGACTACCGGATCATTGCCACCGAGACCGGTGCGATCCCAATGTGCGATCGGATCCCGCAACGCCGCCGCGGAGAATCATGGATCGCCATCGGTGCGGCGGCGGGTCTTACAAAGCCGACCACCGGCTACACTGTGGCCCGATGCGTTCGAGATGCAAAGGCAATGCTGAATCGATACTCACATACCGGAGTGTTTGAGTCGCCAGCCCCCTCCCCTCGTCGATTCGACTGGTACGACCGGCTGCTACTGCGGATCATACGTGACGAGCCTGAAGTTGTTCCACAGATCTTGTGGACGCTGTTTGAGCGCAATCCAATTGAGCGCATTCTGCGATTTCTCGACGAAGAGACCCACCTACGTGAAGAGCTATTGATTTTCTGGAGTTTACCATGGCTTCCGTTCCTGCGGGCAATCGGTCGACGTTGATCGTCCTGGGTAGTGCTATTGCCGTCATGGTGATGCAGCAACTGGGTCAAGCATCCTCACCGCTGGTGTTGGGGCTTGCCATTGGCCTGCTGGGTATCCCGCATGGAGCGCTCGATCACCACATGATGGGAGTGCAAGGGGGCAGGCGTAGCACAGATCTTCTCGGTTACATCGCTTCTACAGTGCTGGTGATGGCGGTGTGGTGGCTATCTCCATCACTGATGCTGGGACTGTTTTTGCTCAACTCAGCCTGGCACTTTGGCGACTGTGACGTTCCGAACGCCGGACCGATGCACTGGGCTCGTGCTCTGATCTACGGTGCATCGATTCTTGTCTTATTGATCGATCCACGCGCAGCGTCAACTCGCCCCATTATCGAGGAGCTTCTTCGCCAGCCGATCGATCCAGGTCTGTTCCTCAGGTTCGACACGTACCGTATTGCTGGGGCCGTTATGGTGATGATCATTCCGGCAATGGTATCGGCTCCGGTCATCCGCTTTCGACTCATTCGAAGTGCGATCATTGTGGCACTTGCCTACAGCACCGATTCACTGCTGGCCTTTACCTGGTACTTCACGGTCATTCACGCTCTGACGAGTATGAACGACCTGCGTCATCAACTCGGCGGACGTTTCCCTTGGCCATGGCAGAAGCTGATCATTGCCGCCGTTCCGCTCTCTCTGGTGTCCTTTGCAGGTATCGGTCTTGCAATGTTCTTCATGCCTCAGACATCTGGACTCGTTGCTCTATTCGTGGCTCTCAGCGCACTGACGCTGCCACATAGCTTCCTGTTTCATCGGGTGTACAAGATGAGGTACTGAGGTACGGAGTTACTGAATTACGGAGTTACTGAATTACTGAATTGCTGAGTTACGGAATGACGGAGTTACGGAAAGACGCCTTCATCCTGGCCGGGGCGACGATGGCCCGTCACTTGTCACTCGTCACTCGTCACTCGTCACTTGTCACTCGTCACTCGTCACTCGTCACTTGTCACTCGTCACTTGTCACTCGTCACTTGTCACTCGTCACTTGTCACTCGTCACTCGTCACCCGTCACCTGTCCGTAACTTTGCTACATGTCAACCGCCAAACGTGATGTTGTTGCCGGGCCCATTGAGCTGAAGGGGCGCCCCTTGCCCGACCTTGAGCAGCTCCTTATCGAGCATGGAGAGCGCCGGTATCGGGCCCAACAGGTGTATGACGGGCTGTACATCCAGCGTGCTGACGATGCGGCCTCAATCCAGGTGTTGCCGCAGGCATTGCGTGAGCGACTCGACACGGAGTTCCGGTCTCAATCAGTGAGGTTGACGACAAAGCAGCATTCGGATGACGGAACGATCAAGTTCCTCTTTGAACTCTACGATGGACGTCAGGTTGAGAGTGTTCTGATCCCAAGCGAGATGATCGAAGCAGACGGACGCCCGCGTCGGTTAACACTTTGTGTTTCTACGCAAGTTGGATGCAACCTCGGTTGTGTGTTCTGTGCTACGGCGTCACTTAAGCTCACGCGTAACCTCACATCGGGAGAAATCGTCGATCAGTTTCTTCAAGCGCAGAAGCACACCACGAAGCCGATCACGAACATCGTTTTCATGGGCATGGGCGAGCCGATGAACAACTACGACAATGTCATGAAGTCCACGGAGATCTTCACCGATCAGCGCACCAAGATGGTTGCGCCGCGGCGAATCACGCTTTCCACGGCAGGTGTTGTGCCGGGCATCATCCGCATGGCCGACGAAGGACGCATCATCAAGCTAGCGTTGTCACTGCACGCTACAACACAGGATGTGCGTGAGCAGCTCATGCCGATCGCCAAGAAGTATCAGTTGCCCGAGTTGATCGAATCACTCGAGTACTACTACCGCAAAACGCGCAAGAGCATCACCTACGAATACATCCTCTTCGAAGGTATCAACGATTCCATCGATGATGTAAAGCGAATGGTACGCCTGGCACGGCGCATGCCGACGAAGGTGAACGTTATCCCGTTCCACGATATTGACTTCACACAGCCGAAGGGATTTGCCCAGACGCTCCGCCCGACGTCGAAGGAGAAGTTCGACTGGTTTCTCAAGCAGCTGCGCGATGAGGGCGTTACCGTGTTCATCCGCTCATCAAGCGGACTCGACATCGACGCGGCCTGCGGTCAGCTCGCATTCTCGCATGAAGGGGGCGTTGCATGAGCCCCCTGAAAGTGTCTTCAAAGCAACTTCTCGTTCTGATGTTGTTCGCACTTCTATCGCTGCCAGTGTATGCAATCGATGATGCAGTTCTTCAAGAAATGGAGATCGACACGGAGGTTGAGTACTATGTCCGTCTGACCAATGGTGATGTTGTGACGGGTTTTGTTTCCGATGTCTCTACGGATAAGCAAGGCGCCCGCATTCAGATGAAGATGGCCGTTGCGACCATCACCATTTATGCCAGTGACATCGCCTGGATCGGTACACGCGAGCAGGCGTATCGTTCGCGCAACCGCGGCTTTGTTATCCCGACGGCTGAGCCGATCGGCAACGACTTCTACATCGGCGTCATCTCGGGTGCAATACCGACTGTCGGCTTCGGTCTGTTTGACGTCGGTAGTATCGTCCTTGCCCGCTCGTTCATTCCCGGTCTCTCAATGCGCGAACAGTTCTCGCTCGTCAACCTCAAGGCCACCGTGTACCAAGCTGAAAACGGTCTTATCGAAGGTGGACGTCAGTTCTATGCCATCGGAATCAACGGGTCGTGGATCAACGATGTCAACTTTATCGGACATCTCTATGGTGTGGGCACCTTTACAGGCACCCGCTCACGCGTTAGCACGGTCTTGTTTTCCAAATCCTTTGGCCGTGACGATTACACCGTGAATCTCGGATCATTGGGCAGCTCCTTCCGCTTCCCCTATGCCAGCGGCACCTTTGGCGTCGGCCTGATGATTGACGTCCGCTTCCCTGAGTTCAACGATCTTCATGCCATGGCCGAGCTCTGGGGGGTCGATATCGCACGACCGGCGCAGTCCGTCTTTGTCCTGGGCCTTCGGAAGGTTA